>JAFQUH010000148.1 GCA_017408635.1 Ruminiclostridium sp. | reverse complement strand
CAAGCTCGCCAAACGGTATGCCCGTCATAAGCGATAACATCATAGCCATAGCCGTAAAGACGGATAAGGCTTTCTTAATGAATTTGTTTTTCATAAAATCCTCCTGTCAGATTAAGTTTAAGATTTACTTTACACTACGGCAGATTCTGCCGTGGCAATATTCGTAAAAACGTTATAGGGAAAGCTCGTTTTTTGATACGATTTTCCCATACTATTATACTACCACGATAAAGCAAAGTCAATTGTTATTTTGCACAATTTTCCAGTAATGTGTTGGCTTACAATAGAAGCGTTACAATATGAAAAAAAGAGTAGCGGAAAAGCAATAAAGGAAGCCTTGAAAAAGCATTCTAGATAACAAATCAGCCCCGCTATAAGCGGGGCTGACAGCGTGTAGACAAAGTCTTGTCTACACGCTGTCAGACGATGAAAAACACACGCAGACGAGGAAACTGCCCCGACAGGCGTACATACGGCAAGGATGCCGTAAAGCGAACACCAAAAGTGCATCACGACGATGCACAACAAAGTGTTCGCATAAGGTACGTTGAGGGGCAGTTGACGAAGTAAGCAAAAATGCTTTAGGGAAGCCGTTTTCGGCTTCCCTAAACTTTTTGTATCACATATTTATATGCTTGCAAGACAAGTACAAAATTTTACGCATTTTTGCGGTGCGTGAGTTTGTCTTCAGTCTGTCAGCCCCGATTACTCGGGGCTGACATATTACTTCCTCACATAAGTCACGTATTTAAAAGGATACTGCTCGGTTTCTATAACCTCGCCCTCCTCGGCTATCATCCACTCCTCATCCTCATCTAAATTCGGGAAGAAGGTGTCTGCCTCAAAGCTATGGAGTATCTTCGTTATATGCGCCTTGTCGCAGTAGGGGAGAAGCTGCTTATATATCTGACCGCCGCCCAGAACAAAAATAGGCTTATCGGCAGTCTTACTGTACTCTAAAAATTCCTCTACCGAGGTAAAGCACTTTACGTCGGGATAATTTTCAGGGCTTCTTGTGATAACTAAATTCTCTCTGTCGGGCAGAGGTCTTTTGGGAAAGCTCATATAGGTCTTGCTTCCCATTACTATGATATTTCCGACAGTAAAATTGCGGAGTCTTTTTAAATCGGGTGATATTCTTGCAAGGAGATTATTGTCCTTGCCTATACCGAAATTTTCATCTACTGCTACAATGATTTCCATAATACGTCCTTTCTTACGTTGCCTTTGCGGTGCGGAAGGTTATTATACCGCCCTCGCCGTATATCGTTTTTCCGCCGTGATTTTTAAATGCCTTTACGTATATTTTATACTCCGTATCAGGCGAAAGCTCCTTTATTGTAACCGTTACCTCGTCGGGTGAGGTTATTCTTTTAACCAGCGGCCATTTGCCGTCCTTAAGGATATTTACTATATACCCGTCAGCACCCTCGCTTATATCCCAGACTGCAGTCACATTGTCGCTTTCTGTCTTTGAAATCTCAAGTCCGCTTATGGCTTCAGGCAATGTAACGGCGTCAAGAGTTATCGGCGTACCGTAAAGATACTTGCCGTCTGCTATTATATACGCCTTGAGTGAGAATTTTTTTACTGCTCCTGCTTCAAGTCCCGAAAGAGTATAGCTTGTTTTATCAGCGGGTATATCGCTTATTCTTACCCAGCCACCGCTTTCAAGACTGTAAAGGGCATAGCCACTTGCACCTGACACCTTATCCCAGCTGATATCTATACTGTTGTCACTCTGATTTGTGACGGTGAAATTCTCTGCCTTTTTTGGCGTAGTGTATGCGGTTATTTTTACAGGTTTACTGTAAATAGTTTTACCGTTATGATTTTTAAATGCCTTTACAGAAAAGGTGTGAGCCGAAGCGCTACCCAGTCCCTGTGCTGTATAGCAGGTGTTTTCGCTACCCTTTAAAACTGCGATATGTTGCCATTTTCCGCCGCTGTATACGTATACTATGTATCCGTCGGCATTCTCGCTCTTATCCCAGTTCAGCGTTACCGAGTCTTCCTTGTTATCTGTTACCACGGGATTTTTAATTTCTTCAGGCAGGGTTACAAATTTTATCGCCTTGCTTGCTCTGTAGATAATACCCGAATCGGCGTTTTTATATGCCTTTACGCAGATACTGTAATCAGTAGTGGGGGAAAGCTCCGATATAGTGCAGGAGATTATATTCTTATCGTTTATTTTTTCTATCAGTCGCCATTTTGAGTTTTCAAGGATATATACCATATATCCGTCGGCATATTCTGATTTATTCCAGGAGATTTCAGCCGAGGTATCCGTAACGTTTTCTGTGGCGGCAGTTATCTCTTCGTTCCAGGGAGAAGTTTTAAAGGTGGTATTTACCGCCGTACCCTTTATTCTTGTTCCATTCTCGCTGTAAATATAGGAGCGTACCGCATATTTATAGCTTTTATCGGGAGTAAGCCCGCTTATAGTGATATTTTCAGTTCCGAAGGGAAGATCGTATAGCTTTTTCCACGCTCCGTTTTCAAAGCTATAAAGCTCATAGCCTGCGCAGTATACTCTTTCCCAGGAAAGACGTGCTTCATAGGGCGTGATATTTCCTGCTGAAATTTCAGTTACGTCTTCGGTATTTATATCAAGGGTAAGGGAGCAGGGAATATTTCTTATCGAACAGTTTACAGTCACCCTGTTCTGATTAAAGGGTGAATCCTTCTGACTGTCGGTAATCAGAAGACTGTCATTCAGCAGTACGCAAAGCTGGGATAAGGACATAGCCTTTTCAGTTCCGTCTTTATAGAAAACTTTTCCCTTGATTTTTGATTTGTCTATAAAAAATCTGGGATAGGGCGTACCTTCATCGTCATAATCGGTAATGCCACAGGTGGTAAAGTCAAGAGTAGCGGCGTTATCGGTCATATAAAGCTCTATTTTTTCGATAAGGTTTTCCGCTATTGTAAAGTTAAAATCCGCCTTCACCCCGTCTACGTAACAGCTTGCCGTATGAGTGCCATAGGAAAGCTCGCCTTCAGGCTGAATAAATTTTAAAGAATGGTCGGTATCTCTTAAAAGCTCCATATCGGAATATCTTTTACTGCTGCCGTCGGTATAGCTTATATCAAATATATAATACTGTTCTGAAAGAGGATATTCTGTAATTTCTGCTATATCACCGTCTGCGGAAATTACCGTTTTTTCTTCTCCGTCAAGACCTTTTATAAAGCTGATATCCTGCAAGGGAGTAACTGTAACGGTTTTTATATCATTTTCCTTTACAGTAAAGGAGATATCCGCAGTTTTATCCGCAAAGCTACAGGTAACTGTATACGTGCCTGTTGTCCAGGGACTTTCATCCTGATTGTCGGAAATGATAAAGGGAGTACCCGTTTTTGCTGAAAGAGTCGCTATCTGGGATGAAGTATAGCTTATCCTTTCGCCTGATATATAATTTACCGTCAGAGTGAGATTGTCGTAATTATAAATATCGTAATAGCTTTCTGTGATAAGCTCGCCCTTTTCATTTAAAGTATACCTTGTCTTTATATCCGAGCTGTCAAGAATACTGTCTGCCACAGTTACCGATATATCCGAAATATTATCAGCATATTCGTAGGTATCCGCAAAAGCCACATTAGCCACTGCGAAAACCGCAGTGGCTGAAAGTGATATTGCAATAAGTGATAAAGCTTTGATTTTCATAAAATGATATCCTTATAAATTATTTGTTCTTTGCCATTCCAAGGATGTCAGAAATTTTGAGCTTGTTGCCGGTATGCATAATTACCTGCTCGTATATTCTTGCCACAAGCATAGCAAGTAATACGGTACATACTAAAAGTATCAGTATGGATATCAGTCCTTCTATCGCATTCATATTTCCCGTAAGCATCGCAGAGGGGAGTGCGAAGGGTGAGGAGATCGGCAGATAGTAGGAAAGCGTCATAAAGAGATTTTCTCCGCCTTCCTCAAGGGGAGCGAATATAGAGGGGAAGTAAGCAAGATAGAAGCCTGCCACACCGATAAGTGCAAAGGGCTGCATAGCATTGTTTAAATCCTCTGAACGATTGATGCTTGCACCGATAAGTCCCGCAATAAGCGCAAAGAAGATAAAGCCGATAAGGAACACTATAACGATATAGATTAGGCTTACTGCATTGAAGCCGCTGAGTGCCTCTCCGATATAGCCTAACAGCTCGTTTATGAAATCAGCGCCCGCTTCACCTGCCGCACCGTCAGGAACGGCACCGCCGGGGATAGAAGGAGTAAGGGAGCTTGCCGCAAAATTCATAAGCATAGGCATTGCGATCGCACCGCCTGCAACACCAGATAAAATGAACATCATAAACTGCATCAGGGACAGACTTCCCATAGCAAGAATCTTGCCGATAATTACCGCAAGAGGTCTTACCGACGTCAGTAAAAGCTCCATAACCTTGGAGGTCTTTTCAAGAGCAATAGACTGGGCAACCAGCTGACCGTATACGATTATAAGTATAAACAGTATAAGGGAGGACAGCATAGGTACCATTGCCTTGATTGCTTCTACTATAGGATTTACCGTCTTTTCACCTATTACAGAGGTACCTGTCGAGGTGGGAGCGAGAGCAGTGGAAATCTGACTCTGATCAAGACCGAATTTCTCAAGTCTTTTATAATTGAATACGCTTTCTGCCATAGCGGCAATATGGTTTGCCTCTTCCGAGGTAACGGATTCGTCGGCAGGTCTGCCAGCGTGGATAGAAATATAATTTTCCTGCTTTTCAAAGGTAAGAAGCAGGCAGGCGGTACCGTTTTTTACAATTTCACTGTAGCCTTCCGCTTCGGAAGAATCAGCCGCCGCAATTACTTCTATATTCATTTCCTTGAAGGAATCCAGATAGTCCTTCGCTTCGGTTATGCCTGAATTATCAACTATATACAGCTTGTTTATCGTGATATCTCCCGTAACGCCGCCTGAGGAAGAATCATCTCCTCCCGTAAGGGTAGGGAGCAAGCCGAGTAATATCATCATCGCAAAGATGAGTGTGCAGATAAGTACAGAGCTTATAATAAAGGATTTGCTCTTTAACTGCTGGATAAAAGTGAATTTAAAAACCTTCTGCCATCCGTGTGTGCTCATTCCTTATCCTCCTTCTCTTCTGCTTTTTCTATATGCTCTACAAATATTTCGTGAAGGCTGGGCTCTCTTAAGTCAAAGCGTACAAGAGGAATATCCGCCGCTACTATCTTATTAAGAAGCTGTTTTGCCTGATCCTCACTCTGAATCTTGAAATCTATGTTGGAGGGTGTCACCGCAACGGGTGTAAGTCCGCACTGCTGTGCAAGAGGGAGAATATCCCCGTCTGCCTTTACCGAAAGATTTACTCTGCCGTAGCTTTTCTTTATCTCGTTGAGATTGCCCTGAAGCACCGCATTGCCGTGATGCATTATCGTTATATCGTTGCAGAATTCTTCGATTACGGGCATCTGGTGACAGGACATTATAATGTATTTATTCTTTGCAATCTCTTCGTTTATTACTTCCTTGAAAAGATTTGCGTTCACGGGATCAAGACCGCTTAAAGGCTCGTCAAGAATAAGAAGCTCGGGATCGGCAATAAGCGCCGCTACCAGCTGAATCTTCTGCTGATTACCCTTTGAAAGCTGTTCAGCCGTCTTGGTGCGGTAATCGTTAAGCTCTAATTTTTCAAACCAATAATCTATGGCCTTGTCAATATCAGGCTTCTTCATACCCTTAAGCTCTGCGAAATAGTGGAGCTGCTCCATGATCTTGAACTTGGGATAAAGGCCTCTCTCTTCTGCAAGGTAGCCGACCTTCTCGCTGACAGGGGAAAGAGGCTTGCCCTTCCATAATACCTCGCCGCTGTTTTTAGAAAGCATACCGAGGATTATTCTTATAGCAGTAGTCTTACCTGCACCGTTTGTGCCAAGCAGAGCGTATACGCCCGGCTCGTCAAGGGAAAATGTTAAACCCTTGAGTGCGGTGAAATTGCCGTACTGCTTTGAAATGTTTGTTACCTGTAATGACATTTCTTTGTTCTCCTTCATATATATTCTATAACCCTATTAAGTATAGCACAAAATCTTTCTGTAATCAATACGTTGGTAAATTTTGTCCGCAACTGTTTATGTGTTATATATACAGTATAATCACTTTACAGCCATTTGTCAATAGGTTTTTGAAAAAAATATAAAAATTTTTTTGAAAATATTTGCAATTTACAAAAAAATATGCTAAACTTATCTTATAATCAGCCGATATAAAATATGAGAGATACTAGGTTATCTTACATATACGTAAATGAAAGGAATGATTTCAATGGAAATAGCAAAGGTAGCAGAACAGGCGGCTATCAATCAGACAACGATAGCTAAAACAAACGTTCAGACAACAACAGAAAAGACAAACAGCACTTTAGCAACAGATAACGCAGACAAGTACGTCAAGAGCGATGAAATCTTCACACCCGCATATACAAAGAAGTCAGCACAGAAGAAGGACGTTGAAAACTCCGAAGTAAAGTTCAACGGCTCCGTGGCACAGACAAAGGCAGACCACCTTACAAGCGTTGTAGAAAATCTTATTGCTCATCAGGCTGAAAAGCATGGCGCAAAGAAGAACGTAATCGAGCTTTCAGGCGCACTTAAGGATCAGCTTGAAGAGATTACAGGTAAGAAGCCCGAGGGTATAGAAGGTACAGAAACCGAAACAGAAGATTACTGGGGCGCAGAAGCAACCGCAATGAGAATCTTCGAGTTTGCAAAATCTTTAAGCGGTGATAACGTAGAATTTGCAGATACCTTAAGAGATGCCTTCATCAAGGGCTACGGTCTTGCGGCAAAGACCTACGGCGGTAAGGATAAGCTCCCCGGCGTATGCGGTGAAACCTACGACAGAGTGCTCGAGCTTTTCGACGAATGGCAGAATCCCAAGACAGAAGAAAATGCAGACGAAGCAGTAAAGGTAGAAGCGTCAGCTGATACCGAGGCGGCAGCACAGTAACTTAATACCAATAAGCTCTCCTCCGTGCCAACAGGTACGGAGGAGATTCAATTTTTATATGAATCACACAAATAATAAAAAATAACTTTTCAGAAATTTTTCACAAAAAACTATTGACATTCGGTTTTGAATGGTGTATAATAAAGACAACAAATCAGTAACGATTACTGATTTTGATAAAATCAAGAATAATTACTTAATAAAAGGAGATTTTAATTATGAAGAAATGGGTATGTCCTGTATGCGGTTATGTTCACGAAGGTGACGAGGCTCCTGAATTCTGCCCTCAGTGCAAGGTTCCCGGTAGCAAGTTCACAGAAATGGCAGTTACAGATAAGCTGGTTTTCGCTGACGAGCACAAGGTAGGCGTTGCAAAGGCTGTAACAGATGAAGAAATCATCGCAGGCTTAAAGGCAAACTTTGAAGGCGAATGCACAGAGGTTGGTATGTATCTTGCAATGGCAAGAGCCGCTCACAGAGAGGGTTATCCCGAAATCGGTATGTACTACGAAAAGGCAGCCTGGGAAGAGGCTGAACACGCTGCAAAGTTCGCAGAGCTGCTCGGCGACGTAGTAAGCGCATCCACAAAGGAAAACCTCACCTTAAGAGTAGCCGCTGAACACGGTGCTACACAGGGTAAGCTCGACCTTGCAAAGAGAGCCAAGGAATTAAACCTCGACGCTATCCACGATACAGTTCACGAGATGGCAAAGGACGAGGCAAGACACGGTAAGGCTTTTGAAGGCTTACTTAACAGATACTTCAAGTAATAAAAAGAAAGGAAATAATGATTATGGAAAAGTTCGAATGTCCCTGCGGATACGTTTATGATCCCGAAATCGGCGATCCCGACGGCGGAATAGCTCCCGGCACAAAGTGGGAGGATATCCCTGATGATTGGGTATGTCCCGTTTGCGGCTTATCAAAGGATAGTTTTTCACCTGTGGCGTAAGTTAAATAATGTATAATGAAGAAACACCCCGTACTTCTCGGTATGGGGTGTTTGTTTATATTCGTTTATCGCTTCTCCCCACAAGATAATCAAGGGAAACGTTATAAAAATCTGCAATCTTTATCAGAATCTCAAGCCGTGGCTCTCTTGTCATAAGCTCATAATTCTGATAAGCCTTTTCGGTAATATCACAGCATATAGCGACCTGCATCTGTGACAAGCCTTTTTCCTTCCGCAACTCTTTAAGTCGTTTTGATAAAATTTCTTTCATATTACATCACCTACAAATGTTCTTGACATTTCTAGTATAATGTAATATAATTTACGATATACCAACAATTGTTGGTGGCGTTAAACCGAAAGGTTCTGATATGGCTGAATTTTGTCTTGACTGTTATAATAAAATGAATCATACACATCTGATGGAAAGGATATAATTTGGTTTGATGCGGATTTGTGTGGGGTTGCGGCAAGGATGGCTGTCGGGGCGACTTCTTTTTCTGCATGCTTTTTCTTTGTTTGTTTTCACAATTGCAGGTTTGTTTTCAAAACATCTTTACTTTTTAATCAGAATGTGGTAAAATATACTTGCCACACAAACATAATAATTTACTTGCATAGGGGGGAATATACCTTGGTAAAAGGTACTCCCCTCAATCCCCTATGCAAGTAGATCGGAAGTTTGTGTGGCGCAAACGAGGATGTAGTACTTTTTCGGCACATCCTTCGGGATGTGCTTTTTTGATTTAGGAGGGCATAAATCATGAGAAGAAAACAAAGAAAACCGATAATTGACATAATAGGCACACCATTGACTCCGAGCTGGCAGGGTATGTATTGCCTTGGCAACGGTACGCATCCAAAGTATGAGTGTTGCTGTGACGAATGCGGTTATTATCTGTACTGCTTTCCTCAGTATGATACGAATAAAAAATTCAAAAACAAGGATAATTAAAAGCGAAGGCATAAAAACCTTCGCTTTTTGATTACCAAAATATCAAAAAACCGCAACTCCCAGTATCATTAACCCAAAAATCAGGAAAATAAGCGGTACGCTGTAGGCGTCCCTTTTCTTTATCTGTTTCCAGCTGATGCTGTCCGGCGTCATTTTTTTGCGGTATGCATTCTGATAGGAGCAGTAAATGTGCTTCCATCTGCATTTGTATCCGACAAAGGACCAGATTGAATAAATAAGCAGAAAAGCACCTGCAGTATAGAATTTATTTACGGGTAGAAACGTCATACATAAAAGCATAACGATAATCCATCCATAGCGGTGGAATAGTGCAAGTAAAATCACCATATCACCCTTCAGATTTGCTTTTCTTTTTCTTCTGCGCATATTTCCTCCGTAGGCAGTTCCTTACTTATTGCCCTTACAACCGATTTAAAGGTGCTTGCAGTACCGACTTTAATTATCAGAAAGTTCAGAAGGATTATTGCAATCGGGATGAAAAGGGGGAAAATACTCCTGATACCTGACGTGAAGAACAAAATGAGAAGTAATACTTCTATTATAAGCAAAAAGGCACAGAAGCATATATTGAAGATCCGTACGGATTTTATCGGCTTTCCTGTCATCTGTAAGACAGCTTCGTCGTCTTTTTCGGTGATAGTAACAGAAAGCTCCGGCACAAAGGAATTTTTGTAGGGCATATTCTGAAACGTAGGCTTCAGAAGTAAGCCGCTTTCCGTCTGTTCATATGAATAATCCCAATCGGTATGCTTCAGGATAGCTTCGGGGAGCTTTTTCAGATAATCGGGACAGGATAGGTTTTTTATACTGCGCTTTGCCGACGCCCAAAAAATATGCTTCATATTCTTTCCTTTCTCAGAAAATTTTTTCCTTATCACGTCAGCTGTGTTTTGCCATTATCTATTATACATCCAGCTTGTCGGTACTAAAAACGTATAAGGAGCTGTAGCTATGGCAAATATAAGCGCAAGCCTGAATTTCAAAGATTCTTCCTGCTTTCTGAACGTTACGTGATAGTTCAGCAGGTAAATTGCACCCGCTGATATGAGTAATGCCGGTATAGTCATATAAAGCTCATCTCCGCTGACGCTCACATCAAATAAAAAGGTCATTATAAACATAAACGCCGATCCGATAATATCGGCAAGCAAGCCAAAGCCGAAGACTATAAATATATGCCTTATGTAAAATTTCATTTTACCGGATATCTTTAATGCTATCATACTGATTATCAGTACTATACTGTCAATGATGAAATTACCCGGTAAAACGATAAGCCATGCCTGCGGAATCATTAAAATTACCCACAGCGGAAATATCACGTTGTATAATTTAGTATCATTTTTCTTGTCGTTCATGGTATGTTTCTCTTATCCGCCAATCTTCCTCATCATAATATCAGGATGGCTTGCATATTTCAGGAGATTATGCTTTGAAATAATACCTTCCTTATACATATTAAGCAGATATGCGTCCATTGTGATCATACCGCTGTCGCCTGAAGAGGTTATAACGGTATCGATCTGATGAGTCTTTGACTCTCTTATCATATTTCTGATAGCGTTATTGCACTTCATAATTTCAAAGGCGGGGCGGAGCAGACCGTCTTCACAAGGAATAAGCTGCTGGGAGATTATGCAGGAAAGAAGCTGGGACAGCTGAATTCTTATCTGCTGCTGCTGGCTTGGCGGGAATATATCTATAATTCTGTCAACGGTATTTTCTGCACCGAGGGAGTGAAGCGTAGAGATTACAAGATGTCCCGTTTCGGTAGCGGTAAGTGCGGTACTGATAGTTTCATAGTCACGCATTTCGCCCAGCAGAATTACGTCAGGTGACTGACGAAGGCTTGCACGAAGAGCGGTGATATAGTTATCCGTATCGCTGTTTATCTCTCGCTGGCTGATAAGGGATTTCTTATTCTTATGCAGATATTCGATAGGGTCTTCAAGAGTAATGATATGACCGTTTCTGTTTTTATTTATCTCGTCTATGATGCAGGCAAGAGTGGTGGACTTACCGCCGCCTGCAGGACCTGTTACAAGGATAAGTCCCTTTGTACTTCCTGCACATTCCTTAATGATATCCTCGGGGATATTGAGTGAGCTATAATCGGGGATATCAAAGGATACGACTCTTATAACTGCCGCTAAAGTACCACGTTGCTTGTAGGCGTTGATACGAAAACGGCTCAGTCCCTTTATAGATACCGAAAAGTCATCGTCGCCGGTTTCCATATAACGAGTCATATCTCTTTCGGCTAGTCTGTATATTTCCTTTACCAGCTCCTCTGCATTCTGGGGCATCAGCTTTTCCTCGTCAATAGGATTTATGAATCCGTGCTCCTTGCAGGAAACGGGAATACCCGATATTATGTAGATATCCGAGGCGTTGTTCTTTACTGCGGTTTCAAGAATTTTAATAAGTTCCATAATTTATTCCTTTCATGACAGAGGAAGAGTATTTCCGTCCCATATGGGAAGAGATTCCTCGTTTATATAACTGTTTTTATTTATCGTCTGATAGCCTGTTATCGTAAGCCTTCCGCCCTTAAGCTCTGCGGTACAGAGAATACTGCTGTTCTTGTCTATATCCTGCTTTAAGGTGAAGCTATAATTTTCGCCGCCGATACTCTTTACTTCAAATCCAAGCTCCTTGCCGTATTCCATTATATCGAATATACTGTCATCATCCATAGCGTCGTAAAGCTCCGCTAATTTCTCGGTGACTATCACGTCTGCGGCGTAATACGCCTTGTGGGAGTCGGCGTTTTTCTGGGCGCTTTTTAAATCCTGCCTTACCGTAAATAACGTAAACAGTAAGAATACCGTAATTGCCAGCACCACGAAGATTATGATAAGCGTCGAGCTACCGATACCGGTAAAGCCCTTTTCCTTTTGCCTGTCAGCCATTATCATTCCTCCTTGCGCAGGTGATGGTGATATAGCTTCTGTCCTTGTCAACAATCTCTATATCAAGATAGCTTACGTTATATTCGCCCTGCCTTTCGGTAATATCCGCCGAAAGACTGCCGTTTTCGGTTTCCTCTGATATAACGCTCTCTATCTCCTCTAAGGTCATTCCACTCTTGTAGCTTTCCGCAATATAAGCGGAAAGACTTTTAGCCTCGCTTAAATTAACGCTGTAGGAAAGCTCCGTATCAGCTATGGACAGTACCTTAAGAGAAATAGCGGCGCAAGCGGCGAATACCGCAATGACTATGCAAAGCTCTATCAGGAATATTCCCGATTTGCTTTTTCTGTTATTATTCATATCACACCGTCCTTTCCGCATTGCTTCTTAAAAAGTAACGCTGGTCGGTGATCTTTCCACCGCTGGTTACGGAAAAGCTCACAATATTGTCCTTAATGCTTATACTGAAGGCTTCGCAGGGGAGCAGTACCTCTCCGTCATCGGCAGAAAAAGGGAAATGCGAATCAGCAAACAGTTCGCAGAGCATACCGTCGTTCTGATAGATATAGGTCACGTACTCGCTGTCCTCTATCGTTTCATAAAGACAAAGAACGCTTTTTCCTTCATATTCCGCAACGCTCATTGAGTCCGCCCTGTCATAGCTGCGCAGATTCTTCATTATGAAGGAAACCGCCGTACTGTTATCAAATCTGTCGTTTATTTTTTCGGAGGAGCTTTTGTACACTCTCGCAAAGGCAAGAGTGACAAGCAGAAGACAACAGACGAACAACATGAACACCACCATTACGAAAATGGCGTCCAGCTTGCTTTTCTTGTTCTTTTTTATAGCTGAACCGTTGTTCATAGCCTTCCCTCCTATTTTGCTATTACCTTTATTTCAGGCATTATATTTGAGGATATTGCGATGTAATGTATTATACAATGATCAGTATCGGTGTAAAGGTGGTAATTTTCTATAAGATAATCTATGCTTTCAGGGAAAAAGCCTTCGTTTGCATAGCATTCCATAGCCGCCCTTCTTACACCCGTTTCGATTATCTCCGCATTTTCTGCTTTTCTTGAAGACTGCACCGAGCTTATTGCGGTTATCGTTACCGTAAAAACAAGCACCAGAACGCCAAGTGCAATGCAAAAAGTCTTAAGAACAGAAGCGGATTTATTTTCCTTTTTCAGTTTCATATTCCGCTCCTTAATTTATAACCGCCATAATGCCGAGTAAGGGGAGCATTACCGAAAGCAGAATAAATCCGACGGTTACCGCCATTATGATTATCATAGTAGGCTCAAAACGGGAAACGGTGGTATTTATAACCGCTTCGACCTTTGTTTCAGTCTTTTCCGCTACGCTTTTCATAACCTTATCAAGCGTACCTGTGGAAAAGCCTATATTTATCATCTTCGCATAAAGAGGCGGGAATAACTTTGTCTTTACTATAGCCTCTGAAAATGGGATACCCGCTTCCATCTCCTGACGGCATTTTGCTATTCTCTGGCGGATAGCCTGATTTTCTATGAACTTCTCGCTCATCTCCATAGCCGAATCTATATCCATACCGCTGGAAAGAGTCATTGAAAGCGAGCTTGCAAATCTGGCACAGTAAAGGGATTTTGCAATTTTTGTGTGAGATGCAAGAGTATTTACGAATTTTTTCACAGGCGGCACAAGGCTGTAAAGAAGTACGCCGAATATGATAAGCAAGGCAAGTCCCGCAAGTATGTATACCGCATAGTTGCTTATTGCTCTTCCTATGGTTATTACCGCAGACGCCGTATCTGACATTGTAAGTCCCATCTGGGCAAATACGTCGGAGAATATCGGGAGAACGTATACCGCCATCAGTATAACCACCGCAAATACCGTGATAAGAAGAACAGAAGGATAAATTACCGCACTTTTTACCGATGAGGAAATTTCGTCAAGCTGACTGTAGTACGCCGCCATAGATTCCAGCACCGTATCCAGCTTACCTGTTTTTTCACCTACCGATATCATCTCAAGAAAATAGGAGGGGAATACCTTTGTAGACTCAAAGGCACTGTAAACAGTACCGCCCTTTTCTATATTCTCTATCATTTCTGTGAGTATTCTCTTCTTGAGCTTGTCTGTTTCATCCTCGCAGATTATAAACATACCGTCGGTTATAGGTATACCGGCCTTTATAATGGTAGCAAGCTCGGAGCAGATCACAGAAATGCTCATATTTGATAATTGCTTTTTGCTTTTCATTTTTTGTCCCTCCTGTTAATATTGGTATATCGCATTGTAGTTTTTGTTATTACTGATATAATCTATAAGCTCACGGTAATCTGCGTCATCTCTTGCACCGGCAGCAAAGGTGGGATCCATTCTGTTCCACTTATAACCGTCGAAGCTGATTATTCCGTCTACCCAGCCGCTACCCTTTACGTATACGCTGATCCAGGCGTGATATATATCACCCGCATAGCCTACCACTACCTTTGTAGGGAGCTTCTGACTACGGAGCATTGCCGCCATAAGTGAGGCGTAATCAAAGCAGATTCCGCTTTTGTTGCGTAGTGTTCTGTCGGGGTAGGGGGTATAGCCGTTAGCGGCGTTTTCGGCTGTTGAAACGTAGGCTATATTATCGGTCACGTATGCGTATATAGCCTCTATCTTCTGAAGCTCTGTCATTCCTGCCGTGAGTGTTGATGCAAGCTCCACACATTCGGAGTTTCTGTCATAGGTACAGTACTGTGTGGGCGTCAGGAATACTGAAAATTCATCACTTATACTTACGGGGAATTCCTCTCTGTAGACTACCGCACCCTTGTTGGCGGAGGTCTGCTTCAATATGCTTACCTTATAAGTACCGCTACCCTCGGTCAGCGGAATCACGTCGTAGCTTCCATCGTTTTTGAGGGAGAAGGTATATTTCGACGCCCCCGAGTCAACCGCAGTTACAGTTACCTTGAAGTTACCCTCCATAGCCTCCTTCAGCTTTACCATAATATAACCCTTTGAGCTGTTGGAAGCGTCTATCAGAGCATAATCGTTCTGGTATACCGTCTTTCCGTCGGCGGTAGGAGTGATTATATACGGCTCGTCGGGAGTGACGGGCTTTGGCGGAAGAGTGGTTTCAGGTGCTTTGCTGGTTGTTGTGGTGACAGGTGGAGTGGTGTGGGGCGTAGTGGTGACGGGTGGAGTGGTGTGGGGTGTAGTAGTGTCAGGTGGCGTAGTGGGGGATGTAGTGGTATCAGGTGGAGGAGTGTGGGGTGTGGTGGTGTCAGAAGGAGAATCGGGATTTGTAGTGGTTTCAGGTGGTGGAGTGTGGGGATCACTGCTTTCTCCTGATTCAGATTCGCTTATCTGCGGTGGTGTACCGCTTTGCGAACTGTCTGACGCCGTAACCGACACTTCGGGTACAGACGAAGGAGTACCTGTATTATCGCATCCGCACAGTAATACGGAAATAAGCACAGAGGCCGCCGTTAAAAGCGGCAGTATCCTGCTTTTTCTCTTCTTCAAAACGGCGACCTCCTTTCATTGCTGAAATTCAAATTATATATAACTAAAGTATACCATAAAACGTAGCTTTTGTCTATTATTTTTTATATCTGCAAGAAAATAAAAATTTTTATTACGGATATGTAACGTTTTTAAAAAAATGCAGTCTTATTATATGAGGGAAATTTTACAGAGTATGAATAAAGGTTACAGATTCATTACAGTTTGTTTACAAAACGGTTACATTTTTTATCCTTCTATTGACAAGGTAATATATGGATGGTATCATAAGAATTATAGAATATAAGAAATGAGGTGCCGTGATGAGTAAGACCTGCCCGTCATGTCAAAGAGAAATAGATGATAATATCGCCTTCTGCAATTTCTGCGGAGCCTATGCAGGCGAAAAGAATTCAGCGGGGGAAGTTGCAAAGGTATTTTCAAAAAAGAACATAATAATCGGTATATCGGTGTTTGCTTTGGTAGTCACCGCTTTATTGCTGATTTTTATTTTTGATATATTCGGACTCAGTAAAAAAGAGGAAAACCTTGTCGGCAGAGGAAACACCCTTTTTGCCGAGGGACTTACTCCTGTAGCGGTAAGCGGAAAATGGGGATATGCTGACAAAAACGGCGAAATAGTCATAGCACCCACCTATGAGGTAGCTCTGCCCTTTGCGGATAAGGTAAACGGATTTGCTCTTGTGGCACTGAATGTCAAGAATGGTATGATGTTAGGCGACGACTATGCCGATTGCATCTATTACGGATTTATCAACGAAAAGGGCGAAATGAAAATAGCCGCCGGATATGCCGAAGCCGAGAGCTTTACCGCCTCCGGCTATGCACGTATCTCTGGTTATAATTTTATAAACGGTGCAGGCAGAGAACTGCTTAAAGAGGACTACAATCGTGAATATGTGTCGGATTACACAGGCAGTGGTTATGCCTACGTAATCTATGACACCACGAACATCAGGAACGAAGAGGGCGTAAATATCCCTATATCCACCTCAAAAGCATATCAGTATCAGAATGATTATTATATAATAGATAAAAACGGAAAGGAACTGCACCGCTTTTCCGACTTTACGGATGACGGCATTTCCGACGTTTTTGACGATTATTTCGTATATTTCAGATATGCCGAGGGACACGATAAGGAGCTTATCTCCCCGAAAGAATTTGCCCTTGCCGACTACGAAAGCGGCAAGCCCGTAACAGAGTTTTACGACAGAATTTTCAAAAGCAACGATTTTTATATTCTCTGTAGCTTTGACGAAGAGAGCTTTCTTTATAAGGCGGAAATATATGATAAGGATTTAAATAAATTAAACGACAGCTATTATACCGACAATCTTTTCAAGGTCTATGACAGCGGTCTTGTGCTTTATAAAAAGTCAGGCAAAGGATTTGAAAGAGTGCTTTTAAACGATAGCCTTCAGGAAGTATGCTGTGAAAATGCCGACGTGACTATAATCAGCGGCTTTGATAAAAGCGGTATTGCCTGCATAAAGGAAAAAGACGGATATGCAGGATATAATGCAGAGGGCAAGGTATTTGAAAGCAAATTCCCCTTCGGTAAGATGAACTGCGGTCTTGCGCCCTTTTTAAATAATGACGGCAGAATAGGCTTTATAAATATAAAGGGCGAAACCGTGCTGGGAGCTGAATATATAGCAGTATCCGAGTTTTCCGCCGACGGCTATTCTACAGTATTCTGTAACGGTAGCTACAGAATAATTGATACAAGCGGCAAAACGATTATCGACGGACTTCAGTATCCTATAAATCTTATACACGGAAACGGACTTGATCTTAAATGGTACGGAAATACCGACTTTGCCGATAATGTAAGGCTGATGTTTGATGATGATACCATTTCTGTGGCGGCAGGTCTTTTCGGCGGTAAGAGAGTTGATGTATTCGGCAGAAATGCGGATTATCGCCTTTACGATAAAAGCGGCAAGCTGATATCCGGTAAGGACAGTATAATATCCGATTATGACAGCGGCAGGCGTGGTGGTTATCTTGAGGCGGTGTATGTAGAGGGCGATGGGGAATATTCCTATGATCATTACGGCTACAGACTTATAGGAAAAGACGGAAAGGTGATAAAGGAAGTGGATGGAACGCTTTCTCTCGACACACCTGATGATTACGGAGTTGTCTTATTTGACGTGCATATGAGTACTGACCCGACTTTGCGTCAGGCTACCCCTATTTTCAACAAGCCCTTTACCTTTATGTCTGTTTCAGGTATAGGCGGTGAGGCTGATGACGGTTATTACCTGTCCATAGGCATAGCGCATTGTAGCTGGGTGTACGACAAGGAACTAAAAAAAATATGCGTATTCCCCTGCAATATGGAAGCGGAAATCGACAGAGGCAAGGTGCTTTTTTACCGTGACGTTAATTTCAGCTTTGACTGGATAACCGAGGATGTGCTTAATCCCGCAAGAAGCTATTACGTTTATGATTATTATAACGGCAGAAGAATATTAAGGCTTGACGATACCCCCTCGGGTACTACCTCGGAGCTTGAAGTCACTCTTACCGAAAACGGCTTTATCTTCTGCAAATATACCGATATGGCAGATAAGGAAAATATACTTTTTAGTCAGGACGGAAAGCAGATAGCCACAAACTGTGAAGTGGTAGCGGATAATTACAAGGAAACGGTGCTTTTAAAAGACCTTTCCGATAATAAATATTACTTTGTTGACCGCTTTGGTAACAAAAGCGAAAAATATGAATATGCTTCAGGCTTCGGAACAGACGGATATGCCACAGTCAGAAAATCAGACGGAAAATATTACTGCATTGATACCTATTATAACGATATCTTCAGCTCGGATAAGCAGTTTAAGGGCTTTTGTAACGGACTTGCCGCCTTTTATGACGAAGTGACAGGCTTTATAGGATATATGGATATGAGCGGCAAAACCGTGATAGAGCCGAGATTCCACGCATCTTCAGATTTTTCCTATGACGGCTACGCCATAGCAGGCGATGATTACGGCAGACTTTATATAGTTGATAAAAAGGGTAATACCGTCATTGCCACAGATGGCTTTGAAGGACTGGACTCTGCAAGATACATAAACGACAGAGAGCTATATATCCATTCGAGATATTCTTTTGAAAAGGGCTATAAATATTATCTTGACCTCGACTTCGACGAGGAAAAGGAAAAACAGTTCGGCTACGGACTTTGTCAGGTCGGCGGCAACTTTGCCTATAGCAATATGCATTATCTTGCGGATATGTACGGCAACCTTATATACGGACCTTTTGAAAGCATCGGTACACTTCTCCTTATGCCTGACGGTACTCCCTGCTTTAACGTAAAGACGGGCTTTGCAACAATCAGACTTATCGGTATTGACGGAAAATATCTCCCTTTAAATGAAAAGCTGGCAGGGGAGATTACGGTAACCGAAAAGGGAAATATCCTGATATTCACAAGAGAAGGCTACAAGATACTCGACAAGGATTATAACGTCATTTACGGACCTTGTGATGATATAAGCTATTACCAGAATTATATAAACGTAACCAATAAAAATGGTGACATATTTGAGCATCTGACCTTTGACGAGGATATGAAACCCGTAGAAAATCCGGGCGGTGAAAACGGCTGGTATATCAGCGGACACGACCTTTACACCCGTAGCGAAAAAGATGAGAATTTAAAGGTTCTCTCCTTTACCGCAAAAAGCATAAGCAAAAACGAAACCGTCTTGGAAAAGCAGGATTGCTATATAGCCAGTACGTCTATAGGTAAGGTTACTTATATCTTTGTTTCGGAGTCTGATACCTGTGCCCTTTACAGCTACAGCGAAAAGGACGGACTTAAAATGCTTTCAGAAAACCTTTATGCCGACGGCTTTGTTTCCTATAACGGCTCTGAAAGAAAAATACGGGAGCTGACTATATCCGTAGCGGATGACCGCTACGTTTACGGAGAAATATTAAGACGTCAGGAAAATATATTCGTTCAGGACGGCTTTTTTATCTACGATACCCTGACTGGTACTCCCATCATTACCGAATTTGCAAAGCTAGAATATTTCCAGAAGCATTGCGGCAATGCATACTGGTACTACGAAAGCAACCTTGACGGACTGCCTCATATCCTTGACGCAAGCGGCAATAGATACCTAGCCACCTCAAAAGATATCGACGGCGTTA
Source organism: Ruminiclostridium sp. (assembly GCA_017408635.1). GTDB lineage: Bacteria > Bacillota > Clostridia > Oscillospirales > Ruminococcaceae > Ruminiclostridium_E. Next base: position 9,284 of record JAFQUH010000148.1, on the reverse strand, counting down.
TCCCCGATTATCTCGGCTTTACTATAATAGAAAATTCAAATCGGGGCGAGGGCTATCACGATTATTTCTATTATAAGGACGGCGACGGTAAGGAGCTGAGAAATAACTTTTTCTCCTGCCAGCCCTTCAGAAAGGACGGCTTTGCCGAAACCTCTGTATTCTGCGAGCAGGGAGAAAAGCACAGACCTTCAATTATCGATAAGTACGGCAATATAGTCTACTGAAAATAAACAAGACAAAAAGGAGTAACAAAATGAGCAAGACCTGTCCATCCTGCGAAAGAGAAATAGACGACGAACTGGCGTTCTGTAATTTCTGCGGCGCCTTTGCAGGAAATCCACCCGTTAAAGAATCGGCAGAAAAGGTAGTAACACCAAGGAATATAATAATAGCCTCAGCATCACTTGTATTGCTGGTAGGCATTATGCTTGCAGTATTTGTTTTCGATATCTTCGGACTGAAGAAGGCTACAAGCGAAAACTATATCGGCAGGGGAAAGCCTCTTTTTTCGATGGGGCTTACTCCCGTTGCGTTAAACGGCAATTGGGGCTACGCCGATAAAGAGGGAAACCTGGTGATAGCTCCCGTTTACGATATGGCTCTGCCCTTTGCGGATAAGGTAAACGGGCTCGCTCTTGTGACGGATAACAACTCAAAGCTGGGTTACATAGACGAAAAGGGCGAATATAAAATATCCCCTGCTTTTACCGACGCCGATAGCTTTTCGCTTTCAGGCTATGCGAGAGTGCAGGGTAAGAATTTTATAAACAGCGCAGGCAAAAAGCTGTTAGCCGAAGACTATAGCTTTGTTTCCGCATTTACCGATAGCGGCTATGCGCTTGCCATAAACTACGGCTTTGATAAAACCGAAAACAGATATTTCATAAAGGACGGCTACTATCAGAGCAGCTACCACATAATAGATAAAAACGGCGAGGAGGTTACCGGCTTCTCCGATAAGGCGGGTATGGGAATCGCAGAGCTTTATGAGGATTATTACCTGGTTTTCAGATACAAACGTGATCAGGAATATAATATGCTCTCCGAAAAGGAATTCGCTCTTGCCTCCTATAGTAACGGAGTGGTGATGGATACCTTCTATGACAGAATATATAAAAGCAATGATTTTTATATCTTCTGTACCTATGATGAGGAAAGCTGTCTTTATAAGGCTGAAATATATGATAAGAATATCAATAAGTTAAAGGACGGCTATTATACCGACAGCAGCTTTACCTCCTACGATAGCGGACTTGTGCTTTATAAGAAGGTCGATAGCAGATACGTGAAGGTGCTTCTGAATGATAGTCTTGAAGAGATATGCAGCGAAAATGCCACAGTCAGAATTTTAAGAGGCTTTTACAATAGCGGAATCGCCTGCGTAAAGGAGAATAACGGATACGTAGGTTATAGCGGTGAAGGAAAGGTATTCGAGTCGGAATATCCCTTCGGAAAAATGAACTGCGGACTCGCTCCCTTCTTATCACGGGAGGGCAGAATAGGATATCTTAATACCGAAGGAAAAACGGTACTGGGTGCAGATTATACCGCAGTATCCGAGTTTTCTGCCGACGGCTACGCCACGGTATTTTCAGATGGTAGCTATAAGATAATCGACGTTACGGGAAAAATCATAATCGACGGACTCTTTGATACCTTGACACGTACCTACGGCAACGGACTTGATTTAAGCTGGTACGGAAATATGAGCTTTGACGACAGTATAAAGCTGATGTTTGACGACGGCGTATTTTCGGGAGCGTCAGAGGACTTTTATAACGGCAGAAGCAACGCCTTTGACAGAGACAGGGATTACCGCCTTTATAATAAAAACGGAGAGCTTTTAAGCAAAGAAGACGACATAGTAGCCGCCTATGACAGTAGTATGCTCATGGGCTGTGTAACGGCACGGGTTACTGGTGGCGGAGACGAAGATAAGTACGTATATAGCCTCATCACTTCAGACGGCGAAGAAAAAAATCTTGATACCCCTCTTCCTCTGCCTGACGAATACGGAATCATCTGCGGCAGACTTTATAAGAATTCTCCTATTGATAGCATCAAATACGGTTTAGGAAAAAGCAACGGCAGAACCTATACCGACGTATACGAATTTGCAAAGGGCGATAACGGATATTATCTGACTCTCAGCGATGATTACTATATCGAGCTGTACGATAAGGATATGCGCATACTTGCGGTGCTTCCCTATGATAAATATACCGATATAAGCCGAGGAAAGATATCCTTCGGCAACGTGTCCCAGAACGTGGATAAATGGCTTAACGTAAAGTATGACGATATGTCAGACAGAGCGGGAGTCTCTGATAATGTATACGATTATTATACAGGCAGATGTGTACTTAAAAGCTATGCGAATATCAGCTTTACCGAAAACGGCTTTATGTTTGTCGGTGGCGGCGGCGAGATTACCTTCTACAGTCCCGACGGACTGCATTTATACCGTAATAACGATGCAACGGGAAGGCTGACCATAGTGGATGACAGCTATCCCGACGTGCTGTTATTCAAAAACGGTATGGATGATACCTATATGTTTATTGACCGCTTCGGAAACAGAAGCGAAAAGTACGAGTACGCTTCAGGCTTCGGTGCAGACGGCTATGCAACAGTCAGAAAATCTGACGGAAAATACTACTGTATAGATACCTACTTCAACGAGCTTTTCAGCTCTGACAATCAGTTTATGGGCTTTAGTAACGGGCTTTCGCCGTTCTATGATGAAAAATCAGGCTTTATCGGATATATGGATAAGGAAGGCAAAACGGTAATAGAGCCGAAGTTCTATGCGGTATCCGACTTTTCCTACGACGGCTATGCGGTAGCCTGGGACGAATACGGCAACGCCTTTATAATCGACAGAAAGGGCGATACCGTTATAAATACCGACGGCTTTGAGGGAACGGAATCGGTAAAATATATAAATGGCAATGAGCTTGGATTATATTCAAGATACGTTTACGAAAACGGCTATAAATATTATCTTACTCTTGACTGGGAAACCGAAAAGGAAAAGCTCTTCCGCTACGGACTTGCAGTAGTGGATGAAAGCTATTTCGAAAGAAGCTATCACCTTTCAGACGTCTATGGAAATATAGTATTCGGACCTGTTTATACGACTATATCGGATATTCAGATGCTCCCTGACGGTACACCCTGCTTTGCGGCAGGCGGAGTATATTACTCTCTTGACAAAAAGCCGATAGAATATCTTGAAGATTATTCGGATATCCGTATACTGAGCGACAGCCTGATATATGCAGATGAGATCATTCTCGACAAAAACGGAGAGCCGCTCTTTGAGGAAGGGGTAGTCTGCAGAGATACCGACAGGCACGGCTATTGCAGTATGAAGAATACCAATACGGGCGAAAACTTCACCATTGACAAAAACGGTGAAATAATAGATACAGACCGTTATCGGACTGATACAAGGTATTACGAATTTATCGAGGGTAACGACCTTGTGACCGTACATTCAGGTGACAATGGACGATATGAAACGCTGATAAGCATAAGCACGGGCGAGGTGCTTTTTGAAGGGCAGTTCGGTGAGGATTTAAGCTGGCGTGTGCACGGCTCAGATAAATCAAGCGTCATAGAGTTAAGGGAAAAGGGTGTTCGTAAAATCTACACCTACAGTAAGGAAAAGGGACTGGTACTCCTGATAGACGATATGGCTGCAATATCTCCCGACGAAGATAAAATATACAGTCATCCAGGTGCTATAAACATGGAAGGAAGAACAGCTTGGTTTGAAGTGCAGTACGATCTCAGATATGCGACTCACACCGGTTCATCCGGATATTACGATATGGTCGTGATAGACCTTGAAGAAAACACCTACAGCATAGTGGAGGATTTTAATTGTTCCTCCGTCAACGATACTCATTTGCTTGGCGGAAAGCCCGTGTGGTGGGGTTTTGACGTCAGAAGAAACAGACACTATATACTGACTCCGGAGCTTACTAAGACAGAGCATACAAATGACGTCCTTTGCGCTGTGTCAGAGGAATACTATAACGGCTTCAGAATAGGTTCTGATATTGTCAGCTCACGTTATTTCTATATAAGAGAAGACGGAATGCAGATACGGGACTTTTACGAATGTACGCCCTTCCGTTCTGACGGCTTTGCTACAGTGCGCTATAAGGAATCGGGAAGATACTATATAATCGACAGAAGCGGAAACGTGATTTATTAAACAAAAGACGGGCGAACTGTGTTCGCCCGTTTTGTTTATAACACCTCAAATTTATATCCTACACCCCAGAGGAATTTAAGACTCCATTCGTGAGAAAGTCCGTCTATTTTTTCCTTAAGAGTGATTACGGCGTCTTCTATTGCCTTTTCACCGCTGGGAGCGTCAACGCCCGATACCTCGTAGGCAAGCTGACTGCGGCTGAAAACCCGGTTAGGATTCTTCGCTAGAACTGAAAGCACGTCGTACTCGTTAAGCTCTAAAAGTATTTCCTCACCCTGTACCGTTATTGCCGTTTTGCTCTTGTCAAAGGCTATAAGACCGGTTTTTTCCTTGTTATGCTTATCGAATACTGCCGCCAGCTCCGACATATCTATAGGATAGGATAAAAGACTCATATCGTCAAGGTTGCTTTTGCTTTCCACGATAGAATAAATATCAGCCATAAGGGTACTGTGTGTACATTCATCGTCCTCATCGGCATAAGAGCCGCTTAAGAAAACTATATCAGGCTGATAAAGTGAGCATTCACGCACTACTCTCTGCTCTTCGTCACGGATATCGCAGATTACCTTTACCTCAAAGCCTTCCTTTTCGGCATAGCTTGAAAGAAAATCGCAAAGCTCTTCGTTTTCTCCTGCGATAAGTACCTTTTTCGCCATTTTACGTCCCGCCCTTTCTCGTATCATGTCCTTATTATACATCGCAATATTACTTTTTTCAAGGGATTTATCGATTTTTCGGCGGAATATTTAAAGCATAGTAATCAAATTATACAAATGGCATATCTCTTTTATGTGAATATAGCACAAAATTATAGAAATTGCCCTTTACCCCTTGATTTTTGTGCTTAAAAATATTACAATAATGAATAGCGGTTAGCACTCATAACCGAAGAGTGCTAAAACAAAAATTCGGAAGCTGAAATAATAAATCCGAAAAGAACAAAAGGAGGAAAAGCAATGACAATAAAGCCATTAGCAGACAGAGTAGTAATCAAGATGCTCGAAGCAGAAGAAACCACAAAGGGCGGTATCATCTTAACAAGCGCCGCACAGGAAAAGCCCCAGGTGGCTGAAGTTGTGGCAGTAGGCCCCGGCAAGACAGTTGACGGCACACTCGTTCCCGTTTCCTTAAAGGTAGGCGACAAGGTGCTTATGAGCAAGTATTCAGGCACAGACGTAAAGGTTGACGGTGTAGAATACACGATCCTTCGTGAAGATGATATTTTAGCAGTTGTAGAATAAGATAAAGAAAGGACATATTTACAATGGCAAAGCAGATTATTTATGGTGAAGAAGCACGCAAGGCATTACAGTCAGGTATTGACCAGCTTGCAGACACAGTAAAGATAACACTCGGACCCAAGGGCAGAAACGTAGTTCTTGACAAGAAGTTCGGCGCACCCCTTATCACAAACGATGGTGTTACTATAGCAAAGGAAATCGAGCTTGACGATCCCTTCGAGAATATGGGCGCACAGCTTGTAAAGGAAGTTTCCACAAAGACAAACGACGCCGCAGGTGACGGTACGACAACCGCTACACTTTTAGCACAGGCTATCATCCGCGAGGGTATGAAGAATATCGCCGCTGGCGCTAACCCCATGATCGTTAAGCGTGGTATTGCAAAGGCAGTTGACGTGGCAGTAGCAGAAATCAAGAAGAATTCCAAGGCTATCGAAAACAGCGAGGGTATCGAAAGAGTAGCTACAGTTTCTTCAGGTGACGAGGCAGTAGGTAAGCTCATCGCAGAGGCTATGGAAAAGGTTACTACAGACGGCGTTGTAACACTTGAAGAAGGCAAGACAGCAGAAACCTACAGCGAGGTTGTAGAGGGTATGCAGTTCGACAGAGGCTACATCTCTCCCTATTTCGCAACAGATACAGACAAGATGGTTGCAAATCTTGATGACGCTCTCGTTCTTATCACAGATAAGAAGATCGGTAACATTCAGGACGTTCTCCCCGTACTTGAGCAGGTTGTTCAGGCAGGCAAGAAGCTCCTTATCATCGCTGAAGATATCGAGGGCGAGGCTCTTACAACACTCATCTTAAACAAGCTCCGTGGTACTTTCGTATGCGTAGGCGTTAAGGCTCCCGGCTTTGGTGACAGACGTAAGGAAATGCTCCAGGATATTGCTATCCTTACAGGCGGCACAGTAATTACCTCCGAACTCGGCTTTGAGCTTAAGGATACAACGCTCGATATGCTCGGCCGTGCAAAGAGCATCACAGTTTCCAAGGAAAACACAACTCTTGTAGGCGGTGCAGGTACAACTGACGCTATCCAGGCAAGAATCGGTCAGATAAGAGCGGCAATCGAAACTACAACCAGCGAATTCGACAGAGAAAAGCTCCAGGAAAGACTCGCAAAGCTCGCAGGCGGTGTTGCAGTTATCAAGGTTGGTGCGGCTACAGAAATCGAAATGAAGGAAAAGAAGCTCCGCATAGAAGACGCTTTAGCAGCTGCCAAGGCTGGTGCTGAAGAGGGTATCGTTGCAGGTGGCGGTACTGCCCTTATCAACGCTATGCCCGCAGTAGAAGAGCTTATCGCAACTCTTGACGGTGACGAAAAGACAGGTGCAAAGATTGTTCTCCGTGCCCTTGAAGAGCCTGTACGCCAGATTGCTCTCAATGCAGGTCTTGAAGGATCTGTAATCATCGACACTATCCGTCGTGAAGGCAAGATCGGCTTCGGCTTTGACGCATACAAGGAAGAATACGTTGATATGATAGCCGCAGGTATTGTAGATCCTGCAAAGGTTACACGTTCTGCACTTCAGAATGCGGCTTCAGTTGCGGCTATGGTGCTTACAACTGAATCCCTTGTTGCTGACAAGAAGGAAGAGAATGCACCCGCAATGCCCGCAGGAGGTATGGGCGGAATGGGCGGCATGTATTAATCCGACCGTCCGGTAAACCGATACACGTATATTATAGCTTTATCCCACCATTTTTGAATGGTGGGATATTTATTTTGTCGAAGGGTTGAAATTTATGACGTTTTGTGCTAAAATATTATATGTATATATATTTAAAGGAGAAATGTCCTTATGAAAAACCATCTCATTATCCTGAAAATACTTTTTGCGGTTATAGTATCAGCCTTGTATCTTGCGGTAGCACAGACTGATTTTATAGTAAAGCTGATAGTTGTTCTGCTCATAGCGGCGGTATATATAGTTCTCACAATTCTGGAGCATAAGAGAATCAAGGAGCTTGAAGAACAGACAGAGCATAAGCTCTATACCTCTGACACCCTTGTAAACTGCATCCGTATACTGTCGGATGATAAAAAGGTAGACGAGGCAATGAACGACCTTCTTAAAGCCGTTACCGAATATTACAAGGCTGACAGAGCCTATACCTTTGAAATAGACTACGAGGAGGAAAGCACCTCCAATACCTACGAATATGCGGCGGAAAACGTTACGAAGGAAATCGAAAAGCTTCAGGACGTTCCGATAGAATCCATAGAGAGCTTTCTTGAAATGTTCAAGAAGCAGGGTACCTTCTTTATATCAGATATCGACAGCGACGTAGAAAAGGGAAGCGAAACCTATGAAATACTTGCAATGCAGAACGTTCACAGACTCATTGCAGTACCGCTTATGGAAAATGACGAAATAATCGGCTTTATGGGAGTAGATAATCCTACTGTAGGCTATCACGATTTCTCGCTTTTATCCTCTGTTTCCGTGCTTATTTTAGAAAGCCTTGAAAAGAGAAAAAGACAGGAAGAGCTGGAAATGATGAGCTATCAGGACGGGCTTACAAAGCTCTGCAACCGTAATAAGTTCAATTCTACCATTGCACAGTATACAGAAAAAGCACCCTCCTCCCTCGGTATCGCATACTTCGACCTTAACGGACTCAAGGTTATGAACGACGAATACGGACACGGCGCAGGCGACAGATTTATTCTCAATGCGGCAAGCACCATAAGATACGTATTTGAAGGCGATTCCTACCGTATCGGCGGTGATGAGTTTGCAGTAATCTGCGCTGATATGTCAGAGGAAGAATTCATGTCAAAGCTCGAAGAAGAGAAAAAACATCTGTGGGAAAACGAGATCAGCGTTTCTATCGGTCATTGCTGGAGAGGTCCTGACAATGATATCAACGCCCAGCTGAGAGAAGCGGACAACCTGATGTATGAAAACAAGCGTGAATTCTACGAAAGATCAGGCCGTGACCGCCGCAAGAGATAAGCTATGGAACTTTTAAGAGAGGAGCTTCGTGGCTGGAAAAGGTGGGAGCTTATATGGCTTGGCTTCTGCATTGCGGTTATCATAGGCATATCCATATGGATAGGTGACACCCTTATAGGAATAATATGTGCCGTAGCAGGCGTTACAAACGTTGTCTGCACAGGTAAAGGTAAGCTGATGTCCTACTTTTTCGGACTGATAAACGTCATACTCTATGCGATAATTTCCTATAATGCCAAGTATTACGGCGAAGTGATGCTGAACGTACTTTACTATCTGCCGATGCAGTTCTACGGCTTTTTCACCTGGAAAAAGAACATGAACACCGAAACCCACGAGGTAAAAAAGCTGAAAATGACGGCAAAGGGCAGAATAATCCTTACCGTTATAATTGCGGTTATGACTGTGGTATACGGAATCATACTTCATCTTCTCGGCGGAAATATGCCTTTTGTGGACGCCTTCAGCACGGTAGCCTCCGTAGTGGCTCTTTATATTGCTATAAAGATGTATATCGAGCAATGGATGATATGGCTGGTGGTGGATATTGTAACGGTCGTAATGTGGGCATTCGCCTTTGCAAACGGCACCGACAGTATAGCGACTCTCGTTATGTGGGCGCTTTACATTGCAAACGCAGTCGTAATGCACGTAAAGTGGTCGAAGGAAATAAAAGAACAGAAAATATAAAGGAGCTGTTTTACAGCTCCTGTTTTTTATAAATTGCGGCGAGCCGCCGCTCCCTGTTCCCGCCTTTTTGTAGTTTGTATTTTTTGAAAATAGCAAAACGGCGGGGAACACACATTGGTCGGTATGTCAAATTGTAGTTTATCGCTCCGCTGGGGTTAT
>JAFQUH010000147.1 GCA_017408635.1 Ruminiclostridium sp. | reverse complement strand
GGCTCTCCCCAGGCGTAGAAGATAAGGGAAAAGGCTATAAGCACGTAGTTTCTGTATACGGTTTTTCTGCTTACAAAATAGGCGATAAAGCACGCCGCCATAAACACGTAGAGGAAGAATAAATCTGCAAAAATCATTTTATGATTCCTTTCTTTTGTACTTGAATTATCTATATAAAAGGTTATATTTTCCTACTGTATCATCTGTGACACATATATACTTAATTATACTATATCAAGCGGTTTATGTCAATCAAAAACGATTAAGAAATGACAAAAGCTGAAAATTACCTCTTTTACTTGAAAAATATGCATTTTTATGCTACAATTTGTTTATTAAGTAATTTACGGCAAGGAGAGATTAAAAATGAGGATATTTATTTCTCATTCCTCTGCAAATGCAGGGATATCAAAAAAGATATGTAAGCATTTAGAGAAAAACGGACATAGCTGCTTTTTTGCACCCCGTGATATCCGTTCAGGCTACTCTTATGCTGAAGAAATTATGAACGGAATAGACGGCAGTGATGCGCTTATTCTGGTGCTTTCAAAAAAATCCAACGAATCTCCTCACGTACTACGAGAGATTGAAAGAGCGGTAAGTCTTGACCTGCCTATAATCGTATATAAGGCGGAGGAGGTTACTCTTACAAAGTCGATGGAATATTTCCTGATGTCACACCAATGGCTGAACACCGATACCGACAGTGACCACAATAAGCTCCTTGCCGCAGTAAACAAGCTGAAGATAAATGATAAAAAGACGGAAGAAAATACGGAAAGCGGAGAAAAGAAGAAGCTACCCTTCCCTCCCGCTATCTGCATTGCCGCACTGGTCGGCGTTATTGCTCTTGTGGTAGTGATTATTATACTTGCAAATTCAGGCACAGGCAATAACAATAATAACAATACAGGCACGTCGGCAACAGAGAGTGCAGGAAGCTCCTCGTCCCCGACAGATAACACTACAGATACCTCAAAGAACGAAAGCGTGCAGATACTTCCTCCCGGCACGGTAGCGGGTATGGAAGACGTAAAGCCCGGAGATACCGTAACCTTCGGTACGTATAACGGCGAGCCTGTAAAGTGGCGTATACTGAAGATTGAAGGCAGAGATGCAATTATAATCTCCGATCAGATTCTTACTATGAAGGCTTTTGACGCGGCGGAAAGCGGAAAGTATAATTATCTGGATAACAAGGATTACTGGAACGAGGATATCAGCGAGCTTCCTATGATGACACAGAAAAAGCTCCGTGGCAGTAACCAGTGGCATCTTTCCAACATCCGCACCTGGCTCAATTCTGACAGAGAAAACGTAAAATACAGCGATCAGCCGCCTACAAGCGCCGCTATGTCGGATCTTAAAAACGGCTATGATAAAGAACCGGGCTTTCTGAACGGCTTTACACAGGAGGAAAAGGAAGCTATAATCCCTACCGCTATCACAACGAACAACGGGGATATGAACGTTACTACAGACGATCTTGTATTCCTGCTTTCAAAGGATGAGCTGGCGCTTCTTGACGAGGCTGACGTCAGCATAGCGGCAAAGCCTACCGAAAAGGCAATAGAGCAGAATAAATCGGGAATTTACGACGGTTATTCTCTTGGAGTAGGCGTAGAGGATCATTACTGGTGGCTGAGAGATAACGGCGGTACTGCAGGTTACGAAGGCTACCTTGTAACCAATAGCTACACACAGAACAAGGTAATAAGCTATCCCGTAGGCGTTGAAGGCTTCGGCATCCGCCCTGCGATGAAGATAAGACTTACTACCGACATAATAAATAAAATTACGGAATGATACGGCTGATATTAAAATACTGACAATTCCTTGCATACAGAAAGGAAAGCTATGTTTATTTTAAACCTGTTCAAGAGAAAAAAAGCATTTAAAAACCGCAACAAAGGGAAAGAGCCTCCTGTCCTGAAAGCTCCTGAAATAACGCCTGTTCCCTTCCCCGAAAATGCAGAAATAGAAATTCTCTATATGCATTACTGCGGTATGGCTATGGGCAGTCATTACATACTGAAAAAGACCGATAAGGGTACCTTTATGAAAATATCGTCAGATAGCCCCGACAGCTATGAAATGACAATGGATAAGGAAGGAAGGCAGACTACCGAGGAAAGATATTCCGAATTTGCGGATATCGTAAAGGAATGCGAAATAGCTAAATCGGTAAGGCTTTCTGACAATTCCGCTCTGACTGAAATAAAGGAGCTTGCAGAAAAATACGGAGCACTCGGATTTAACGGCAACTACCACACCAATACCCCCTCCGGTATGCTTGATGGCGGCGATAGTTACACCTTTTATATGAAGCTTTCCGACGGCACAACTGTGGAAATGAGCGGATATAACTCCGTTCCAGGCGGCTACAGAGATTTTTCTGCCGAGGTACAGAAAATATTCCACGATATCGTAAAGCCTGACTGAAGGCACTTCTAACATTATACAAAACGGAGTAAAACAAACAATGATTATATGCTTTATATTGGCTGTCGCTTTGTTGATAGCTACAATAGTTTCAGTAACAAAACTTGTAAAGAGAAAAGGAAAGCTTGATACTATTGTATTTACAATAGCGCTTTCCTGCTTTTTGCAGATGCTGATATTAACTATCGGTCTTGCAGATACGGACAAGCACAATGCTTCGGACATACTGCACGCTATCGGCTCATCGATAAAAGCAATGGGCGGCGAAGCCAATACAGATTTCGTAGATAACTTCATAAAGCTGAATTTTTTTGATAACGTCTACTGTGAATGGCTGTATTTCCTATGGTTTATAGCTCCCTTATCAGCAGGTGGTGTGCTGATATCCACTCTCAATAAAATCAACAGTCTGTTCACAAAGAAAAGGATAAAGAAGGAGCATATCTTTATCTTCACCGAGCTCACTCCCGAAACACTTATAACGGCAACCACAAAGTATAACAGTACCCCCAGCGGCAGAGAAAGAAACGCCCTGTTTTTCGTATTCTTAAACGGAAATGCAGATTTACTGAAGGGTGCGACAATTCCTGCTATTGTAACTACCGATAAGCTGGCTGATATAAGATTCAGCGACAGAATGGTAAAGCATATAGAAATATGGGATTTCTGCTTTGACGGCGTTATAAGAACAGGAGAAATAATAAGCTTTATAGAAAAGTACACAACAGGAAGCTATACTCCGAAGCTCACTCTTAACATCTTCGATACCGACTCCGTGTCTGAAAAAAGATATAAATCGCTGATATACAAATATTCCAGCAGCGATGAAGTGAACATCTTCATATATGACACCTACAAAAGCTCCGTTCAGTCTATTCTGAGGAATTATCCTATTTATAACTTCGTAAGCGATACCGCCGAGGTGGTCAATATTGCCGTTATCGGTATGGGTAAATTCGGATATCAGTTTATAGGCAACGTATTCGGAAGCTGTCATTTCCTTAATAAATACGGCAAGGCGGTAAAGCTCTGCGTTACCGCAATCGATAGTGACGGAGAGGCTATCCGTGACAGACGTCTTATGGAAAGTCCCGATTTTATCAGAACGCTAGAAAATGAGGGCTTACTCGAAATAATATCCTGCAACGCAGAAAGTCACGAACTTTCTGAAATCCTTGACAGAAAGCATTTCGACTATTGTGTGATAGCTACAAATAACGACGAAACCAATATAAGGACCGCAAAATTCTTAAAACGTTATTTACTCAGAAAAATAATACATAATAACGCTATGCCTGACAGTAACGAGGAGCTTTTCAGATTGATTCCTCCGATTATCGTAAAAATCAGAGATGGTAAGAAGTCAGATTTCATCTTCTCTGACAGTGATGATGAAAGACTTATACCCTTCGGCAGTATAGAAACCGTATACGATCACAGTAATTTAAGCACAAATGACATTGACCTGATTTCAAGAAAGCTGTATGCAATAAACTGCCATTCTGACAGTAGCGACCACGAAAAGAGCTTTACAGAGCTTACGATAAAGTTCAGCGAGCAGGCAGAAAAGTATGCCAGCAAGTATGATATAGACAGTACCAACGAAGAAGCTATCTGTTTAAGATACCTGATACACGGCTCTAAGCATCCTGATAAGGAGGCAATGCTGAGGTATATTGAAAATCCCTCCTGCATTTTCACGTCTGCTGACGACGATTATTATTTCCACAGTGAAAACCAGGAAGAATTATCCGCTCTTGTCGATCTGCTTCACGAACGCTGGCGCTACTTCACCCTTTATTCAGGCTTCAGCTGTCCTTCTGAAGAGGACTACAAGGTCTACGAGGAATACAACAAGAAGCTCGGCGTATCTTCGGTACACAAATTCGTACCGGCGCTCTACAATAATCTTCTAAAGCCTGCAAACGAACTTTCAAAGCGTTCTGACTGCGACTATATGAAGATAAAGCTCATGACCTATATCACAAGACCGTAGCTTCACGGAACAACAATTCGCAAATTTTTCAATATAAATTTTCAAAAAGTTATTGACAACGGAAAAAAATTGTGATATTATACATTCAATGGCTGTGACGAAGACGGCAACAGTAAAAGGATTTCAGAGAGCTGACGGTTGGTGTGAGTCAGTATCTATAGCTGAATAGCCTCTCCCTTCTGAGCTGAAAATGCGAAAACGGATTTCTGTTTACGTAAACAGAAAGTGTGAGTAGTGTTTTCCGTAACTGCAACGTAACTGCATAAGACTTAATGGAGTCTGAGTGGCATGAGAATGCAATTTGAGTGGTACCGCGGGTAACAAGTATATTCACCCGTCTCAAAGAATTATCTTTGGGACGGGTTTTTTATTTGCCCTTAACCACCTTATCTCATATATCAGAATATCTGACTCCCGACTGTAGAAAGGAAGAAAAGAAAATGAAAATCAGTTTTTCAACACTCGCTTGTCCTGATTTTGACTGGACAGACATCTACTCAATGGCAAAGGACTTAGGCTATGACGGAATTGAGATCCGTGGTCTTGGTCAGAATATCTTCGCAGTAAAGGCAAGACCCTTTACAGAAAAGCACCTGCCCGCTACCATCAAGAAGCTTAAGGACATCGACCTTGAGATTCCCTGCCTTTCCTCCGGCTGTGCTTTAAAGGATAAGGAAAACGAAGCAGAAACAATAAGCGAGATCACAAGCTATATAGAGCTTGCAGATAAGTTAGGCACTCCCTATATCAGAATTCTCGGTGACAAGGAGCCTATGCCCGTTGACGAGGTAGATGACGATTACGTAGCATCCGTTCTGACAAAGCTCGCTGATATTGCAAAGGAAAAGTGTGGCGTTACCCTGCTGGTTGAAACAAACGGCGTATATGCCGATACAAAGCGTCTGCGTGCATTACTCGACAAGGTAGGCAGAAGCGAGGTTGCGGCATTATGGGATATGCATCACCCCTACCGCTATTTTGGTGAAAGTGCCGCTGATACCATTGCAAACCTCGGCACGTATATAAGATACTGTCACGTTAAGGACAGCGTGATGGCTGACGGAAAGTTACAGTACAAGCTGATGGGCGAAGGCGATATGCCTCTTCAGGATATGCTGGATTCTCTGAAGGCTACAGGTTATGAGGGCTACGTATCTTTAGAGTGGGTAAAGCGCTGGTCAAACAATCTGTGCGACGCAGGTATCGTATTCCCCCAGTATATGAACTTCATGGCTCCCTACAGAAAGAAAAAGCATAAGCACCCCTTACAGACCGATAACAGAGGTACAGGTAAGTACATCTGGCCCAAGGAAAGAATTATCGACTACACCTTCCCTGACGTTCTGGACAGAGTATGTGAAGAATTCCCCGATCAGTATGCTTTCAGATATACAGAGCTTGACTATACAAGAACCTACCCCGAATTCAGAAACGACGTTGACACCTTTGCCCGTGCTCTTATCGCAATGGGCGCAAAGAAGGGCAGTCACGTAGCTATCTGGGCTACAAACGTTCCTGCCTGGTACATCACCTTCTGGGCAACTACAAAGATCGGTGCGGTACTGGTAACGGTAAACACCGCATATAAGGTACACGAGGCAGAATATCTGCTCCGTCAGTCCGATACGGATATACTGGTTATGGTTGACGGCTACAAGGACAGCGACTACGTGGCTATTATGAACGAGCTGTGTCCCGAGCTGAAGGAATGCGAGCCCGGTAAGTTAAACAGTGCAAAGCTCCCCAGACTGAAGAGCATTATCACAACAGATTCAAAGCAGCCCGGTTGCTTTACCTGGGACGAGGCTATGGCATTATCTGAAAATGTACCCTTAAGCGAGGTTGAAAATATGCGCCGTGCCATCGACAAGCACGACGTATGCAATATGCAGTACACTTCAGGTACTACAGGCTTCCCCAAGGGCGTTATGCTGACACACTACAACGTAGTAAACAACGGTAAGGCTATCGGTGACTGTATGGACTTATCCACAGCAGACAGAATGATGATTCAGGTGCCTATGTTCCATTGCTTCGGTATGGTACTGGCTATGACCGCATCAGTAACCCACGGCGTTACTATGAGCCCTATCACCGCCTTCTCACCCAGAAAGGGCCTGCACTGCATCAACCAGGAAAAGATTACAGCCTTCCACGGCGTTCCTACAATGTTCATTGCAATGCTGGAAAACGAAAACTTCGACAAGACCGACTTCTCACATATGAGAACGGGTATCATGGCTGGTTCTCCCTGCCCTATCAAGGTTATGGAAGAGGTTATCGAAAAGATGCATATGCCTGAAATCTGCATCACCTACGGTCAGACAGAGGCAAGCCCTGCAACCACAATGAGTAAGACCTCCGATTCTATCGAAGCGAGAGTAAATACGGTAGGCGGTCCTATCTTCGGCGTTGAATGTAAGATTGTCGATCCTGAAACAGGCGAAGAATTACCCGACGAAACAGACGGCGAATTCTGTGCAAGAGGCTACAACATCATGAAGGGCTACTACAAGATGCCCGAAGCAACCGCAGCTGCAATCGACAGCGACGGCTGGTTACATTCAGGCGACCTTGCAAGACGTACTCCCGACGGATATTACAAGATTACAGGCCGTATCAAGGATATGATTATCCGTGGCGGCGAAAACATCTACCCCAAGGAAATCGAAGAATTCTTCTACACATATCCCAAGGTAAAGGACGTTCAGGTTATCGGCGTTCCCGACAAGGCATACGGTGAAGAAATCATGGCTTGTATCGTGCTTAAGCCCGGCG
>JAFQUH010000146.1 GCA_017408635.1 Ruminiclostridium sp. | reverse complement strand
TTTCCTCAGGGGAAAGGGGGTTAGGGGGATTGGGGCTACAATAACCCCAGCGGAGCGATAAACTACAATTTGACACACAAACCATCATACAAACAAAAGCGTTCAGAAAATCTGAACGCTTTTTATAATCTATCAATTGCCTACGGCAATTGATTCCACATCTGCGCCGTCAGGTGCAACTTCACGAGCCGAAGGCTTGCTTCACGTCTTCACTTTTGCGAAGCAAAAACTTCACTATTAAATTTGTCGAAGGCAAATTTAATCAATCGGCAGATTAACTCCGATTATTCCGCCTGCCGTTGAGCTTATGACGGAAAATAACAGCTTCATAACAAGCTGATTATTATCGGCGTTTCCCGTAATCAGAGCAACGATAAGTATTATTAAAAAAAGTATAAGTCCCTCTGTTGCTCCCCAGAAAAAGCCGTTTTTTCCTTTGTTGCCGCCTATGATGATGCCGCCCGATACCGCTCCCGAGCATAAGGCTATAATGCTCATAACGGGTGCGGCTTCTCCCGACATCCCTGCCGCACACATTAAAAGAGAGAGCAGCAGGGAGGTAAGCAGTAGCATTATAACCGCCGCCACAGTCCCCTTTATAAAAGGCCGTAGCTTTTTGTAAAGGGGATTTTTAGCTTTCCTTTTTATCATCTTCTACCGCCGTGAATTTAAAATCGCCTGCTGAAAAGGAGGTGATATTGCCCTCCTTATCGATAGTCAGCTGATATCCGCTGGAAAGCACCGTGCCCTGCAGTCTTGTTTCTTCCTTGCCCTTTGAATTCGTTCCCTTTGTGACAGTAAAGCTATCCTTGTTTTCGGTACTGTCAACGGCGGTAATGAAATAATCAAAGGCGGTGACAAAGGGAACGTCCCCGGTGTTATAATCAAACACTATACCGCCGCCCGTAACCTTTCTTTCGGTGCCGTTTGTTACTATCTCCATACCGTTTATACTGTCGGGTGCGGTGCAGGTTATTTTCCATACTCCGTCGTTACGGCTTATATCTGCACTTGCCTTAAAGCCTCCGCAGGATATGGTGGCGGAAAATCCGATATCTCCCGAAAGGTCGGGAGCGGTCATTCTGTCGGTACTGTCACAGGCGGTAAGAGATAAAGCCGACGCTATGGAAAGGGCGGCAATAATTTTTCTTCCTTTCATAAAAAAGTTGTCCTTTCGTTTTAGTAAAGGACAACGTTTTTATTCAGCTTATTATATAGCCGTATTGTTCGGGAAGCTCCGACGGAAGAATAGCTCTTGTGCTACGGATTAAAGCCGCCTCTTCAGCCGCCTTGCCGAAAAGATATGCGCCTGCGGTCACTACTTCGTTTATCCCACCGCCGATGGCAAGAAGTCCTGCAACTGTACCTGCAAGAGTATCACCGCTACCCGCCTTTGCAAGAGCGTCGTTACCGCTCAAATTGACTGCCGTAAAGCCGTCGGGAGCGGCATATACCGAGTAGGCGTCCTTCAGCAGAAGGTGTACGTTGTACATCCTTGCAAAGAGCTTTGCCGCCGCCAGCTTATTTTTCTGGATATAGCCCATATCACAGCCTGATAATCTTGAAAATTCCTTTAAATGAGGAGTAAGTATTACCATACCGTTGTTGTCCTTTATCTCATTTATATGCGGAGCGATGGAATTTAGACCATCCGCATCAATAATTACGGGACATCCGGCATATTTGATAAGGGACAGAGTTATCTTTGCGACATCCTCGTTACAACCCGTACCGCAACCGATAAGCACGGCGGTAGCGTTTTCTGCCGCTGAAAGAATATCGTTTATATGCTCTGTTCCTATATTTGACTTGTCTGTGAGAGGAAGATAGGTGCTTTCGTGAAGAGTTATGGATACGGCGGTAGTAACGGATTTAACCGAGCATAAGGTAACGTGTCCCGTACCTACGTGAAGTGCCGCATTTGTAGAAAGCCACGCCGCACCTACGTAGTTTTCACTTCCCGAGATGTTCAGCAGTCTGCCGTAGTCACCCTTGTGGCTTATTCTCTTTCTTTCCGGTAGCTTTTCTATAACGGAATCGTCGGATACCACCGCCTCATATTCCTCATAGGCTGAATCGGGTATGCCGATATCCGCAAGAAAAAGCTCGCCCGAATATTCACTGCAGGGGTTATGTATATGCCCCGTCTTATATGCACCGAGAACAAGGGTATAGTCCGCCTCGAATACGCACTTTGCCGCCTCTCCCGTAAGGGCGTTACAGCCTGAAGGGATATCTGCGGAGATTTTTACAGCCTCTGATTCGTTTGCGGCTTTTATAATATTGGTAACAGGTCGGATAGGAACGGTGTAAGGATTTTCATTCTCCGTTACAGGCTCAATCTCTCCGTGAAAGCCTGTACCGAAAATACAGTCTACTATCACGTCTGCGTTACGGATATGCTCGCACATGGTATCAATTCCCTCTGATACGGTAACAAGCTCGCCGCTGATGTTAGCCTTACATCTGTCAAAGGCGTCACGGCAAAGCTCGGTAGAAGGCTCGGATAAAGCCATCACGTACACATTTGCGCCGATTTTTGAAAGCTCCTTCGCCGCTACAAAACCGTCACCGCCGTTGTTACCACCGCCGCAGAGTATTACGATTTTCGCTTCCTCGGGAATGGGGAGAAAATCTGCGGTATAACCGGCTATAGCCTTACCCGCATTATCCATAAGAGTTGCAAGGGAGGTGCCGTTATTTTCGCAGAATGCCTCTGCCTTTTTCATCTGTTCGGGAGTTACTACGTATTTTGTCATAATTCTGTCCTCGCTGTATTTTTAAAATCCCTGTTACTTTCTTTTCTTTCTTCTGAAAATAGCCTTTATAGATTTCTTTTCCCTTACCTTTGCCTTCTTCATATAGGGCGGATGAGGGAACATTACCGCTTCGCCGGTTTCATCGTCAATATGGTGGATATCACGGTAATCGTTTGAGTCAGATGGGAGATTCTTTTCTTCAAGTCCCATAGCCACTCTCTTCTTTGCGAAGGAGTATACCACCGCAAATAAGGGAATACCGATGATAAGACCTGCAAAGCCGAAGATACCCTGACCTACCAGCATACCGAAGATAACCCAGAAGCTGGAAAGTCCCGTAGAATCACCGATAATCTTGGGCGCTAAAATATTGCCGTCTATCTGCTGAATTATGATCATAAGGATAAGGAACCACAGACACTGGATAGGATCTGCGAGAAGCATCAGCAGTACGCAGGGTACGGCACCGATAAAGGGACCGAAGAAGGGGATTATGCTTGTAATACCCATAATTACACCGGCAAGGGTTGCATAGGGCATACCGAGAATGCTCATTATGATTATATAAAGTGCGCCTATGATAAAGCTGTCAATGAGCTTGCCCGTGATGAACTGACCGAAGGATTTATGGATATCTCTTACGGTAGTTATTATGTTGTTTGCGTGCTTTGTCTTGAAGAAGCAGTAGACGATCTTTTTACCCTGAGCGGCAAAAAGCTCCTTGCTGTTAAGGAAGTATACCGCAATTACAACGCCGAGTAAGAGGTTTACCGTAATATTGATAACATTCATTACGTTAGAGCTGATAAGCTCCCATACGTTTGTCATCTGGGGCAAAAGGTCGGTAGAAAGCCAGTTGTTCAGCATTTCTGAAATTCCGCCTGTAAACTGCAGTACGTAAGCCTTTATGTCGGGGTAGTTTTCAAGCAGTCCCGATACCCATTCGGTAACCTGCTTTACGTAGCTTGGCATATTATTTACGAGAGATGTAATGGTTTCGATAAGCTGGGGGAGTAATATCCACACCATACCGCCCAGTAGTATAAGGGCGAGTATCATGGTTACTACAACCGAAAGCACTCTTGCTACCTTTCTTACGGGGAAGGTCTTTTCAGGGGGAGCTTCGCCCGGGTGCTTTTTTATAAAGTTTTCTCTCTTCTTGTCCTGAATGGTGTAGAAAAGCCTTCTGAATACCGGCTTTTCAAAGTAGGTTGCCACGGGGGACAGGATATAGGCAATAATAAAGCCGTAGAGAACGGGAGTCAGTATACTTAAAAATGCTCCTATCTTTTCAAGTATCGGCTCTATCTGGGAAAGTCCTAAAAAGAATACTATAGCGGCGGCAATTACGCAGAAGGCGGTAACGCCCCAGTACAGATATTTCTTGTGCCAGCGGTATTTCATTTTTCCTTTTCAGCTCCTTTGTCATTCGATTGAAAGCTCATCTCTTGTTATGGTAAGCTCGTGATTATATATTTTCTTCATCTGTGCTACCGAGATATAATCTCCCGTCATATAGCCGTCGGGGTTTATCAGGTATTTTCCGCCCTGCGCCCCTGACCATAGCCACATACAGTTATCTCTGTAGAGTATATCGGGATCGGGAGTAAAACAGCATTCCGTAAGTGCCGTCATTTTGGTGTTGAGGGTAAGGGAATCGGTATTCAGCATACCCTGAAGGTTTGCGTTGTTACTGTTATTGTAGATATCGCAACCGATTATATCCACGTAATCATCACCCGGGTACATTCTGCCCTTGGTTGCAGGACATATCCAGATAAGGTTTGAAAGTCCGTGGAGCTCCTCAAAGCGTGTCTGCATCATTTTCCACAGAGTCTTGTAGACGGTTTCGTCCTGTTCCCACCAGTACATGGCGCTATCAGTTACCGCCATAGGCTTGAACAGTACGGGGATTTCCTCGTCGTAAAGGAGCTTCAGTCTGCTTGCTATACTGTCCATATCGCAAAGAACGGTATAGCATTCTTCGCTTATACTGCCGTCATCAAGGAGCATTTTCAGCTCCTCCTCGGACAGAGTGTAGTATTTTTCGTTATCGGTTATTGCCTTGGTCACGTCGAATTCGCAGTCCTTTGCATATAGCGTTGTTCTGCCGATGGGACTGTACCAGTACCAGCTGTACATAACCATACCGCCCTGCCTTGCCCATTCCTTCGCAAGCTCGATATCGGTATTCTCGTTAATGCCGGAAAGAAGCGACGCACCTGCCTTTGTGCAGTACATAAGATCGCTGCAACGGATGGCGGGATATCTGCCTGTGTTACGGTATATAACGTCTATTTCGGCGTTTGTGTTGGGAGTAACGTATTGAGCGGTAAGCGTCTGCTTGCCGTAGATGGATTTGAGATAGCTCATAGTCTGAAGTCTGCCGTAGTTTATCTCATCTCCCGATATTGAAGTACCTGCCTTCTGATATCGTTCGCTTCGGGTATCAGCCTCGCTGATTGAGATATTATCGATATATACGTTTCCGTTTACCGCCTGCAGAGTTATCTTGTTAAGCCCCTTTTCAAGATATACGGGCGCTACGCTGTAGTCTGTGAATAATCTGCTCTGCTGGACCTTATAAGCGCCGTGAAGGTCGCCATTCCATCTTTTGTACTTTCCGTTTTCGCTATCAATCAGCTTTGTGCCGCCCGTGGTGAGAGTTACCGCACCGCCGCTTCCGCAGGCGGAGATTAAAATGCTGTAATGCTGATCAGAGGGTACGTCAATAAGAAAATCAATACTCTGATAAGCGCCCAGCTTTATATATCCCTTTCCTGTAAAAAGAGAAATATCTGTAAGTATCTCCTTATCGTCGTTTACGATTTCCTCCGCTTCCTTTATCAGCTTGAAATCCTTTATTTCTATATTGTAGCTTGTTTTAAGATGCTCGGTCGTGATGTTGGCGGGCGGCGCAGTATCGTCCTTGCTGTCACTATCATCCGTAAAGGAGGGTAACGGCAGACTTTCGTTATCCACGCCCGAGGAGTAATCTATCTTACTGCAGGCTGAAGTAAAAAGCGTTATAGCCGCCAGCGTTACCGCTATAATTGATATCTTTATTTTCATTTATTTTAAAGGTACTCCTGATTTTTTACTATATATATTTAATTATATAAAAAATCAGCGGATAATTCAACAATTTTTTAAAAATTATTGAATTAAAAATTGAAAAATTTATTAATATGTGATAAATATTTGCTTAATACGGCATTTGCATTAAGAGAAAGGAGAAATTGATTTACAGAAAAGAGTATGGTCACAAAATAAAACAGCGAAACGGAGTAGTGCGTCCGCCATATAGAAATTTTTAACCCTGCCGTTTTACAACTGCAGGGTTAATTGTTTCTTTTAAAAGGCGGGAATTGCCCAAAGGGGCTCCCTTTGGCGTTTCGCTGTCTGTATTTTATCTACCCTTGCCGAAGGCTATTTCCCAGTTAACGTTTCTTGGTAATTTGAGCACTCCGTCAACTTCTTCAAGAGGCACAGGTATACGCTCGACAAAGTATAAAGAATGATTGGCTTGTGTATCGCACTCGATAAATACCACCATATATATTTCACCGTCAAGCTCTATCGCCATAGTCTTGTCATATAAACAATTTCTATGACTATATGCGCTATATGCTAAAACGGTAATCCCCGCTGAATTCATAGACGATGTGCGTCCTCCCAGGACTCTGCCCTTTACATAAAATTCACCGTTTTCATATTTAAAGACGTCAAATTTTGTAAGAAAATCCTCGTAGGTCGTAACATCCGTGAAAATATCCTTCTGAATCTGATAAAGCTCCTCCATCGAGGAAAAAAGCTCGGGTGGCTTTTTTGATAAAAACCATTCATCCTTGGCTGAATCTATGCCGACGTATGAGTTTCCGCCTTCGGTTTCGAAGGAAGCGAAGGACATCTGTTTTTCCATTTGCCCGATGGTCTCGCTGATATAATTTACACGGCTTTGTATAGCCTCATCCTTTACAAGCTTATCCCAATAATCTGTCTGCTGTAGTATAAGCTGTGCCTCTTCGTCGGTTATTTTTCGGAATTCCTTGCCATAATACAGTTCAAAATAAGGTGCGTCTGAATCGGCAGAAATGACCTGTGTAATATCCTTTGTCAATTCGATTCGCTCCGGTCTGGGTTTAATAATTACCGAGGATTCTTCAAATTTATTCGATGTACTCGGCAAGGAGGATTCTTCATATTCAGTCGATGTATTTGGAGAGGAGGCCGTTTGCGATTCTTCTGTAGCCGACGCTTCAAAGGAGCTGTCTGAAATATCGGCATTGCTCATCTCGCAGCCGACAACGCTTAATAAAAGTGATAATGAAACAAGAGAAATTAAAATGCGGTTTTTCATAGTATGACCTCCTTAAGAGATAGTGAAAGGCTGAGAATTTCTGTTGAAATAATGAATTGCTACTGCATAGTCAAGTTCCATATGACTCGCCCCTGTTGTTGTATATGTTATACAGTTTCTAAATTTAAGACCTTTTGCATGGGCGAAGGTTGTTCCGCTTGGGTCGAAAACGGTGTACTTGTCGATTAAGTTTGTTTGCGAATCGTCCTTACCGGTAAAAGTTATATAATGAGTTGTGCCATAATATGGATTTGTGAAGGTTACAATCGCTCCGTAATTTCCGTTATGCTCCAATATGTAATCCAGCGCAGTTTCTAAATCAACTGAATTACTCAGCTCTAAATCATAACAATGAGAATAAAGAGTGTTTCCGTTTATTTTGAAATTGCTTATTAATGTGGCTCTGTATGTGTAACAAGGGTCCTCGCTTAATATTAAGGTGTTTTCTTCAAAATTTTCTAAAGATGTGCCATTGTTATTTATATTTGCTAACATAGTTGTAAATGGGTCTGCATACAAATTTCCAGTAAATCCTGTTCTGAAATCCTTACCGGTTATAGTCGCATTAACATTTCTTAAAGCCATTGCATAGCTTGCTATAGCACAACCTTCGCTCATGCAATCAGTGTCTCCAGTATTGTTAACTGTGATGAAAGGTTCTGTGTAATTGTCATAAATACATGTAAGCTCGTCTAAAAATTGAGTATTCCAGGTTTCTAAATTACCGATTTTGCTTTGTTTCTGACTATAAAATGTATATGCTCCGGTGTAATTTACGTTCAAATAGTACTCGGTATTAGGGTCAACGGCGGCGGACACAGGAGTAACGGAAATATAAAAATCTCTATATCCGTATGTGTTTAAGTATCTTGTATATCTGCATTTGCCTGTTGCGTTAAGACTGATATCCTTCATTAAAAGCTGACCGTTTTCTAATATGTATAATTTGATAACATATGCATTTATACTGCTTGCTCTTGAACTCAGAGTGATATCAAGTGTTCCGTTTGCATAGTGGGAGTTATAAAGGTCGGGGTAATTTAAATAAATGCGGTAGAAATCTACGTCATTTACACTGCTGGGAGT
Source organism: Ruminiclostridium sp. (assembly GCA_017408635.1). Classification (GTDB taxonomy): domain Bacteria; phylum Bacillota; class Clostridia; order Oscillospirales; family Ruminococcaceae; genus Ruminiclostridium_E. The sequence goes on along the minus strand of JAFQUH010000146.1, from coordinate 5,434 downwards.
TCCAACTATAGTTCTTCCCGAAGAAACGATATCTGAAACCATGTAAGTGTTATTGTTTTCAACTTCATGAGCAAAACTCTGATTAGCCCGCTGTAAGTCTGAATATGTGTTAATTAAAATATAATCAAAATCAATATAAATGACGTCCCATGCTTCGAATATAGCACCTATTTCTCCGGCATAAGTATCACCGTTAATTGTAAGCCTGAACTGGTAATACTTATCGAATTGGAATTCGTCTATAGAAATTTTTCCGTTTTCTGATTGCCGGTTCAGAATAACGGCGTTTTCATCGGTTAATGAAAGGCTGAAGTCTGAATTTTCGTTTTTTGCTGTCAGAATGATTTCGCTCTGCAACAATGATTTATCCACTTCATATTCACATTCGTAGCAATCGGATTCGGAAAAGTGGATAGTGTTTTCATCAAAAACCATTTCAGCGTTCAGAGGAAACTCAATATCATCGTTGATTACAGACACGCAATTTAATGTTAAATCAATAGGTTCGTTGTCTGTTGAGTTGGCGAAAGCCGGTGTGGTTAATGCGAAAATGATTGATAGGGCTGTTAATGCTGACAAGAATTTTTTCATAAAGCGTCCTCCTTAATAATAATGAATCTTACAGAAGCTTTTCTGTTAATTTAACTATGCCACAATAACAAGAAAATGTCAATGATAAAATAACAATTTTATAAAAATTTGTCAAAAAAATTGAAAAATTTATTGATTTATGCTAAAATGATATTGTATTCAATGAGCAAGACCGAAAGGAGCTGTTAAAGGATGAATAATACCCTTACTCCGATACACGACTTTTTAATAAAAAACAAGCAGGACTGCAAGGTAAGATGCTATATGCCCGGACATAAGGGCTATGAGCATCCTCTTGATATCACCGAGATAGAGGGAGCGGACAGCCTTTTTGAGTCGGATCCCTTCTCTGATAACCGAGGAATAATCGGTCAGAGCGAGCGCATAGCCTCCCGTGTTTACGGCACGGAGCAGACTCTTTATTCCTGCGGCGGCAGTACCCTTGCGATACAGACGATGCTTATGCTGGCAAAGCAGAAGGGAAAGGGAAGAGATCACGTTATAGCGGGCAGATACTCTCACCGTAGCTTTATAAATACCTGCATATTACTGGGACTTACACCCTCCTGGGTATACCCCGATAAATATATGAGCTGTAATATTTCCCCTGCCGAAATAGAAAAGAAGATAACCGAGCGTACCCTTGCGGTATTTATAAATTCTATCGATTACTACGGTGGTATGAGTGATATAGCGGCAATCTCCGAGGTGTGCAGAAGGCACAATATCCCGCTTCTTGTGGATAACGCCCACGGGGCATACCTTCGCTTTACCGAAACCGACAGACACCCGATAACCCTCGGTGCAGATATGTGCGCCGATTCCGCTCATAAGACTCTCCCCGTGCTGACGGGCGGCGCATACCTTCATATCGGTAATAAGAAATACTGCGAAAACGCCAAGGAAACTATGTCCCTCTTCGGCTCATCAAGTCCCAGCTATCTTATTCTTGACAGCCTGGACCGCTTCAATGCCACCATATGCGAAGAGCCGAATCATATAAAGGAGCTCGTTGTAAAAATAAACGAACTGAAAAAGCATATTTCATCATCAGGCTATATACTGTCGGAAAGTGACGATATGAGGATAGTATTTGACTGTCCTGCTATGTTTACAACGGGACAGCGCTTTGCCTACGAGCTTGACCAGTTCGGTATTGCCTGTGAGTATGCGGACGAATATAAATGCGTACTGCTTCTCGGCTGGCATACCTCCGATCAGGATTTTGAAACCATGCGTATGGTATTTTCCGAAGGGGTAATGGAGCGCACGGCGTTATTAAGACTGCCGAAGCCTCCCGTTATGATAAAGACCACCTCTGCCTCCTCACCCTCTGCCGCCTACGGCAGAATGAAGCAGAAGGTAAACGTGGAAGAGGCGGAAGGAAAGATATGTGCAGGAGTTATTGCTCCCTGCCCGCCGGGTATTCCGCTTCTGATGCCTGGCGAAACCGTTACAAGAGAGGCGATAGAAGTTCTTCTTGCCCACGGCATAGAAAAAATAGAAATTACGGTAGGACTCCGTAACATATTTTAATTAACCGAAAAAGGAAAGGTATATTACAATGGAAACAATGGAAACAAGAAAATTAGGAATGCTCCCTCCTCTTGGCTGGAACTCCTGGAATACGTTCACCTGGGAAATAAACGAGGAGCTTATCAAGCAGGCGGCTGACGCCTTTGTAGAAAACGGACTTAAGGATGCAGGCTACGAATATATCGTAATTGACGACTGCTGGAGCGAAAAGCAGAGAAATGAAAAGGGCGAGCTTGTACCCGATCATTATAAATTCCCTAACGGCATCAAGGCGGTAGCCGATTACGTACATAGCAAGGGACTTAAATTCGGTATCTACTCCTGTGCGGGTACTCACACCTGTGCAGGTCATCCCGGTAGCTTTGAGCATGAATTCCAGGATGCAGAAACCTTTGCAAGCTGGGGCGTTGACTATCTGAAGTACGACTACTGCTACAAGCCTGATTACATCCCCGGCGAGATACTTTATAAGAGAATGAGCACAGCTCTTCGTAACTGCGGCAGAGAGATACTTTTCTCCGCTTGTAACTGGGGTAATGATAATATCTACCGCTGGATAAGAGAATCAGGAGCGCATATGTTCCGTTCTACCGGCGATATTCAGGATAACTGGGAATGTATAAAAAGACTTGCCCTCTCCCAGATGGGTAATCAGTGCTACGGCGCACCCTACTGTCACAACGATATAGATATGCTGGTAGTAGGTATGCACGGCGGCTCAAATAACGAATTTATCAACGGCGGCAGTCACGACCAGTTTGCCAATAAGGATGGTAAGGGTATCGGCGGCTGCACAGATACCGAGTACAAGACTCATTTCTCCCTCTGGGCAATGATGAACAGCCCTCTTATGATAGGCTGTGACGTGCGCCGTATGACCGACAGAACAAAGGAAATCCTGACAAACAAGGACGTGCTGGCATTAAATCAGGATATCGAATGCCGCAGTCCCTACCGCATCAGCCAGTGGAACAACCCCGAGAACGTATTCTCCCTTGTAAAGCCTCTTTCAAACGGTGACTTCGCTATAGGTATGTTCAATTTCAGCGACGTAAATGCAGAAATGTCACTTCAGCTCTGGGATATCGGTTTATCTGCGGCGGCTGGCAGAGGACTTCAGGTTTACGATTGCTGGGAGCATAAGGATGATGGTTGCTATAGCGAAAGACTCGTAAAGACGGTAGCTCCTCACGATTGCCTCGTATTCAGAGCAAAGGTTGTAAAGCTCTGATGTCAAATTACAGTACCTGCTATAAATGCGGAGCAAAGCTCGGCGGTGACGATATAGCCATCTACAGAAAATTAGTCACAAGAAATGCAGACGAATTCTTATGTATCGACTGCCTTGCGGATTTTTATAAAACCACAAGGCAGGCAATAGAGGAGAGAATAGACTACTACCGCAAAAGCGGAGAATGTACATTATTCCGCTAAAGGCGGTGCCTTACCCCGTTCCCGCCTTTTTATATAAGGAGAAGAAATAAAGATGTACAGACGGCGGGGGATAGAAACCGTGCGGTATCTATGTTGATAAGGCGGTGCCTTAGCCTGTTCCCGCCTTTTTACAGATAGGCGTATTTTCGGAATATGCCGTTATACCTTACTCCCTCTGCCTTTCCTCTTGACTTTTTAAAAAAATAGGAATATAATTATTAACAGAACCGCTTATCGTCGATATCGGTTCTGTTTTTGCGTAATTTTAAAAAGAAAAGAGATATAAATGAACGAAAAAAAGGAATTATTTGAAAACGCCCCTATAGGTAAGGCTTTAGCGGCAATGGCGATACCTACTATTATAAGTCAGCTTATTTCGATGATCTATAATATGGCGGATACTATATTTATAGGAATGACCGACGATCCCTACAAGGTAGCGGCGGCAAGCGTAGTGGGTAACGTATTCTTCGTATTAAGTGCCTTTACTAACCTTTTCGGTGTGGGCGGCGGCAGTCTTATGTCAAGACTGCTGGGTATAAACAGGGAAGAGGAAGCGAAAAAGGTCTGTTCCTTCAGCTTTTACGGCTCGCTCCTTATCGGAATAATATGCTCGGTTGTGGCATTCCTTTTTGCCGATCCCATATCCTTCCTGCTGGGCGCATCCCGGAATACCATAGGCTACTGCAGAGAATACATATTCTGGACCGTATTCGTAGGCGGTATACCGATGCTTGTAAGCGTATCTATGTCCCATCTGCTGCGTAGTGCAGGCTATTCGGGAAAATCCAGCTTCGGACTTGCTCTGGGCGGAATCCTGAATATCATCTTCGATCCTCTGTTTATGTTCGTGATACTCCCTCCCGGAAACGAGGTAACGGGTGCGGCAATAGCAACGATGCTTTCAAACGTGATTGCTATGCTCTACTTTGTAATGGAATTTGTAAGACTTCGCAAAAAGTCGATACTTAATATAAATCCGAAGCTGATGATACCTTCGGCGTCATCGATAGGCTCGGTATTCGCAATAGGACTGCCCTCATTCCTTTCCGCAACGCTTGCGGCAACGGCGGCAATTCTCAAGAACAATTTAGCGTCAGGTCACAGCGATATAGAGCTGGCGGCACTTGGCATTGTCGTAAAGATAGATATGCTCCCGCTTAATATCGGCATGGGACTTTGTCAGGGTATGATGCCTCTTGTTGCCTATAACTATGCGTCGGGCAACTACAAGCGAATGAACGGCTTTATAAAGATGTCGCAGCTTACGGGTATGATTATAGCCGCCACCTGCATACTGGCATTTGAGATTTTCGCAGAGCCTATAGTAAGAATCTTTATAGGTGACGCTACCACGGTAGCCTACGGCAAGGACTTTTTAAGAATAGCCTGCCTTGCTACTCCCTTTATGATAAATAACTTCCAGAAGAATCTGTGTCTGCAGGCTATGGGCAAGGGCAAGGAATCCTTACTGCTCGCTATCTGCCGTCAGGGACTTGTATATATCCCGATACTGCTTTTAGCAAATCACTTCTTCGGAATCTACGGTGTAGTAGGCTCTCAGGCGGTATCCGACGTTATAACCTTCGTTATCACTACTATTGTGTATAGCAGAATCTATAAACAGCTTATGACTGACGTACCCACAAAGCACGAAGAGGATTTCTGATAGGGTATACTATTATAATATATAAAGGCATATGTATAATATACGGGCGACCACAGGTCGCCCTCAGACTGAAGACAAACTCACGCACCGCAAAAATGCGTAAAATTCTGTACTTATCTTGCGAGCATACAAAACATTAATACAAAAGTTTAGGGAAGCCGAAAACGGCTTCCCTAAAGCATTTTTGCTTACTTCGTCATCCGC
>JAFQUH010000145.1 GCA_017408635.1 Ruminiclostridium sp. | reverse complement strand
CATGTTACCGAATGCCATTGCCTGTACGTTAACAGCGGTACCCCAAGAATAGGGAATGTCGTTGTCACGTCTGTAAACGTTAGCTCTGGGGTTGTCCCATGAACGGAATACTGCTTTAACAGCACCCATTAACTGTTCCTTAGGATCTGTGGGGAAGTCAGCACCGATCTTAGCCTTGTATTCAGCCTTGAACTGACCTGCGAGTTCCTTGAGGTCTTCAGCTGTAAGGTCAACGTCCTGTGTAACGCCCTTCTTTTCCTTCATTTCGTCGATAAGCTCTTCAAAGTACTTCTTACCAACTTCCATAACTACGTCAGAGTACATCTGGATGAATCTTCTGTAGCAGTCATATGCCCAACGAGCATTGCCTGATGCTTCTGCCATGTATTCAACTACGTCTTCGTTAAGACCGAGGTTGAGGATTGTATCCATCATACCGGGCATGGAAGCGCGGGCACCTGAACGAACGGATACGAGAAGAGGGTTAGTCTTGTCGCCGAACTTCTTGCCTGTTACTTCTTCCATCTTTACGATGTAGTCGTTGATTTCTGCCTGGATGTCGTCGTTGATCTTACGACCATCTTCATAATACTGAGTACAAGCTTCTGTAGAGATTGTGAAACCCTGGGGAACGGGAAGTCCCATAGATGTCATTTCTGCAAGGTTAGCACCCTTACCACCGAGAAGCTCTCTCATGTTTGCGTTACCTTCAGAGAAAAGGTAGCAATACTTTTTAGCCATTGGGGTATTCCTCCTGAAAAAAATAGTGTTTTGTGACCGACTTGTCCTTATCTTTCCGTATTTTAACGGTGACAGAAGCTGTCACCAGACGGACTTGTCAACCATACGATTATATTATAACAGATTTCTTTTTATTTTTCCAGTCATTTTTTAAAAAAATATTGTTTAATTTTTAAAAAAAATTCACCGTTTTTTGTAGACTATTACTAATAGCTCCTTAAAACATAAATTCAGGCGGAAATTTTTCTTTGTGATAAGCGGCGATAAAAGGCGCAGAATAAATACGGAAAAGCAATTTTCCTCAAATTTTTAAATCGGGTGATAGGCTATGAGCAATAACAAAAAACCATCGGCAAAGGCGAAGATTCCCTCTGACAAATCAAAGGTCATGAAAAGGGCTATGAAGGTCATTGCCATGAAGGACAGCAGTACCGATCCCTTCGGCAGTTATACCGGCGTGTGTAAGGACGTTTTTGAAGTACCTGTTCAGGATGCGGACGATTTATAATCCCATTCACCGACTTGCATAATAAGAAAAAATATTTTTGTTTATATTGCACTATTGTAAACAATTCGACTTGAAAAATTTCGTGCAATGTGGTAATATGTATATAAGCTGTAAAAAAGCGGATAATCACGTTGCACGAAAGGATTACTTATGATAACCGATACAGTTGACAATCCCAAGAAAATAAAGGTAGTTACGATAGAGGATATAAACCGCAGAACAGAAAACCCCGCTCTTTTTGTGGAGGAATGCGAGGAAAAATACAGAAGACGCATAGCAAGAGCCACCGCAGGAATAAAGGAGAATCTTAATCAGAAGCCTATCATTCTGCTTTCAGGACCTTCAGGCTCCGGCAAGACCACCAGCGCAAATCTCATTGCCTCATCATTAAAAGACGACGGCATAAACACGATAGTAATATCTATGGACGATTATTTCGTTCCCGGGGTAATTCCTCCCGGTCCTGACGGCAAGGTGGATTACGAGCGACCTGACAGAGTGGATATACCCTTACTTAAAAGAGATATGGAAACGCTTGCGGCGGGCGGCGAAATAACCCTGCCCGTATTCAACTTTTCCGATAACTCAAGAAGCTGGGGAAAAACGATAAAAAGAGATAAGGATACCGCCGTTATCATCGAAGGTATACACGCCCTGAATCCCGAGCTTACAGGCACTCATCACGATTACGCCACCTTCGTATACGTCAGCGTAAGAACGAGAATTGCAGACAGCACGGGACAGCTTCTGCACCCCTCCAAGATAAGACTTCTGCGCAGACTTTCAAGAGATAAGCTATTCAGAGGCAGGGACTACAAGAATACCATTCTCAACTTTCCCAGCGTACAGAGAGGCGAAAGTCTTTACATAATGCCCTATAAGAACCGTGCGGATTATGATATAGATACCTTTTTCGCTTATGAGATATGCGCGTATAAAAAGGTGCTTCCCTCCCTCTATGCAAATTTCGAGAAATACGAAAAGAGAGCGGATATGTACAGTATACTCCCCCATTTCCTTAATTTATCCGAGGAGATGGATACAGGAATAATCCCCGAGGATTCTATAGTAAGAGAATTTATCGGTCAGTAAATTTGTGCATTGTTACAAATTTTGCGGGTATTATTATTGGATATTTACCGAATTTAACATATAATACTTTACAATTTACAAATTTTATTGTATAATAAATTGTACAAAAACACACGATGGAAGGTGCTTTTATGGACGCAAAAGATATGAGAAGCTCTGACATTCTCCTTGAAACAGGAACAAACGAGCTGGAGCTTTTAGAATTCGATATAAACGGAAATCTTTACGGAATCAACATTGCAAAGGTAAGGGAAATTATGAGGCCCTCCGAGCTTGTTCCGATTCCTCATTCCGCTCCCGAGATCGAGGGCGTGTTTATGCCCCGTGACCGACTGATTACTATCATCGACTTACATAAGGTAATGAAGAGAGAGCTTGCCGAGGGCGAGCGTGGTATGTTCATCATCTGCGAATTCAACGAGATGGATATCGGTTTCCACGTAACAAAGGTACACGGAATTCAGCGTATCAGCTGGACCGACATTGAAAAGCCTCCGCAGCTTTCACAGACCTACGAGCAGAGCATTGCTACAGGCGTTGCCAAAATAGGTGATAAGATCATCCTTATTCTCGACTTTGAAAAGATCGTATCCGATCTCAACAAGGGCGCAACTCTTGACTACACAGGCTCAGAGGATCTTAATGCAGGTGATATGTCTGATAAGAAGCTGGTAGTAGCAGAGGACAGCCAGTTCCTGAACAAGCTCATTATAAACAGTCTTAATGATATAGGCTTTACAAACATCCTCTCCTTCCCCGACGGTAAGGAGGCCTGGGATTACATTTCACAGTTCAGCGATTATGAGGGCGACGTTACTGAAAAGATAGCCGCTATAATCACCGATATCGAAATGCCCCAGATGGACGGTCACCACCTGACAAAGCTGATCAAGTCTGACGAAACTCTGTCAAAGATTCCCGTATTCCTCTTCTCCTCTCTCATCAACGAGCAGATGTACAAGAAGGGACTTACGGTAGGTGCAGACGCCCAGTTCTCAAAACCACAGATAGGTCAGCTTATGGAAAAGCTGGTTGAGATGCTCGGCAAATAATGATTTTAACAAAGCTAAGGCTTTTTTAAAATACTTTTTTCATTTTGTTATCTCTTTTTTGTTTTGCTTTATTTGGCCGCCGGGGGTTTCCCCGGCATATTTTTTTGATAGCGGAATACTTGAACAAATGGCGATAATATGGTATTATTATAGAAGTTAAGTTTTTCGGAGGTGAGAAACATCAGAATAGTCGTATTATCAGAAAATACCGCCGCAAACGACAAGCTGTTTGCGGAGCATGGATTATGCCTATATATAGAGCATAACGACAAGAAAATATTATTCGGAAGCGGTAGCTCTGCTCTGTTTCTCGAAAACGCCAGAAGGCTTGACGTTCCTGCGGAGAGTGCAGACGCTCTGGTGCTTACCCACAATCACACCTCAATGAGCGGCGGTGCAGAGGCACTTATAAAAAGAAACCCTGCCGTATCGGTATTTTTGAGGAAGGATTACGCCACCGACTGTGGCGAGCAAAAGGGCATATTCAGGAGCAGAACTGGACTTCCCTCCTCCTTCTTTAAGGCGAACAAGCTGAAATGCGTTTTATTCACCGCCTTTTCCGAGGTATGCAAGGATTTCTATATAGCTTCGGTAAAGCGATACGAAAAAGCCCATAGCAACGATAAGACCTACTATATCAAAAAGGGCAGAAAGTGGGAAAAGGACGACTTTTCCGCAGAAACCTTTGCGGTATGCTTTCCCGGAAGAAGAAAGGACGGCTTCGTACTGCTGACAAGCTGTTCCCATAGCGGAATAATCAATATAGTAAAAACTGCCTGCGAAATGTGGGACGCACCCGTTATTGCAGTCATAGGCGGCTTTAATTTTATGGGCAGCAACATAAACAAGATAAGCTGCAGTGCGGATGAAATAAAACACACCGCCACAGAGCTTCAGAAAATGGATATAGGCTACATCTACACCTGCCATTGTACAGGAAGAAAGGGCTATGAGATGCTGAAGGAAACTCTGGGCAATCAGATACAATACCTGCATACGGGAGAGGAGCTGAAATTCTGATGAATATTCTGATAGCAGGCTGCGGAAAGACCGGCGGCAAGCTGGCAATGAAGCTGTATACCGAAGGTCATGATGTCAGCATAATTTCAAGAACTGCCACTGACATTGACAAAAACCTTGATACCGAATTCAGCGGCAACGTGGAATACGGCGTCGCAATAGATCAGGATACTCTTAAAAAGGCGGGTATAGATACCTGCGACGTATTCATTGCGCTGACCGATGACGATAACACCAACATAATGGCGGCGGAGCTTGCAAGAGAAATATTCAAAGTGCCGAGAATACTCGCCCGTGTAATAGATCACGAAAAAGCTAATATATTTGAAGATATGGGTATAGAAACCATATGCCCCACAGAGCTTGTAATAGAGGCTGTTTCAGCTTCTATAAGAGATGAGCATTCCGAAAAACGTCTTACCTTCGGCTCAAGAACGGTAACCTTTACCACAATGGATATACCAAAAGAATTCATCGGAGTATCCCCTCACGAAATAACCTACGAAAACGACGAAACCCTTTTCGGTATAATATCCCCCGATGGTACGCTTACGCTAGTGGGCGACTATGACGGAGTGCCGCTATACAAAGGGCAGAAGCTGATCTTCTCAAAAATTATCTGACAACAAGGAGCAGAATATGAATGCTATAATCATAGGCGGCGGCAAGATAGGATATTACCTTACGAGAATCCTTCTGGAAAAGGGCTACCGCATTTCTGTCATAGAAGAGGACAAGGAGGCATGCCGCCAGTTTGCCAATGATCTGGACATACCTATAATCCGTGGTGACGGAACTGTCGCTTCTATTCTTGAAGAAGCGGGAATCGAAAAGGCGGATTGCGTTATTGCCGTTACCGGCAGGGACGAGGACAATCTTGTAGTCTGCCAGATGGCAAAAAAGCTATACAATATAAAAAAGACCATAGCCAAGGTAAACAATCCGAAAAACGAAGAGCCGCTCAGAAGACTCGGCGTTGATATAGTGCTGAACAGTACCGAATATATCACCACCCAGCTGGAACGTGAGATAGACAGCGACAGGATAAAGGAGCTGCTTCCTCTTGAAGACGGCAAGACTTCGGTTTATGAAATAATCCCTGATGATAATTTCACCAGATGGAATATTCCTCTTATGGATATGGAAATACCCCATACAATAAGCATCATCACTATAATAAGAGATAACAACGAGGTTATAATCCCCAACGGTCGTGCCGTTATAAAAAAAGGGGACAAGCTGCTTATTCTGACCAAGGCAAAAAACAAGAACGACGTATTCAAAACCTTCGGTATAAGCAGGTAAAAAACAAGGTGTAAACTGTCAAATTTAAGTGTAAATATGAAAACAAGTCGATTTTTATAGCATTTTGCACAATGTAATCCTATTCACAATGTGCAAAATGACTATATTATTTACGAATTTTCCGTTATACCCTTGAATATAAAATTTTATTATTGTATAATAACAATAGAAAAATGGGCAAGTAGAAAGGAAATAGTATTTATGAAGTCTCCTATGACAGAAAAGCAGATATCTCAGAAGCTTGAAGAGATACTCCTCTATGATTTCAGGATATCCACAGCAGAAGCTACACACACACAGATTTACAAGGCTCTTTCAAAGATGGTTGTAAATCACCTTAAGGAAAAGCGTCACGAATATATGGTTGACAGCAACTCCAAGGGTAAGAAGCAGACATATTACATTTCAATGGAATTCCTTATGGGACGTTCCTTAAAGACAAACCTTTATAATTTAGGAATGCAGGACGAGGTTGCAAAGGCACTCAAGAAGATGGACGTAAAGATTGAAAACATCTATGAAGAAGAGCCTGACGCAGGTCTTGGTAACGGTGGTCTTGGCAGACTTGCCGCTTGCTACCTTGACGGTCTTGCTACCTGTGCATACCCCGCAACAGGCTACTCTATTCTTTACGAATACGGTATCTTCAAGCAGAGAATCATGGACGGCTGGCAGACAGAGCTTCCTGACGAATGGCTTCCCGGCGGTAAGGTATGGCTGGTTCCCGTTCCCGATCAGGCTATCGAGGTTCACTTTGACGGCGAGATCAACGAAAAGTGGGATGAGAACTACCACTGTGTAAATCACGTAAACTATACGACAGTAAACGCCGTTCCCTATGATATGTACGTATCAGGCTACGACAGCAAGGGCGTTTCCAAGCTCCGTTTATGGAGTGCTGAAAGCATGTCCTTCGATATGAACAGCTTCAACCAGGGTAACTACGCCAAGGCTATCGGCGCAAACAACATTGCACATTCTCTCACAAAGGTACTTTACCCCAACGATAATCATCTTGAAGGTAAGGCATTAAGACTCCGTCAGCAGTATTTCATGAGTGCGGCTTCCGTAGGTGATATCGTAATGCGCCATATGAACGTATACGGCACACTTGAAAACCTTCACGAAAAGGCTGCTATCCACATCAACGATACACACCCCACACTCGCTATCCCCGAGCTTATGAGAATACTTCTCGACGACTGCGGATACGATTGGGATAAGGCTTGGTATATCATTACTCATACCTTCGCTTACACAAACCACACAGTTATGGCAGAAGCTCTTGAAACCTGGGACTGCGATCTTATGCAGAGAATCCTCCCCAGAATCTTCTCCATCATCGTAGAAATCAACAACCGTTACTGCTCAATGCTTACAGAAGTAACAGGCGGCGATCTTGCAAAGGTTTCAAGAATGTCCATCATCCTGAATAACAAGGTAAAGATGGCTAACCTCTGTTGTGCGGCTTCTCACTCTGTAAACGGTGTATCCCAGCTTCACTCTGAAATCATCAAGCAGGACGTATTCGCTGATCAGTATTCAGTAACTCCCGACGCATTCAAGAACGTTACAAACGGTATCGCTTACCGCCGTTGGTTACTCGCTTCCAACCCCGGTCTTACAAAGCTCCTCTCCGAGTGCATCGGCGACGGCTTCAAGAAGGATGCGGCAAAGCTCATCGACTTCAGAAAGTTTGCTGATGACAAGGACGTTCTGGACAAGTTAGCGGCAGTAAAGCTGAAGAACAAGGAAGCCTTTGCAAAATACGTATTCAACACAACAGGCACAAAGCTCAATACAGCAGGTATCTTTGACGTTCAGGTTAAGCGTCTGCACGAGTACAAGCGTCAGCAGTTAAACGCTATGAACATCATCGCAGATTATCTCTATCTGCTTAACAACCCCGACGCTGACTTTGTTCCCAAGACATATATCTTCGCATCAAAGGCGGCTCCCGGCTACTATATGGCAAAGCAGATTATCAAGATGATCTGGTGCATAGGCGAAGAATTAAAGAAAAATGCAAAGCTCAGAGATAAGCTCTCCGTTGTATTCCTTGAAGACTATAAGGTAACCTTATCCGAACTCTTAATGCCCGCCAGCGAAATCTCCGAGCAGATCTCCCTTGCAGGTACAGAGGCATCAGGTACAGGTAACATGAAGCTCATGCTGAACGGTGCAATTACAATGGGTACCTACGACGGTGCCAACGTTGAAATTCACGGTGCCGTAGGCGATGAAAACATCTTCATCTTCGGTATGGATACACCTGAAGTAAACGAGCTCAAGGCAAGAGGCTACTTCCCCGAGCAGATCTACAACAACAACGGTCTTATCAAGCAGATTATCGATCTTATGTACAAGGGCATCAACGGTGCTACCTTCGAAGAGGTTGCAAACACACTCCGTCACACAGACAGATATATGTGCTTTGCTGACTTTGACAGCTACCGTGGTACACAGGCTAAGGCAAGCGAAACCTACAGAGATAAGTATCTGTGGAACAAGATGTCACTTATGAACATCAGTGGCGCAGGTATCTTCTCCGCTGACCGTGCAGTTACAGATTACGCAAGAGATATCTGGAAGCTCTTCTAATCAAAGCAATTCCTGAAAATAAAACTCCGTTGATTTTTCAACGGAGTTTTTGGGATTTTAAGATAATGAAAGAAATTTCATAAATTTGTATAAAAAAGGAAAAAAGGAAATGAACACACCAATCTACGATAGCTTTGATCTGAACTATAAAAGCCCCTTCGGAGCAATAAGACAGTATCAGCCCAGCACCTTTACGTTAAGATTCCCTAAAGATATGAACGTATCCGATCCTGTGCTGGTTATGTTCCGCCCGGGCGAAAAGGAGCGTTTTATTCCTCTTAACATCGTTGACAGCACAACGGAATATCACAACACCTATACCTGCACCTTCAATCCCCAGCATTTAGGTCTGCACCAGTATTATTTCTTCCTGACAATTGACGGCAACCGCCGTTATATCAAGAGAAGCGGTGCAAGTCTTGGCGTGCTTGACAACGGAGATTTATTCCAGCTTACCGTATTTGACAAGGATATGACCACTCCCGACTGGGTAAAGGGCGGAATTATGTATCAGATATTCCCCGACCGTTTCTGCCGTAGCGGAATTCAGCACGAGAACGTTCCCTCCGACAGATACGTTCACGAAAACTGGAGCGATACTCCCTTCTTCCGTCCCGACGAAAAGGGTATAATTCGTAACAACGACTATTTCGCAGGCGATTTAAAGGGTATACAGTCAAAGCTCCCTTATTTACAGAGTCTTGGCGTTACCTGTCTTTATCTGAATCCTATCTTTGAATCCCACGAAAACCACCGCTATTCCACCGCCTGCTACGAGCATATCGATCCTATGCTGGGTACCGACGATGATTTCAGAGAGCTTTGTAAGGAAGCTAAAAAATACGGCATTGATATAATCCTCGACGGCGTATTCTCTCACACTGGCGCTGACAGTATGTATTTCAACAAGTTCGGCAGATACGGTGAAAACGTGGGTGCGTATAAGAATCCCGACAGTCCCTTCCGCAACTGGTACTGCTTCTCCCGTTATCCCTTTGAATACGAATCCTGGTGGGGTATCACGACTCTCCCCAACGTAAACGAAAATAACCCTGATTATACAGGCTATATCTGTGGTGACGAGGGTATTTTACAAAGATGGATAAATAACGGTGCAAGAGGCTGGCGTCTTGACGTTGCCGACGAGCTTCCCGACGATTTCCTTGACAATCTCAACAAGGCTGTAAAGGCAATGGGCGACGACAAGATAATCTACGGCGAGGTATGGGAGGACGCATCAAACAAGGAAAGCTACGGCGTAAGAAGAAGATATCTTATCGGCGGTCAGCTTGACAGCGTTATGAATTATCCCTTCAAGGAAGCTATCATAAACTATGTTAAATATTCCGATCCCGTTCCCTTCCGTGACGGCGTAATGACTATTTTAGAGCATTATCCCAAGCCCTCTGCCGACACTCTTATGAATTTCTTATCCACTCACGATACCGAAAGAATCTTGACCCGTCTTGCAGGCGAGGACGTGGGCTGGCACGACAGAGAATGGCAGGCTGAAAGATACCTGACCGACGAGCAGTATATGTACGGCGTTTCCCTTTTAAAGTGCGCTATGGTACTGCAGTTCTTCCTGCCCGGTGTTCCCTGCATATACTACGGTGACGAGGCAGGTCTTGAAGGCTATAAGGATCCCTTCAACAGACGTTGCTATCCCTGGGGCAAGGAAAATCCCGAGCTTATCGAGTTTACAAAGGAATTATCCCGTATCAGAAAGTCAACCACCGCCTTTGCAAAGGGCGAGATGAAGTTCATCTCCTGCACGGATAAGGAATGTGTATTTGCAAGAATAGACAAGCTGAACCGTGAGGTTGCGGTAATATTCTTAAACAAGTCGAAATACCCCAAGGTATTCCATTTATCAGACTATTTAAGTCCTGATTATTCAAATACAAAGAAGCTCCACGATCCTCACAACAGTGCAGACGGAGAAATCAATCTCGCTCCCTTTGAGTATGGCGTGGTAGTTTGCAGGATATAAAATTAAGCGACCATCGTTTTCGGTGGTCGCTTCAGACTGAAGACAAACTCACGCACCGCAAAAATGCGGGTAATTTGCACCAAATTTGTGGTTATGCAATAAATAGCAATATAATAGTTTTAGAGAGCCTTAAACGGCTCTCTAAAAGCATTTTTGCTTACTTCGTCATCCGCCCCTCAACGTACTATGTGTACGCCTGTCAGGGCGGTTTCCTCGTCTGCGTGCGTTTTTCTTCGTCTGACAGCGTGTAGACAATGACTTTGTCTACACGCTGAGGCGGACTATATCAATAGCCCGCCTGTGTTTTTATGGGGTGTTTTTCATTATATCCAGAATCGGCTGATATTTTTCGGGATTATCCCAGAAATCGTGGTTTTCTTCCGCAGAAAAATTTTTTCGATATGCTTCATTATATAGTGTAAATTGAGTATTATAATCAGCAACGTATAATCTGTCGCCTTTGACAGTTACTATATAGCACGCTTCTCCCATTGCACCTCCACCACCAAGCCTTGTCTTTGTAGCCTTTACAAATACACAGTTATATTCGGGATAATCGGTCATTTCGATATTATCAAGATAGGGTGTTGCGGTATATTCTACAGAATCGCTGTGCTGTGCCATATAGGTGATATAGGATTTGAAATTCTCATTATCGGTAAAGCCCGTCAGCACGGCGTCCTTACCCGCAGTAAGCCTTCCGTATTCATAATACAGATCGGTACAGATAGAAACTATAGCGTCATAGTCGGTTTCCTTGCTGATTTTATCCTTTTCCTTTGCGTAGCGGAGGGTAGGCTCTCTCGGTTTTTCAGGCTCGCTGTAATTGGAATAATAATCTTCGATAAGGCTTTCAAGAGGCGAGCCTATTATCTGATGACCGCTGTCGGTATCGTTATTGCTACTCTCTTCCCTGCTTTCGCTGTTTTCTGTGACAGAGGAATTTATACCTGATGAAGTGTCAGAGGATATCTCTGACGTGTTATTGTCCTGACAGGCGGTGAAGGATGAAATAGCAAAAACAACAATTATCATTACTAATGATATATTACGGAATGATTTCATAAATTTTATCTCCCGTATTTTTTTGCTTTCTGCCTGGCCAAATCAGTTATCAGCTTATATCCGACTATGCACAAAATGGATACACCGATGGCAATAATGAAATTGCTGGGCAACTGATAAAAGAATCTTTCCATTACCGCAGAAAAAGTGCCCTCGCTCCAGGTATCAGGAGCCTGCTTAAAGGAATGGAAAATACATACCGCAACGTTCGATAAAACCGTTATAAGTAAAAATGTCTTAAAGCTGTGCTTTCTGAAAACGAATATTATTCCTGCAAGGCTCAAGGTTATTACAAGGGAGGATATTATTGCAAATATCCAGAATTCAGCTTTCTGATATCTGATATCCTGCACTATAGCAAGCACTATGCCTGATATAAGTAAAAGCGAAAGAAAAACGAAAGACGGGATTTTTTGTTTCATAATAATACCTCACTTTCTTTCTTATAAAGGACATTATCCTCTTAATTTTATTGTATATCACCGATTCCTTTATGTCAAGACGGATTTTAAAGATAATTATTAAGATTTATTTAATGTTATTAAGCTGTCAAATTTCGGTTTTGCATTTTTACCCCGTCTTATCCGTTTTAAAGTCCTTTTTATTGACATAATAATTATAAAATGATATAATTTTACTTGGATAAATTCAAAATTCCACTTTACGAAAGGTGAACGATATGAAGAAAACAAAAATAGTATGTACGTTAGGTCCTGCCACCGATAACGATGATATTTTAAGAGAGCTTATAAGAAACGGTATGGACTGTGCCCGTTTCAATTTTTCCCACGGAGATTACGAAAGCCACAAGGCACGCTACGAGCAGGTAAAGAGGATAAGAGAGGAGCTGGGAGTACCCATTCCCGTTATTCTTGATACAAAGGGACCTGAAGTCAGAGTAAAGAGCTTTAAGGACGGCAAGACCGCCGAGCTTAAAAAGGGCAACGATTTTACTCTCACCACAAGAGAATTAGAGGGTGATGATACGGTAGTTTCCATCACCTATAAAAATCTTGCAGACGATATTCAGACAGGCGCAAAAATACTTATTGACGACGGACTTTTAGAGCTTAAGGTAACCGAGATAGACAGAAAAGAGGATTATGACGATATTCATTGCAGAATAATCCACGGCGGTACGTTAAAGCCCAACAAGAGCTGTAACTTCCCCGGTATTCATTTCTCAATGCCTTATCTCAGCGAAAAGGACAAGAACGACCTTCTATTCGGTATTGAAACAGGCTTTGATATAATTGCGGCTAGCTTTGTTACCTGTGATGATGATATCATTCAGATAAGAAAATTCCTTGACGAAAACGGCGGCAAGCATATAAAGATAATCGCAAAGATTGAAAATCAGGACGGCGTTAACAATATCGATGATATTTTAAGAGTGTCCGACGGTATCATGGTAGCAAGAGGCGATATGGGTGTAGAGATCCCCTTTGAGATGATTCCCCGTATTCAGAAGGAGCTTATCCACAAGGGCTACAATGCAGGTAAGCAGGTTATCACCGCTACGCAGATGCTGGATTCTATGATAAAGAATCCCCGCCCCACAAGAGCAGAAACCACCGACGTTGCAAACGCCATCTATGACGGCACAAGTGCTATTATGCTTTCAGGCGAAACCGCCGCAGGCGCATATCCCGTTGAAGCGGTAAGAACAATGAAGGCTATCGCAGAAACCACCGAAAAGGATATAGACTACCGCAAGAGATTCTTTGCAAGAGACGCTGACAAGGCTCCCAACGTTACTAACGCTATCGCACACGCAACGGTAACCACCGCTATAGATTTAGGTGCTACCGCAATCCTTACCGTAACAAAGGGCGGCGGCACGGCAAAGACGCTTTCAAAGTACCGTCCCACCTGCCCCATTATTGCGGCTACCACAAGCGAAGTAGCACAAAGACAGCTTAATCTGTCCTGGGGTGTTATTCCGATAAAGGCAGAGGAAATGTCGGATAGTGACTCCTTATTCAGTCACGCAGTTCAGCGTTCTATGGAAGAAGGACTTTTAAATAACGGTGATCTTATCGTAATTACTGCGGGACTTCCCTTAGGTATTTCAGGTACTACAAATATGATGAAGGTGCATATCGTGGGTGACGTTCTTGTCAAGGGCAAGGGCATCAGCACAAAGCCTGCTACCGCTCCCGTTTGCGTATGTAAGAATGAGGAAGAAGCTATAAAGCGCTTCAGAAGAGGCGATATACTCGTTATCCCCAAGACCTCAAACAAGATAATGTCCGTTCTGAAAACTGCGGCAGGTATCATAGTAGAGGATACAAACCCCGATTGCCATGCGGCAGTTGTAGGACTTTCCCTTGATATCCCTGTAATCTACGGTGCAGAAAACGCCACCAGCATTTTAAAGAGCGGCGTTACCATCACGATAGATTCCGAAAAGGGACTTGTATGCTCATCTAATAATTAACAGTTAACCCCCGAAGGAAACTTCGGGGGTTTGGACATACAAAGTGATGTTTCGTGCCTTGCACAAAGTGATGCACGGCTACGCCGTGTGATGTTCCGACTCTCCGTCGGAGTGATGTATTTGCTTACAGCAAATGTTGTGGTATCCGCCTGCGGCGGAGGAGTGTCAAGGACACACCCTTCAGAGCAATGACTCGCCGCAAAACTACAATATCAAAAAAATAACCCGTGAAGAAAAATCTTCACGGGTTCAGTGTGTAGACAAAGTCATTTGTCTACACACTGTCAGACGCTGAAAAACGCACGCAGACGAGGAAACTGACGCCGTCGGCGTACGATGGTACGTTAGACGTCAGTTGACGAAGTAAGCAAAAATGCTTTTAGAGAGCCGTTTAAGGCTCTCTAAAACTTTTATATCACTATTTCGTGTATATCCACAAATTCGTTACAAGTTACCAGCATTTTTGCGGTGCGTGAGTTTGTCTTCAGT
>JAFQUH010000144.1 GCA_017408635.1 Ruminiclostridium sp. | reverse complement strand
GCGGATGACGAAGTAAGCAAAAATGCTTTAGGGAAGCCGTTTTCGGCTTCCCTAAACTTTTGTATTAATGTTTTGTATGCTCGCAAGATAAGTACAGAATTTTACGCATTTTTGCGGTGCGTGAGTTTGTCTTCAGTCTGATTCACCGTATTTCTACGGTGAATCCTGTTTATTCTGATTTTAGTTCTTTCCTCTGCTATTGAGAAGCTCGAATAACTCGTCGTGATCGTCATCCTCAAAACTGAAGGCTGATCCGGGAGCAGAGGGAAAAACAGTGCTGTCTGAAGAGATACCTGAAAGAACTTCTGAAAGCTCTTCATCAGAGGTTACGTATGTAATTCCGTCATCATCCTGGAAGCAGGTTGCGATAACTGTAACAATGATTTCATCGTCAAGATCCTCACCGAAGGCAACGCCGTGGATAACCTGAACGTCCTGTGCGGCACTTTCTGTAAGCAGATTCATTACTGTGTTTACAACGTCAAGAGGCGTATCCTCGGAAATCTGAAGATTTACAAGGAGCTTACCTGCATTTCTGATTGAGGTTTCAAGCAGAGGTGAAGTAACGATTTCCTGAACTGCCTGCTCTGCGGCATTTTCACCCTTACCGTGACCAATAGCCATATGAGCGTCGCCCGCCTTTTCGAGTGTAGCCTTTACGTCAGAGAAGTCGATATTGATGAAGCCTGCACCGTTTACAAGGTCGGAAATACCCTTTACAGCCTGTAAGAGTACGTCGTCAACCATCTCGTATGCCGCCTTCATGGAAATGTTCTTTTCTCTTATAGAGAGAAGACGCTGGTTAGGAACGATTACGAGTGTATCAACGCTCTTTCTCAGCTCTGCAATGCCCTGAAGAGCAAGATTCATCTTATATTCTCTTTCAAAATCAAAGGGCTTTGTTACAACACCTACTGTGAGGATGCCCATTTCATTTGCGATTTCTGCTACGATAGGAGCTGCACCTGTACCTGTACCGCCGCCCATACCTGCTGCGATAAATACGAGAGTAGCACCCTTGAGCTGTTCTGCGATATCATCTCTGTTTTCCTTTGCAGATTCTTCTGCTACAGGAGGCTTTCCGCCGGCGCCACGGCCCTTTGTAGTCTTTCTGCCGATCTGTACTCTTTCCATAGAGTTGCCGTCCATCTTCATAAGAGCGGCTACGTCTGTGTTTACTACTATGAACTCAACGCCTTCAACGTTATTGCGTACCATGTTTGCAACAGCGTTTCCGCCGCCGCCACCGACACCTACGACCTTTATCTTGACGTCACGCTCAAATTCTTCTATATCAAAATCGAAATTCATTTTATCAGCCATTTTATTATCCTCCTGCTTAAGTATATAAAACTCCATTTATTATTGTAACAGATTTTACAGATAATTTCAAGTAGTTTACAAAAATTTTCTGTACAAATCGTATTTATTTTTTCAAAAAGCACTATATATAGTGTTTTTTCGGATAAGTTGCTTTTATTCCTCGGGCGGTGTTGTCGTACCCGGCTCTATCTCCTCCGGCTCTGATTCGTCATCAGGCTGGGACTCGTCATCAGGCTGGGACTCATCGTCGGGCTCGGACTCATCGTCGGGCTGGGACTCGTCATCAGGCTGGGACTCATCGTCAGGTTTGGATTCATCGTCAGGTTTTGAGGTTTCATCCGATGGTATATCACCCGGTAACAACGACGGTCTGAAGGTAACCTTCATTCCAAGCTCGGGATCTGCCGCCTTAGAAAGATCCAGCTCGCCCTTTTCGTTTTCAAATTCGCCCTTTTCGATAAGATTCTTCGCTATTGTGAGTTTAACCTCCATATCCGTATCATCACCGAGATTAAGAGTATATTTTCCGTCATAATCAAGGCATATGGCGTATATACTTGTAATATCGATTCCTTTTATCTTATCGGAGAAGCCTACCTTATCGTAAACCTTTATAACGTCATAGAGTATATCTATCTTCCTGCCTGCACCTATATCCGATTCGATAAAGATATCACCGTATACCTTTACGGATTTGAGGAGCTTTGTAAGATAATTTCTCGTTCCCTCATCTGCTACCGAGAGAAAGGCTCCCGATACTGCATATTCGGGATGGAAGCCCGTTACGGTAACGTAAGTGGGATCGGGTGAAGTGAGAGTACTGTCAAGGATTCTTCCGTTTTCGGATATGAGATAATAACCGCCGTCGTTGGTTTCTATATTTGCCATAGGCGTTGCCTGATTAAGCGTTATCACAAGACGGGATTTGAAGAAATCCTTGCTTACCTTAACCTTATCGACAAAGGGCAGTTCGTCTATCAGTCTGTGTTCTATCTCTTCGGTATTTATGCTGTTGAGGTTTGTTCCAAGCTCTACGTCACTCTTATATATTACGTCGTTATCGCTGTATATCGTTTCGCCGACGATATCTATGCTTGTAATATTGAAAAGCACGGTGTTTGAAAGCACTATAGCCGTTATCACTATTACCACGATAGCTATCGAATAGAAGATAACGTTACGGGAAAAGTGTGACGTAATACGCTTTTTCACGCTTTTCTGCGGAGCCGAGCTACTCTTTTCGTTTCTCGTCTTGGTTTTATTTTTCAGCACCTTGCTCTGAATATCCATAGGCTTTGCAAGAGTACCGTCATCCTCAAGATATGACGGAGTCCGCTTCTGCTCGCTACGGGAGGTTTTTTCAGGGCGTGAAGGCTTATTTTCTGTTTTTTTAGTCTGCTTTTCAGATAGCTTTTTCGCTATCTTTTTATCCTTGCCTTTTTTATCTTCAGAATGTCTGATATTCTTCTGCTCTTCGGATGGTTTTTCCGGCTGCAAAGGCTGATTGAGTTTATTTTTTCTGCTGGGAGGCATTTCAGTCCACATATTGTGACTATCTCTTCCTCTGTTATCAGCCATTCCTATCATTCCCTTCTTTTTAAATTCTCTTTATATCTGCTCCCACAAGTCGCAGGGAGGCTTCTATATTTTCATATCCTCTGTCAATGTAGCAAAGTCTTGAAACTACCGATCTGCCTTCTGCTGAGAGTGCCGCTAAAACCAAAGCCGCACCGCCTCTTAAATCGGTTGCCTGAAGCTCGCCGCCGTAAAGCGTGGGGACACCCTCCACCACAGCTACCTTGCCCTCTACCTTTATTTTAGCTCCCATACGGGAAAGCTCGCTGACATGACGATATCTGTTTTCAAAAATATTTTCCACAAAGACCGTTGTTCCCTGTGCCGTTGCCGCCGCCGTCATCAGCAGAGCCTGGGCGTCTGTGGGAAAGCCCGGGTATGGCATGGTCCTTATGGTAGGCGGCGCTTTCAGCCTGCCCTTTGCTCTTATATATATGCTATCCTTTCCGAAGGAATATATCTTGCATCCCATCGACTGTAAAAGCGGTATTATCTGTCCCGAATGGGCAGAGTCAGTTCCCGTCAGAATAAGCTCGCCCTTACAGCAGGCTACTGCAGTAAGATAGGTAGCCGCTACTATTCTGTCGGATATTACTCTATGCTCCGCAGAATGCAGTTTTTCAACACCCTCTACTGTTATTATATCGGTGCCTGCGCCCAGAACTTTAGCACCGCAGGAGGTGAGAAATTCTGCCAGATCGCATATTTCAGGCTCTCTTGCCGCATTATGTATCTGTGTTACGCCCTTTGCTCTTACCGCCGCAAGCATGATATTTTCCGTTGCTCCCACCGATGGAAAGGAAAGAGAAATATCCGCTCCGTGAAGCCCTCTCGGTGCTTCGCACAGAAGATATCCGTGCTGCTCGGTTATTTCCGCTCCCATTTCCCGAAGGGCAGACAGATGAAGGTCTATTGGTCTGGGACCTAATTCGCACCCACCGGGAAAGGACAGCTTACAGCTGTTCATTCTGCCGAGCATTGCTCCTAAAAATACGATGGATGACCTCATCTCTCTCATAAGGGACTGGGGTATTTCGTTGTTTGTTATCGCAGAAGCGTCGGTTATTACCGTACCGCCCTCTCTTCTGCATCTGACACCGATGCAGGACAGTATCCTCATAGCGTAGTCCACGTCGGTAAGTCTGGGGCAGTTATGCAGTATACATTCCCCCTGGGCTATCAGTACCGTTGCCGATAATAAGGGAAGAATACTGTTTTTTGCACCCTGAACGGCAATCTCGCCCTGTAGCTGATTACCGCCGTTTATAATCAATTTCTGCTTTTCCATCAAATCACCTCTTATGGCTTTTTTACATACTATGCCCCTGAGAGTGATATTGTGAAAAGGCGGATTTAAACCTCCATAAGCTCCTTTATGCCGTTAAGACAAAGCTCTGCCGCATTTTTTACGCCAAGCTGAGCCGCCTTCTGCGACATTACGGATAAGTCTTCGGGAGCTTCAAAAAGCTCCTTTACCGTAGCAACGAGCTTTTCGCCCGTAAGCTCCTTGTCGTTTATTATTCTTCCCGCACCCGCATTCTGTAAGGTCAGTGCATTATAATACTGGTGATTTTCTGCCGCATAGGGATAAGGGACAAGCACACTCGCCCTGCCTATAGCCATAATTTCTGTAAGCGTCATTGCACCCGCTCTTGTTATTATAAGATCAGCCGCACACATACAGGTATACATATTATCTATATATTCCTTTAAAACAAAGTGGGGATTTTTCTCGTCAACACCCTTTTCACGTACCTTATCCATAAAGGTGTCCTTGCCGTGCTTTCCATAGCCGTGGATGTGGTTTATATTGCCCACCTTCTGTTCATAGCTTAAAAGCTCTGCCACCGCTTCGTTTATTCTCATAGCACCCTGACTGCCACCCGCAGAAAGCACCGTAAAGCAATCCGGCAGACCGAGTCTTTCCCTTGCCGCCTTTTTGCTTTCTATCGGGATATTGTTACGCAGAGGATTTCCTGTAACAATGCACTTTTTCATATTGCCGAGATGCTTTTTCGCATCCTCGCTACCCAGCATTACAAGATCGACCTTTTCGCTTATCATCTTTATAGATACGCCCGGAAGAGAATTGCTCTCGTGTACGGCAGTCTTTAATTTGCACTTAAGAGCGGTTTTCAGCACCGTACCCGTTACGTATCCGCCCGTACCTATAACAAGGTCGGGAGAAAAGGAGCGGAATATCTTCTTTACCTGACCGCCCGCGCTTAAATAGTAATATACCGCCTTGAAATTATGTGCGATATTGGAGGGAGTGAGCTTTCTCTGTATCCCTGCCATTTTTACGGCTGAAAAATCGTAACCTGCCTTTGTGACGAGCTTTGACTCAAGCCCGTCGGGAGAGCCGATAAAAAGTATCTTTATATCAGGATAAGCCTCCTTCAGCTTATCCGCCATAGCAAGAGCGGGGTTAATATGTCCGCCCGTACCGCCTGCCGCAAAAATTACCTTCATAGCTAATAATCCTTTTCTGTCAAGTATCTGAATTTCGTGATATACTGAGTAATACGCCTACCTCTGCAAGCTGGATGACGATTGCCGTTCTGCCGTAGCTGAAGAAAGGCAGGGAAATGCCCGTATTGGGAAGTGCATTGCAGGCTACTCCGATATTGAAGAACGCCTGTAGCACAAGCTGTACCGTTATACCAAGCGCCAGCAAAGAGCCGAACTTATCCTTTGCTCCTTTTGATATCTTATAGCCTCTGTAACCGAACAGTACAAACAGTAATACGACTGTAGCGCCACCTACGATTCCAAGCTCCTCGCAGACGATAGAGAATACGAAGTCATTCTGTGCTTCGGGGAGATAGTAATATTTCATTATGGAGTTTCCGAGACCTCTGCCGAAAAATCCGCCAGAGCCTATCGTTATCAGCGACTGGCTGGTCTGATAGGTGGTATCGCCCGTATCTCCGAAGGGATCGAACCAGCCTCCGAATCTTGTGAATATATAGGCTATCTTATCCGAGAAGAATGCAACGAACACCAGAGCTACAAAAGCCAGGAAAATAGTGAAAATAACAATATTTTTACTGCTTACTTCAGCAGAAATCATCATAGCATAGCAGATAACAACTACAATTACAAGCGCAGAATAATGTCTTTGTGCCATACAAAGTGCGGCACATACAATAATCACGACAGCATATCTGCTGAAAGCCGGAAACCAGGTCTTACGCTGCTCGTAAAGTCTGTTCAGCATATAAGCCATCAGGATTATCAGGAAGAACTTCATAAATTCCGAGGGCTGAAAACGAATGCCGAAAAAGGTAACCCATCTTTTTGCATCCGCTACCTCCTGACCGAAGAAGCAGGTATATATCATAACGATTACTGCTCCGACAAACAGGATATGTGCAGGGTTAAGTCCGTTACCTTTGAGCTTAGATTCGTCAACCTTCTTATGCTTTATCCCGAAATTCCGACAGAAAAGTCTTTTAAAATGTCCGCCCATCTGCGTAAAGGGAGTTATAAGCATCTTATAATCAACGATGGATAAAGCAAGCATAAGTGCCATACCTAACAGTACGCCCTCGATCTGCTGTTTTATAAAATCGTAGCTGTCACGGTTTTCGAAAAGTGACTGGGCGTAGCTTGCCGATGACATCATTACAAGACCGAAAATCGTCAGAACGATGATAGCCAGAAAAAGCGGCATATCCACACGGCCTCTTCTTTTGAAATAGGTACAGCATACGGGAGCGGCATCAGGCGCCTTTATAGCTTCAAGAAGGCTTTTTCTCTTCCTGAATCTCTTTCTCGGTATGCTTTCGCTTGTCTGTACGTTTTCTTCGTCACCTTGTTCGGTCTGACTGATACCGGGATCATAATGTATCAGATGATCGTATTTTCTTTTTTCAGGGGGATTGTTTTTAACTTCTCTTTGCTGCTGTACTTCAGAGGTTGCAGGTCCGTTGACCTTGACCTCGGGCGTCTTTTTCTTTCTCGAAGCCAGTACGTCGTTCAGCCCGTTATTATATGACATTGAGAGTCCCCTTTCCGTTAATTTAGTCTATCTTATAAAGATATCAGAGTATTCCGAAATAAAGTAAAGCTATACCCACACCGCAGGCTAAAAGCTCGATAGCGGAGAAAACCGCTACAATCTTAACTTCCTTCCAGCCTCTTATTTCAAAGCTATGGTGAATAGGAGTCATTTTAAAGAGTCTTTTTCCGTGGGTGAGCTTGAAGTAAGTCATCTGGATGAGCACCGATAAGGCTTCCCAGATGTATATAGCACTGCAGATAACCATTATGAATTCTGTGCCTGTGCCGATACCAAGAGCGGTAACGATACCGCCTAAAAACATTGAGCCGGTATCACCCATCATAACCTTTGCAGGATGGAAATTCCATACTAAAAAGCCAAGACAGCCTGCACCTGCTACTGCGGCTACTATCGACATCTCACCGAAATCAACGAGTGAGCAGATAACGAGATAAGCCGCACAGTATATTACAGTCACAGAGGAGCAGAGTCCGTCAACGCCGTCTGTAAGATTAACTGCATTTACAAGATAAAGAATGCCGAGTCCCATTATAAGATAGTAGAAGTACCATAAATCAAGCTGACCTAAGAAGGGGAAGCTGATTACGGTAGAGGTATCACCTGCGATGATGCGGGAGGTGAAATATGCGGCGATTACAAGCACCTGCATAATTATCTTCTGCATCGGGGTAAGTCCCTCGTTGCGCTTTTTCTTAACCTTTATAAAATCGTCAACAAAACCGATAAAGCCGAAGCATACAGCCATAACTATAGCAGATACCGCCTTTACGAATTTTACCGAGCCTGTGGCTTCAAAGCTTATTGCACCGTTCAGCCACATTATGAGTATTCCCGTAATAAATGCGATTATCGAGCCTACGATGAACATTACACCGCCCATTGTGGGAGTACCCTCCTTTGACTTATGCCATGCAGGACCTATGTCAAGGATGGTCTGACCGAATTTCAGTCTTTTAAGAGCGGGGATAGTCACGAATCCGAGAAGTGCAGTCACTCCGAAGCTGACCAGTGCCGCTATTACAGTTGCAGGTACGTTCATTATGGTTTATTCCTTTCGACTTAATATTTCCTCTACTATTTCCCTTTCGCTGAAGGGTTGATATTCCTTGCCTATTATCTGATAACGCTCGTGTCCTTTTCCCGCAAGAACGATAACGTCATCCTTTTTCGCCATTGCGAGCGCTTTTTCTATCGCAAGCCTTCTGTCAGGCTCCTTTATGCAAGGGAGCGTCTTATCAGCACCCTTGTAGACCTCTTCGATTATAGCCGAGGGATCCTCGCTTGCGGGATTGTCGGAGCTTATCACAAGCACGTCGGCATATTCCGATACCGCCTTTGCCATCATAGGTCGCTTTTCCTTATCCCTTTCACCTGCTCCGCCGAAAAGACAGATAAGTCTACCCTTTACCGAAGGCTTTATTGCCGACAGCATTTTACGGAGTGCGTCGTCGGTATGGGCGTAGTCGGTGATTACCGTAAATTCGCCCTCGTATATAGTATTCAGTCTTCCGTCAACTCCCTGACAACTCTGAAGCGCTTTTGCACAGTCTGTAACGTCATAGCCGCAGGCTGAAACGAGTGCTATCGCACAAAGGGCGTTTTGTATATTGTAAAGTCCCGTCATATTTATCTTTACTCTGCAGGACTTTTCCGCTCTGCTATCTGTCAGCATAAACTCTGACGAGGTAGCGGTCATTTTTATATAATCGGCGTAAATATCAGCCTTTTCCTTTACACTATAGGTTATAGCCGTGTTCTTATGTCTGTCTGCAAGCAGTCTTCCGTAATCATCATCTATGCATATTACCGCATTGTCGGTAAGAGTGAAAAGTCTTGCCTTCGCATCAAAGTAATTATCCATCGTAATATGATAATCAAGGTGATCTCTTGTGAGGTTTGTAAAGCCTGCCGACAGGAATTTTTCATCTGCTATCCTGTGCTGACACAATGCCATGGAGCTTGCCTCCATAACGCAGTATTCTGCACCGTTTGTAACCATTTCCGAAAACCATTTATAAAGAGTTACAGGTCCGGGAGTGGTGGGGGTGCCGTGGGGAGAATCGGTAGTTCTGCCGTCGCAGAGATCGTTTCCCGCCGTTCCTATACATCCGCATTTTTTCCCGAGTGTAGTAAGTATATGCTTTACAAGATGTGCAGTCGTGGTCTTGCCGTTAGTTCCCGTTACTGCGATAAGTCCCAGTTTTCTTGTGGGATTTCCATTCATAGCGGAGCAAAGCTCAGCAAGAGCAAGTCTTGTATTTTCAACGATTATCTGATTTTTTACCTTTATATCGTGGTCGGTGACAACTGCCGCCGCACCCTTTTCCAGCATTTCCTGTGCCGCCGAGTGACCGTCAAAGCGGGCGCCCTTTATACAGACGAACAGACTGTTTTCCGTTACCCTTGCCGTATTATCGGTAACGGAGGTTATTTCGCAGTCTGCTACACCCTGCTTTTTTGCTTTGGCACATATATCGTACAGCTTTATAATACTCACCTCATCAGCCTGTTTCATCATTTACAAGGAAGTCTACCTTGATAACCTCGCCTCTGAACTGGTAGGTACCTGCGGTAAAGTTCTGGTATACTGCCCTTGCCTCGTTACTACCGAAGGCACCCTGCAGTTTTATATTAAAGCCTGCCTCGGTTATTGCCTTGTTGGCTTCTGTTACCGTCATACCTCTTACATCAGGAACTTCTCTGAGTTCAAATTTATCCAGAGTCATTTCGCCCATATAAAGAACTACCTTACCACCCTTCGGGATGGGTGTTCCCTGCTGGGGATACTGACCGCCTACCAATGCGCCGTCCTCGGTACTGCCGACGATTTCTGCCTGCAGACCTTCTGCAGTAAGCATAGCCTCTGCCCTGATACTGTTATAGCCTGCTACGTAGGGGACTGTTACGTCCTGTTTTTCAAGCTCTTCATCGGTATACTGGGGATAGATATTCAGATATTCAAGACTTTCCTTGAATACCGCCGATACGACCGGTGCCGCAATGGCACTACCGTAGATGTATCCGCTCGTCGGTTCATCCGCTACTACCAGCATTACGTATTCAGGATCGTTTGCGGGAACTACCGCAGAGAAGGTTGCAACGTAGCGTAGCTCGTCGTGTTTTCCGTTGTTGAAATCGTCGATCTTTTCTGACGTACCACTCTTGCCGCCGATACGGTAACCTGTCATATAGGCGTTACTACCACCGTTGAAGTTTACAACGTCCTCTAATATTCTACGCATTGTAGCGGAGGTTTCCTCGCTTATTACCTGACGTCTTACGGTAGGCTCTGTGGCTTCTACCACGTTGCCGTTACCGTCTATTATCTTATCAACCACGTAGGGCGTCAGGAGCTTACCGCCGTTTACTGCGGCGCATACCGCCGTTACCATCTGTATGGGAGTTACCTTATTGGTCTGACCGAAAGCCGAGCTGGAAAGCTCAACTATACCCATCTTTGAAAGGGGTACGTAGAAGGAATCCGCTTCGCCGGGCAGGTCGATTCCCGTTTTCTCGGTAAAGCCGAAGGCTTCAAAATATCGGGTGAACTGCTCCTCTCCGAGAAGCTGACCTATCTTGATAAAGGCAGGGTTGCAGGAGTGTATCATCGCCTCGGTAAGATTTGACGTTCCGTGTCCTGCAGAGCTCCAGCACTTGATATGCGTGCCTGCCACCTCTGCTACACCGGTACATAAGAAGGTACTGCCAAGATCTACCTTTTCTTCCTCCAAAGCCGCCGCACAGGTGAATATCTTGAATACGGAGCCGGGGATATAAGGCTCTCCTACCGCCTTATTCGCCCATTGCTTTGCCCATATATCCTGTCTTGCTTCGTCCAGCATTTCCTCTGTAGCACCGTCGTCGGACATCTGTGCCAGAGTATATCTGTCCTTTTCAAAGAATACATAGGAGGGATCGTTGGGGTTATAGCCGGGGTAGGTTGCCATAGCAAGAATTGCGCCCGTCTTGGCATTCATTATGATACCCGTGCTTCTGTTTTCCAGCTTATGCTGTGAAACCGTGGTTTCCAGATTCTTTTCAAGGTAATACTGAAGAGTTTCGTCGATGGTCAGCATAAGGCTGTTACCCTGCTGCGCATCGTAAAGCATCTCATAGCCGTAGGGCATATCGTCGCCCTGCTGGTCCTTTGTAGTAATGAGCTTACCGTCAACGCCACGAAGGTGCTTATCGTAGTACGCTTCAATACCGTATGCACCGCCGTCGTGACCTACAAAGCCGAGAACCCCTGCCGCAAGGCTTCCGTTGGGATAGTAACGGATACTGTTTTCTCTGGCATAGCACATAACGTGACTCAGACGGTTTTCGTTCATAAATTTTTCTATTTTTTCTACCGTTTCTCTGTCAACCTGTTTTTTTACAACGTAATCCCATACGTCTTCATATTGTGCACAGGCGTCGAGAAGATCCTGCATATCGACGTCAAGTATCTCAGCTATATTTCTGCAAAGAAAATCTCTTTCAGTTCTGTAGTTCTCTTCATCTCTGTCCTTATCCTTGCCTTCTTTATCAAAATTGACGTTTCGTATTTCTACAGGCGACATTATGATATCCCATGCAGGTGTATTCTGGGCAAGCACCTTGCCGTTTCTGTCATAGATAATGCCTCTGTCGGCCTTTACCTGAATTTCTCTCTGCTGTTGGTTTTCTGCCCTTGTTTTCATATCATCGTGCTGAAAAACCGACCAGTATAAAAGAAAGCCTGTAACGTAAATCGGCATTATTACCAGCAAAACCGCAACGACTACTTTTATTCTTCTCTTCATTTCTTCGGTTATCATCTTGGTTTTTACACCCCTTCTGAACCATTCATTGCAAATAAAAAAACATCAATAAAAAGCGTTATCCTTTTCCGAAAACGGCATTGCCGCATTCAAAAAAGGAGCTTTTCACACGCCGTATTTTTATACAGCTTGTTCATTTATATTCATTTAATTCCTAAATATTCCGCTATACCTCTTATCACGCCGCCAAGACCGAAGAGGAAATCATCGTTGTTTTCTTCTGTCTTCTCGGTCATAGCGCCCGTATCCATTTCGATATATTCTTCCTGGGCGTGTACCACCTTCTGCATGCCAAGTTCTTCGGTAGCATACTTCTCTACCTGCTCCAAGGATACCGAGCCGTTAAGCTCTGCTAAAATCATGGCGTTTTCGGTCTTTACCTTTTCAAGCTCGTTGGTTTTGAGTCCTACGTTGAGGTGCGCTTCGCTGAGCATTGCCTTACTTATAATAAATACCATAAGTAAAAGTGCAACAAAAGCTCCGCTGATTATTATCAGGACCGGACTACCCTTTTTGGCTTCAGAAACGGCTACGACTTCAAGCTCGGGCTTGCTTTCGGTTTCTGCCTTGGGCTTACGGAGAGCTGTATCGAATAACGCAAAATCATATGCGGTACTTGTTCTGTTATATGATTCCTTCATAGTTCTTTCTCCTTGATTACCTTTTTCTATCTTGTCTTTTTTACAATTTCTCTATAACCCTCAATTTTGCGCTACGGCTTCTGACGTTTACAGAAAGCTCTTCGTCGCCTGCTATTATGGGCTTTTTGTTTACAAGTGCACCCTCCGGCGTTTTTCCGCATACGCAGACGGGAAAGGACGGCGGGCAGGTACAACCTGTGCAATATTCCTTGAATTTATTTTTTACGATTCTGTCTTCTATCGAATGGAAGGTGATGACTGCAAGTCTTCCACCCTTGTTCAAAGCCGCAAAGGCACTGTCAAGGCCTGTCACAAGCTCGTCAAGTTCTCCGTTTACTTCAATACGGATAGCCTGAAAGGTCTTTTTGCAGGGATTCTTTTCTTTTCTCACCTTAAGCGGTACGTTTCTCTTTATTATTTCCGCAAGCTGAAGCGTAGTTTCTATAGGGGCAAGCTCTCTTTGTTTTATTATGCCCGAAACGATTCCTCTTGCGAACTTTTCCTCGCCGTACTCAAAAAGAATTTTTTCGAGTCTGGCTGCGGGATATTCGTTAACTACGTCATAGGCACTAAGTCCGCTTTTGCTCATTCTCATATCAAGAGGAGCGTCCTCGTGATAGGAAAAGCCACGTTCTGCGGTATCCAGCTGATAGGATGAAACACCTAAATCCATCAGCACTCCGTCGACCTTTTCTACACCGATTTCAGAAAGTGCTTCGGAAAAAAGGGAAAACTGTTTATTTATTAGTATATGATTATAGGGTTTTAATACTTCTTCGGCAAACTTCACCGCATCCGGATCTCTGTCAAAGCCGATAAGTCTTCCACCGTCAAGTCTTTTCGCAATCTCACGGGAATGACCTGCAAAGCCTGTGGTACAATCCACGTATATTCCTTCAGGCTTTATTGCAAGACCTTCTATAGTTTCATTAAGCAGCACAGGTATATGAATTTGTTTTTCACTCATTTTTATTCCTCCTATGCGGCTTTGGTGATTAAATTCCGAGCTTTTCTGCGGCGAGTCTTACTTCCTCTTCGATATCACGGTTTTCGTTAAGCTCTGTCCATGCGGCTTTATCCCAGATCTCCGCCATACCGGGCTTGCCGAGTCCTACGACCATAACGTCGGTAGTAAGACCTGCGTATCTTATCAGATCGCTGTTTACAGATACTCTTCCCTGCTTGTCTACCGAAAGCTCATCGGCGCTACCTGCAAGGTATCTTCTTACCGTCTGGCTTTCTACGGAAGGAAGCGTATCAAATTTATTCATAAGGGCAGTCCATTCGGATTCAGAGTATACTCTTATACATCTGACGCCCATATTCTTTGCAAGGTAGAAGGTTTCGCCCAGTTCTTCCCTGAGCTTTATAGGTATATTCATTCTGCCCTTGGCATCAAGTGTAGATTTATGAGCGCCGAACATACCCGAATCCTCCCTTTCCTTGAAAATTTTTAAAAAATCAGCCCTTAATTTAAGAATTTTACCTCAAAAGTTGGTTTTTCTACCCCAAAAGTGAAAAAAAGTGGCTTAAATATATTATACAACTCCTAAAAAGAAATTTCAAGGGGTGAACTTGTTATTTCCAAAAAAAAGATAAAAAAATAGCGCCAAATTTCCTGGTGCTTTTTTGGCTATTTTACACAAAAAATCCTCTCCCTTTCGGGAGAGGATTTAATAATTATTATCGTTTTTCAAGATGTAGTTATCGCCCGTTTTTAAGGCGTCTATATCTTGATTTTACTCTGCTTCGCTTTCTTTGTACTCGTCAGAAACGTTGTCTTCTAACCACTTTGCAAGCATAAGAGGTGTAAGGATGATATCCATTGTCTGCTGTTCGCCGTCGCTTACGCTTTCAAGAGCTATCATATCACCGTGCTCACGGGTTTCGCTACCGATGATATCATAAGTAAGCTGGCTACGGTACTTGATGGTACAGAGCAGGAACTCGGGAGGAATAGCCTCGCATCTTTCGATTTCCTCAAGCCAGAGGAACGGGCTCATACCACCTATACTGATATCTTCGATAACCCAGCCGCTTGCGGCAAAGGAGTCGTTAGCACACATATAGAGGGAGAACTTGAACTTTTCTTCCTTATCATCCTTGAACAGACCAACCTCAAAGCCCTTTATTACGTAGTTATTGATGATACTTGTTTCGTTGCCGCAGCAGGAACAGATACCGCCGTAACCGAAGAGCTTGCCGTTGATATCCTTTGCAAAGTAATTACGGTAGATTCTGAGGTTAGAAAGATCTCTCAGAGTCTTGTAATGCTCACGCAGGAAATTCAGCTCGCCTCTTGTGATAGTAGGCAGGGGCTTATAATAATAAGGTATCTGATCGAGAAGTACCTGGTTAGGCTCTTCTGTGCTGGAGTAGAACTGGCTTAAGATATTGTTGTTCTCGCCTACCAGCAGATACTCAATATACTTTGAGAATTCAGGCTTTGTGCAGTCATCCTTGAGTATTACGTACTTTGTGATGTTCTTACGTTCTTCCTCACCGATTTCATCATTGATATCAACGATGCGGATAATCTTGTTACCTTCACCGAGAAGTGCAATTCTGGGAATCTTGAGGTCGCAGATATAAAGGTTAGGAATAACGGAAGAAACCTTTTCGTCCGTAAGGTCATAGCTTCTGAGAAGGCTCATGAGAGAGGCCTTTTCAAAGGAGTAGCCTGACTTTGAGAAGGGGAAGTCGAATACACGGCCGTTAAACATGCCGCAGTTGATAAGGGCGTAAACGTCACCGATGATCTCGAGGAGGTCAGCGTTGGTGATACTGCCGGGAATCATAAACTGCTTGCCGTAGGCTGCGAAACGGAACTTCTTATTGATATCAAGCTGTAAGGTAATGTCGCAACCCTGCTCCTTCATTTCACGAAGGAAGGTCATTGTATCCTTACCCTGTGTAAAGCTATTGATCAGCATATTGATAACTTCGTTATAGATCTGGTGATTCTCGAAGTTATTCTTATGCGCTACAACACAATCGTAAATCTTCTTTAAGTTGCCGACTGTCATTCTTGCAACGTCGAAGTTGTGCTGAATATCACGGTAGCGGACATTGAACTGGTAATAACGCATACCAATCTTATAGTCCTGACCATACATAGTGTCAAACAGACCGAAGGCACCGATAAGAGCTTCTTCGTTGGCTACTGCGTCGTTTACAACATACTTGCCGAGCTTTAAGCTCACGATACTTCTGAAGCCGAAGCTGATACCGAAATCCTTGATAGCAGGATTCTTTTCACTGTCAAGCACGTAGGTGTTGCCGTCGAAATTGAAGTTATAGCAGAATTCACTGCCTTCTTCTTCGGTTTCTTCGTCAGTCCAGTTGTAAGAAGCCATAATGATGTTATCAGGAAGATCCGTTACGTCTGCCTTCATCTTTGCGAGCTCCTGCTCGATATATTCGGTAAAGGCAGAGCCGTCCTCGTGTTCCTTCCTGGAAACACCGTCAGTTGTAGAGAAGAAACCTATTTCCTTAACCTCGGAATAGGGCATGATAGCTTCTCTGCCGGGTACCATAAGAGAAAGGCTGTTGTGGAACTTGCTCTGAAGGTTACTTGCCATAACACTGGTATTCAGATAGTTGCTGAAGAACTCGAATACGTAGTGCTTGGGTCTCATATAATATTTTTCTGAATTTGTTCTGGGTAAAAGCTCTAAAACAAAATATCTTGAATACTTTTCAATCATATATTCAAGGTCACGGCTGATTGCGGCAGAAACTTCTTCCTCGCATTCGTGACGGATACCTGTTCTGTGAGTTGTGATATAGGAGTTGGGAACGCTTATAAAGAACGCGGAGAGCTTTTCCTTTATAAAGTCCTCGCCCGTTGACTTGATAAGACCTGTCAGCTCATAGGTTGAGAAATAGTTATACTTATCAAGCAGTACCTTTACTATAGTATCACGGCGGGATGCGGATACCGCAAAGGGAATAAGGTAAACGAAGCCTTCGTTTTCGTGCCAGATGAACTCGATAACGCTCTTACCATTCTGTAAGAAACGTACTGTAGGATCGTCCTCGGGATTCTTCTGATAACGGATAACCTTATATACGGCAAGGGGCTTGCCCATTTCCATAACGGCGATATTGAAGGAACGCTCTCTGTTTTCAGCCTCACCGAATCTGCCCAGCTGCTTCTTTCTGATGAAGGCAAAGCAGAATTCTACAAGGTTGATGTACTCGCCCTTGTGGATTGTGAGATTGATAAGATTTTCCTTTATCTTGTTCTGTTCCTCTTCGGAAACCTTGAACACGATTTCTGTACCCTTGAATACGGGAGCAGTAAGGTTAAGCTCACGGATCTTCAGGATACCTGCGTCATTTACGATACGGAAATTGAAGTTGTTTGAACGGAGCTTCATCCATTCAACATTCATAAATACGCTCTTTGAACCTACACCGAAGCGACCTTCTCTTGACTTGTCGCCGTCACTTCTGCCTATACTTAAATAGTACAGAATCTGCTCTAACGTAAAGCCGTCTTCGTTGTATGTAATTCTTGTTTCACCGTTCTGTTCAAAATTGAATAAAACCTTGATATCAGGCTCGGAATAGTAACAACCGAAGGTATTCTGCATAAGCTCACGCAGAATAGATTCCTTGGGATAGTCACTTACTGAAAGAGATGTGTTGTAAGGAGTACGGCCCGAGAATACTGAATTGAAGTAATCCTTGAAGGGTGTACTGTCCGCTTCACCTGTGTAAAGCAGATTCTGCATCTTCATCAGCGTCTGATCCATTACCGCACGGTCATCTTTAGCATGCGCCTGATAAAAGTCGCCTAAAAGCCCTGATATTTCTTCGTTGCGAAATGCCTCCACCTTACATCACTCCTTCGTTATAATTTTTCATAAACTGTCTGAACGTATCCTGAATGATATATTCATCTGTGAGATAGCGCCATGCACCTAAAAGCACAGGCATTCTCATCACGTCGTCAAGCTGGTTTACACAGATGCGAAGCTCTGCATACTTGTTTTCGGTAAGGAAATTAGCAAGAGCGTTCTGCGCCGTCTTGATACCGGAGCTGAGCTCTCCCGTTGCCACCATCGCCTTGTACTGACTGTACTTGGCATGATTCAGGCAATCCTTAAGCTCGTCACCGTTTACTGCGGTAATTCTCTTATTTTCATCAAGGTAAAGGAGAGATTCCTTATAGCTGTCGATTACAGGCTTGATGAGAGATCTGAGAGTCTTTTCATCTGTGGAATTATCCTTTATCTTATCTGCAATGCCGAATGCGGCGTATATCTTCTGCAGCTTCTTGGTTGTATAATCGTGTGCCTTTGCAGAGGTTGAGATATCAATCTTTGCATCAACGTTGAAATCACTCTTGAACTGAACGATAACGTCGTGGCTGTTGGCAACCTCGCCCGTATATCCGCATACGTACTGCAGATCTCTGATGCCCTTTGCAATAAGCTGCACCGCATCGGGAATATCGAAAAGTACGTTTCTTCCGGGAAGTCCGCATACAAGAGCGGTATAAACCTTACCGAAAAGCACCTTTGAAAGCATACGGCTGTCAAACAGTCCGTTGGCGTCGTTGAAAAGAATGAATTCTCTGTTCTTGTTCTCTTCCGTACTGTGACGGGCAATTCTCTGCTCAAGCACAACGGGGTTATCGGGAAGCTCGTAGTTGAATATATGTGTATAAGTCTTTGTAGAAGGCTTGATATCGCCTATCTTATCAACCGTAAGTACAATTTTCGTATTGTCTACTGCGGCAGTTTCGGTGAACTGATCGTACTTTACGTTGAAGATGTCACCTCTGTCGATTCTGATACTGTTACCGCTGTTGGGGTAGATAGCCGCAAGAATCTTTCGTAAGTATGCGATAGTAGAGCCTGTAACACAGTATACGACCGACTTTGTTTCGGAGGATTCCATGATCTCCTCCAGCTTTGTGAGGAAGCAATCCAGCTTTTTATCTACGCTACGGAGCTCTTCCACGTCAGCCATATTGTAAGCGGGCTTTGTGTATACCTTCTTTGCCTCGAGTCCGTATTCTTCAAAGACGTTACCGCCATGCTGATATAAGGGAAGTCCCGTCTTGATATCAACCAGCTTTCTGGAATTTGCTATGAAATCAGCAGGAAACTCGTAATTCAGCATAACTACGTTTCTTGCTACCTCGCCGTTATATACGTCGGCATCGTAGTAGCGCATAACCGGTTCGTAGGGATTGAAGCGGATAGTCTGCTTTGAGAAGTTGATATCGTCAACCGCCCTGGACTTTTCTTCATCCTTCATAAGTCCCTTTACCAGATTCTTTATAGCGTCAAAGTCACCCTCATAGTCGCAGGGTACAGGACTGAACACTACCAGCTTATCCGTCTTTGTCTTTATATGCTCAAGGTAAAGACCGCTGTCTATACCGTCTACGTTAAGACCTGCGTCTATAACGATAAGATCCCATACAAGACCTGCCTGCTCTGCCTGTGCCAGCACACCGTTATCCGCCTTTACGGCTTCCTCGGCAATGATAAACATATTTGACATCTCTGCATCAAAGGTGTTTATGGAACGGGAAGCACCCGAAATCATCTTGAAGTCAACACCGTCGTTTGTAACGATGGATCTGTACCAGTTGTGCATAAGATGCTTGGGGCAGACAAGAAGTATATTCGGTGTGGTCTTGCCCTGAATAGCGTCAAGAATAGCAAGCTGTGCCTTTGAAGCCTTTGCAGAGCCGTACTCGTCGAGTACAAGACAGAAACCGAACTGTCTTACCTTTTCGTAAAATGACTGGTTAATCGTACCTGTATCCTTACCGTAGTAGGATATCCATTTGATCTCTTCGGTATTCAAAAAAATCACCCTCCAGTTTTATTGCAAAGCCGACTTATTGCAATTTGTCGGCATACAACTCATTAACATAACTATTATAATACATTTCCGATTTTTTTACAACTGTATTTTTGCATTTTATAAAGAATATATAAAATTTCTATATAATTTTAGTAAATTTTGCACGAAATTTTCGACCTGCTTTTTTCTGTTTGTCATATAATCGTCAAGAAATATCGACAAAAAAGTAAAAAATATGCCACTTCTCTTGACAAAACCCGTCGAATATTGTATCATAATAACATATATATCAATGTGAGGAGTGGTATGCTTGTATTTTGGCAGCGTCAGATTTTTCAAGCATCTGATTCTAACCGTCGTCGCATTGCTGATTATAGTGCCTACCGTTCTGTGTATTATCCTTCTTTGTGATAACAACAGCAAGTCAGCCGAAATAGACAGGCTGAATTCTATAATTGCAAGCGAAGAGTATAAAAGCGATACAACAGATACTTCTTCGGTGACTGAAAGCTCCGATAATTCCGATAACGGAAATACGGATAATATAACCTCGTCGGAAACTTCAGCAACCGAAGAAACAGAATCTGTACCTACTCCCGAAGAAACGGAAAGCTCCGTTCCTGAAACCACTACCGAGGAGCCGGAAACGTCTGTTCCCGAAACCACTACCGAGGAGCCGGAAACGTCAGCTCCTGAAACCACCACCGAAGAGCCGGAAACGTCAGCTCCCGAAACCACTACCGAAGAGCCGGAAACGTCTGTTCCTGAGGAGCAGGAGGATCTCACGCTATTATACGATGATATGTATGTAACCCCTTATACGGGCGAATATATAAACGACGACAATACCGTATATCTCACCTTTGATGATGGTCCGTCGGTACTGACGGAAAATATTCTGATGTATTTAAGACAGGAGAACGTCAAAGCGACCTTCTTCGTAGTACCCGAGGACACGGAATATTGCCGTATACTTTTAAGAAAGATTGCCGATGACGGTCACACGATAGGCATTCACACCGCTTCCCACGATTATGAGGCTATATACAGCTCGCCCAAGGCGTTTTTAGAGGATTTCTACAAGGCATACAGTCTTGTATATGAGGCTACGGGAATAAAGGCTGATATCTACCGCTTCGCAGGTGGAAGCATAAACGATTATAATGAGGACACAAGAGAAGACATCATAGCTGAAATGAGTCGCAGAGGCTTCCAGTATTTCGACTGGAACGTAGACAGTAACGACTGGCAGGGCTACAACTGGACACAGCTTTACAACTCCGTGCTGGAGGATTCTCTCGAACTGTCAACGCCGGTCATACTTTTTCACGATACGGGAATGAGAGAAAATACCGTTCTTGTGATAGAGGATATTATCAAGGCGTTAAAGAACAAAGGCTATCAATTCGGCAGTCTTTCACAGAAGACAGAGCCGATTCAATTTGGATAAATCAAATTCATCGAAAGAAGGATAAAAAATGGGACTGAAGGATAATTTCTCCCAGGCATTCAGAGAGCTTACAAGCCCCAAGGAAGCCAAGGAGCAGGAAAAGACCGAAATCAAGGACGTTGCCGCATATATGAATGACGGAAACGAAGCCGAAGAAATAAAGACTGTGCAGGAGGCAGAGCCTGTTCAGGAAGAAACACAGGAAGCGGAGGCTATCCCCACACCCGAAAATACGGAGGAAGAACAGATGGCAGAACAGACACAGCGCTTTAACAATCCCGGCAACACCTACGGCGGCAATGCAAACGCATACGGCGGCGCATATAATCAGGCTACAAGCCCAGCAACAACGCCCGCACCCTTCGGAAATCCCCAGGGCATCCGTCAGGAGTCTTCAGAAACCACTATCATATCCAAGAACACTATCATCGACGGTAACGTGCGTTCCTTCGCTGATATGAGAATCGACGGCAGTATCAAGGGTAGTGTAGAAACCACCAAGAACGTAAGCGTAAACGGTAAGGTTGTAGGCAATATCACCTGCGACAATGCGGTTATGAACAGCGCATCAGTTCAGGGTAACATAACGCTCAAAGGTCAGGCTACAATGAGCAGCGAATCAATGCTCATCGGCGATCTTACCTCTCAGGTTGCATCGGTAAACGGCAAGATGAAGGGTAATCTGACGGTTGCTGGCAAGGCTCAGCTTGACAGAGATGCCGTAGTATTCGGTGATATCAAGGCAGGTGCTATCTCAATCTCAGACGGAGCTATAGTTCAGGGTTACATCAGCACCACCTATCTTTCCCAGGACGAAAGCAGCAATATCTTCCCTGACAGTATTGCAATCGGTGAATAAAGCATATATATTATTGCCCCGTGAAATATCGGGGCATATTTTAAACAGGAGATAAATTTATGTCACTTACAGCACAGCAGATAAACGATAACAAGCAGAGATTTCTTGATTTATTCGCTACCCACGTAAAAAGAGAGGGCGCAGACAAATTACTTGACTATCTTGTAAACAAAAGCGATTTCTTTACCGCTCCCGCCAGCACAAAATTCCATGGCTCTTTCGACGGCGGTCTGGCACTCCATTCCCTGAACGTGTACGATTGTCTTAAAAACTATCTGGACAGACCGAGAGTAAAAGAGGAATACAAGCTGAATTACAGTGACGAAAGCATCGTTATCTGTGCCCTGCTCCACGATATCTGCAAGGCAGACGTATACGTAAGAGGTACGAGAAACGTAAAGAACGAGCACGGCGTATGGGAAGCGGTACCTACATATTATTTTGAGGATAAGCTCCCCTACGGACACGGCGAAAAATCAGTATATATGATAACCGGCTTTATGCGACTGACAAGAGAAGAAGCCTTTGCGATAAGATACCATATGGGCTTTTCAGGAAGCGAAGAAAAAGGCAACGTAGGAAAAGCCTTTGAGATGTTCCCTCTCGCCTTTGCATTAAGCACCGCAGATATGGAAGCAACCTACTTCCTCGAATGAGGCGGAGGCGTGCTGCCTCTCCCAGTTCCCGCCTTTTATCAGTTTGTTTTATCTGAAGAAAGCGAAACGGCGGGAATAAAAAATAGCAATAACTTAGACAAAATTTTGGCGTGCCGCCTCTCCCAGTTCCCGCCTTTTATCAGTTTGTTTTTTCTGGAAAAGCGAAACGGCAGGTAAAAACCAGATATAGCATTTTTAAAACCGCAGTTTTTTTACTGCGGTTTTTGATTAATAAAAATTTTTCCGTCAAAAATAAAAAAGTAGTTGACAAAATCAAAAAGATATGATATACTTACTATCTTAAAGAGATATAAATGGGGCCGTAAAGGTTTCGACGGGGGTAGTGAACCCGACTAAGCACGCAGAGATCGCCTTATCTCTTTAAACGGGGCAAACTTAAAATTAAACGCAGACAATAGATCTGAATTAGCAGCTGCCTAAGCGCACTGCCGTCCTCCTGAGAACCGCTGCGATCTCAGCCAGGGCGTCGACCAGCAGCCAACGTTTTCAGCAAGAGCCTTGTAGCTGTTAACGCACCAAAGGGCTACCGTATCAGCAATCCTGTTTGTCGGAGTGCTGTGAGGGAATTTCAAAAGATAAACTAAGCGTGTAGAAAGGTTGGCGGATTTGCTTTCGGACAGGAGTTCGATTCTCCTCGGCTCCACCATGAAAACACCCTCATTGTGATACAATGAGGGTATTTTCAATGATATCCGTTCCTTGCGGAACGGGTGATATATCTTCGATATGATACCCACCTTCGGTGGATGATATATGCCTGCGGCATATGAAGGAACGGATATTATTATGAGCGAAGCGAATAACAAGGTTCCGGGGCACCCGCTCAAAATCTTTGATTTTGTCAGCGGGTCGGGTTCTTATATCATGCTTGCG
>JAFQUH010000009.1 GCA_017408635.1 Ruminiclostridium sp. | reverse complement strand
TCAGTTGACGAAGTAAGCAAAAATGCTTTTAGAGAGCCGTTTAAGGCTCTCTAAAACTTTTATATCACTATTTCGTGTATATCCACAAATTCGTTACAAGTTACCAGCATTTTTGCGGTGCGTGAGTTTGTCTTCAGTCTGTACCCGACAGGTAAATAACTGTCGGGTATTAAAGTTTATTCAAGCAGTAATCTTTCGTCGCAGAATTCACATTCCAGAATATCTCCTGCCGCCTTGAAGGCGTGAGGCAGATAGGTTTCTGTAGCGGTGATGCACTTTTTGTTATGACAGCAGACGTCCTTGTTGGTATAGCCTGATATCAGATTCTGTTTGGAAAGGTTATTTTCAAGGATGCTGATAATAAGAGCCATTCTGGCATAGACGCCGTTTGCCGCCTGCTTGAAATACAACGCTCTGGGATCGTCATCCACGTCGATTGTAATTTCGTCTACTCTTGGCAGAGGATGAAGAACTATCATATCAGCAGAAGCCTTTTTCATCTTTGCGGTATCAAGAACGTATATGTTCTTCTGTCTTAAATATTCCTCTTCGCTTGCAAAACGCTCCTTCTGTATTCTTGTCATGTAAAGAACGTCAAGCGAGCCTATAGCCTCTTCTATAGTTGAAACCTCTGTATATTCACAGCCCCTTGCTTTCAGGATATCCTTTATATAAGAGGGAAGGGCAAGCTCGGCCGAGCTTATAAGTATGAATTTATTGTTTTCGTATTTTGATAACGCCTTAAGCAGAGAATGGACAGTCCTGCCGTATCTTAAATCTCCGCAAAGACCTATAGTGAGATTATCAAGTCTGCCCTTTTCGCTCATAAGCGTTACGAGGTCGGTGAGCGTCTGGGTGGGGTGGAGGTGTCCGCCATCGCCTGCATTTATTACAGGACAGTCGGCAGTCAGCGCCGCCGCCTTTACGCTTCCTTCGAGAGGGTGACGGATAACCATTATATCCGAATATGAGCTTACCACCTTTGTGGTATCCTTTAAATTCTCTCCCTTTGCAACCGAAGAAGTAGAAGGGTTGTCAAAGCCGATTATTGAGCCGCCAAGACGGAGCATTGCCGTCTGAAAGCTCATCTGTGTTCTTGTGGATGGCTCAAAAAATAAGGTAGCCATTATCTTACCCTTGCAGCGCTCGGAATATGCCGCAGGGTTGTTTTTAATCGTTGTGCCAAGCTCAACGATTCTGTTAAGCTCGGGAACTGTGTAATCATCAAGGTCTATAAGGTGACTGAAGCTCATTTTATTTCTTCCTTTTCTTTTTCTGTTTCAGCTGCGTTTCCCTTTGATATCGGGGTAACGTAGCCCTCCTTTATGCCCTCTGTACTTTCCTCTGACATAAAGATTATCTTTACAGTTTTCAGTATCAGCAGTATATCTTTTGCGATACTGTATCGCTCGATATACATAAGATCCAGCTTTAGCTTATCGTAGGGAGTGGTATTATACTTACCTACCACCTGGGCGTTACCCGTAAGTCCCGCCTTTACCTTCAGTCTGAAGCTGAATTCGGGCATCTGTTCTTCATACTGCTTTGATATTTCAGGTCGTTCAGGTCTTGGACCTACTACCGACATATCACCTATAAAGATGTTGAAAAGCTGGGGTAATTCGTCAAAACGGATCTTTCTTATAATCTTGCCTACGGGCGTCACTCGACTGTCATTACTGCTGGCAAGTCTTGCCACACCGTCACTTTCAGCATTTACCACCATACTTCTGAACTTGA
The DNA here is from genome assembly GCA_017408635.1 of Ruminiclostridium sp. Lineage (GTDB taxonomy): Bacteria > Bacillota > Clostridia > Oscillospirales > Ruminococcaceae > Ruminiclostridium_E. The sequence continues at coordinate 1,687 of JAFQUH010000009.1, read as the reverse complement.
GGAGCTTGAACACCTTTCCGCCTATGGTGAGTCTTTCCTGTTTGTAAAGCACAGGTCCTTTATCGCATAGCTTTATTGCTATTGCAGTAACCAGCATAAAGGGAGAGGCTATTATTATTCCTATCGATGATAATACTATATCAAAGGCACGCTTGATTACCCTCTGCTCTATACCAAGACCGTAATTCTTCGACAGTATGAGCGGAGTATCAAAAAGCTCCATAACGTCGCCGCCACGAACTATAATATCGGAAATTTTCGGTACAAGATAAGTTCTTATAGAGTGCTTGAAGCAGTATTTCAGAATATCGTTTCGTATTTCGTTTGGTGTGTCGCAGATAGCAACGCCGTCAAATTCCTTTATTCTGCTTGTGATATAGTCAAAGCCCTCATCGACGCTTATCATCTCAACAATGTTGTACTTGTCCTTTCTGCTGCTCATCTTGTTTACGAGGTTTTTTGCAGGCTCTGACAGTCCGTATATTACAACAAGATTTTTGGCAGGGTAGAGGTTTCTTATTATATATCCGCTGACGTATGCCCAGATTACAACTACAAGAATCTGGAACAACATACCGAAAAGAAGCGGTATCGGGCTTAACATCTGTCTTGCGATAAGGCATATCTGAAAATAGGTAACTACGTTTGTGCAGAAGGTCGCAAGCACCTGAGATACTATAATATCAACGGTTTTATGCGAGCCTATCTTAAGTCCCTTGTAGATTTTTGAAAATACGTAAAGTATGACGAGATAAAGACCGAAGAGCAGCCAGTTGCCCTTCTGGAAGAAGGCAAACTTCATACTGTCGTTGTAGTAGTTTATCCAGATAAGACCAAAGGTAGAGGTTTCCCAGGTCAGTAGTACCAACGCATCTATAAAAAGAGCTATTCGTTTATATTTTTCTTTTATGTGTCCCAAATCAGCACATCCTTAAATTTTATTCATAATCGATATTAGTATAACATAAACTGACTCAATAATCAAGTATCCGACAGCGTTTCCTATGAAATAATTTAATAATCTGCATTGCAAAAAAACTGACTCCGTCAAAAACGGAGTCAGTACAGACTGAAGACAAACTCACGCACCGCAAAAATGCATATTTATCATTTGATTTTAATGAGCTAACGGAATTTTCATTACATAAGTTTAGGGAAACCGAAAACGGTTTCCCTAAAGCATTTTTGCTTACTTCGTCATCCGCCCCTCAACGTACCATATGTACGCCTGTCGGGGCGGATGACGATTTTGACCGAACAGGTCAAAATCAATGGCTGACGTGTGTTTTTCATTGTCTGACAGCTTGTAGACAAATATTTGTCTACAAGCTGAACTGACTCCGTCAAAACGGAGTCAGTATGTTGTTAGTCAGCTCCTGATATTGTCAGAAAATCAGTTTTCCTTACGCTTTAATGCAAGACATGAGATACCTGCAGATAAGAGTGCGATTATAACTGCAGAGCTTACAAGTCTGTTACCGGTATTGGGGTTGCCGGAAGCGTTGTCGCCACCTGTAAGTGTATCGTCATCGTCGTTATCATCTCTGTTTCCGCCATCTCCGTCTGTCAGATCGTCATCCTTATCGAAATCATCTTCATCGTTTGAAGGTGTGCTTTCGGGAGAAGGAGTTGTCTCGGGAGCAGGAGTTGTCTCGGGAGCAGGAGTTGTCTCAGGCGCAGGAGTTGT
>JAFQUH010000143.1 GCA_017408635.1 Ruminiclostridium sp. | reverse complement strand
GTCTGCCCTCCCATACGTGTCTGCCGCTGGGGATGGTATGTGCCGCCTTGTCAAAGGCGGGAAGGTCGATATCAAGCTTACCTAAAAGAACGGTAAGCATTCCGCATCCGATATCAACACCCACCATATTGGGTACTACCTTATCGGTGATAGTCATAGTAGTACCTATAGTACAACCCTTACCTGCGTGAACGTCAGGCATTATGCGGATTTTCGATGAGAAAAACGCCGCCTCGTCGCATACTGTCTTTATCTGCTCTGTAGCAGTCTGCTCGATATTATCAGTAAAGCATATTGCCGTATTGTATTTTCCGATTATTTCTGTCATAGTAAATCATTCCTTTCGTTTTCTCTGCCCTTGATGATATTTTAACAGATGACGAAAGGCTTTTCACGGAAAAAAAGCTGCGAGAGAAAAAAATAAAGCGGAGAAGAAACCTTCTCCACATTATTCTTAATGCTCGCCGAAGTTATGACTGCCGCAATTATGTCCTTCTCCGTGTCCCTCACCGTGATGACTACACTTTACGTCGGGATTGAATAATAACGTACCGTTAAGATAATCTTGTACTGCAAGGTCGCAAAGTCCCGTAACGCCACCATAGACCTCTATACCTGCGCCTTTCAGCGCAGTCTGGGCGCCACCGCCGATGCCTCCGCAGATAAGCACCTTTACACCAAGGCTTGATAAAAAGCCTGCCAATGCTCCGTGACCGCTTCCGTTTGTGTCTACAACTTCAGAAGAGATTATTTTGCTGTTTTCCGTTTCGTAGATTTTAAACTGTTCGGTATGTCCGAAATGCTGGAATACCATTCCGTTATCATAGGTTACTGCAATTTTCATAATAAAGCTCCTTTATAAATTTACTGTCTGTCCTGCTGAAAGGTAGGACAGCTTTTTAATATACTTTTTCATAAACCGATACTGCTCTTCGCCTGTGCAATGGCAGGTGTAAAACTCTGTATCAAGACTGTCAAGAAATAAGGCATAGCCTTTAAGCGTATCATCAAGAGGTAATTTTGAAAAATGAAAGCCACCGATAAGAAAATCAGGCTTAAGCCACTTGGCTATATTAAGTACACCCTTATGAGAGCATCCGCTGATCAGGATACGTTTTCCCTCTTCCTCTATAAGCAGATAATGCTCGTGCAGAAAATCATCGGGAATAAATTCTCCATCAATATTTTTATTAAGTCCGAAGGAGCCTAGATCAAAGCTCTTTTCCCTTTTGTTACAGGTAAAGAGAGTAAGTCCGTCGGCTATTTTGTATTCGTCATCTGTCAGAATTATTCTGTCGCTTTCTTTAAGCCTTTTATCAAGACCGATATATTTTTCCGTGCCGTTATAATAGTCGCCAAAGGCGTTTTTATTAATATATACGGGTGCTTTTTCATTAAGCTGCAAAAATCTTGCAAGTCCGCCACCGTGATCGTAATGTCCGTGGGATAGCACCGCAATATCCACAGCATCAAGATTGATGCCGAGCTTATCGGCATTTTCCGAAAAAAGCTCCGTCTGTCCCGTATCGAACAGTATTTTATGTCCCTTCGTTTCGATAAAAAGGGAGAGTCCGTGTTCAGCTTTTATATCATCATTTACAGAGGTGTTCTCTGTAAGGCAGGTTATTTTCATATAATCATCCTTTTAGTTTGATAACTTTAGTATAGCACTATAAGGACTTTTTGTCAACGAACCAAAATTCATAAAATCTTAATAATTCCTTAATTGAACTGCAATTTTTACTGTGCTACAATTTTTATAACAAATAAAAAAGGGGTGCGCTATATGAAAATAACCACAGAAAATCTTACAAAAACCTACAAGACGGGTGAAGATACCATCTACGCCCTGAAGGACTGCAACATCACTATAGAAGAAGGCGAACAGGTTGCGATAATGGGTCCGTCAGGCTCAGGCAAGACTACGTTGTTATCCCTTATCGGCGGAATTATAAAGCATAGCGAGGGCAAGGTAATATTCAGCGACGATGACAGAGCTACAGATATTACTACCCTTTCAGAAAGCACTCTTGCTAAATTCAGAAGGCAGAATATAGGCTTTGTATTTCAGGATTATTCTCTGATACCTGAGATGACGGCAAGGCAGAATATTACGCTTCCGCTTTTACTGGATAACAAAAAGATGGATAAAAAGCGTTTTGACGAGCTTTGCGAAAGACTTATGATAAAGGACAGATTAAACCATCTGCCCGAAGAACTGTCAGGTGGTCAGAAGCAGAGGGTTGCTATAGCAAGAGCGCTTATTACAAACCCTTCGGTAATACTCTGCGATGAGCCGACGGGAAATCTTGACTCGAAATCGGGTGAAGAGGTAATCACGCTTTTAAAGGAGCTTTGCGAAGCAGAGAACAAGACTCTGATAATCGTAACTCATGATAAAGGCATTTCGGAAAAGCTTTTCAGAACGATAGAAATATATGACGGAGAGGTAACAAAATGAAAATTCTGCTCATCGCATTAAACTATGTGCGCCGTCACTTTATAAAATTTCTGCTTATCATAGTTGCTCTGGCGCTGATGATTTCATCGGTGCTTTTTACCCAGATATTCGTTGACGCAAATCACTATAGCAGATTTTTCACCGCAAGGCAGGGGATAATGCCCTTTTTGACTATAAATTGCGACGTAAACGATGCTCTTGTGACTGACGAAATGCTTGAAAAGTATTATGCAGGCAGGCAGTATATCGTCGGCTCTGACAAATACGGAAACCATATCGGATATATGGATGATAAGGCTCTCTCGTCAATGGGTATAATGATCCTCCGTGGTAGAATGCCCGAAAAGGAAAATGAGATAGCTATGAGTGATAGCCTTCTGCTGACCTATAAAACCGAGGTGGGAGAAAAGGTTACGCTTACCGTTATAGAAAACGGCAAGGAAACCGAAAAGGAGTATCTTGTCACGGGACTTACCTCCGATTTCTTAAAACGATACAACGAAACGGACAAGCAGGTAGTAATAAAGGAAGGCAATGCTGAAGACTACTGTGTAAAGATACCCTCGATAATATGCGGCAGGACTGAAAATTATATTGCCGTAAACGTGATCACCGGCGTTATGTACAGTTACGAAAACGATGATATGCCTTTGCTTAACGTAAACGAAAAGTCATTTGTAATAAACAACGAACAGCTTTGGGCGAACGGCCCACAAGGTAAATATATAAGCACCAACGAATTTATACTTGTGGATATAACGGTAAAATACATAGTGCCGGCGTTTATAATACTGATGGCGATAGCAGGGGTATATACGGCGGTCAGAATTCTGTCATCGGGACAGAAGAACAATCTCCGTCTTATAAGTACAATCGGCGGTACAAGGGCGCAGGTATTTATGATTTTCTTCTACGAGGCTCTTTTCATATCCCTTTTCTCGTCGCTTTTAAGTATCTTATCAGGATATATAATAGTCGGCGGCTTTGCAGGAAGTCTTGAAACGCTGGGTGCTGTATACAGGATACCAACGGGACTTATTTTCGGAATATCCGCACTCGGCTTTATTATACTTCTTATCTTCTATATGCTTTATTTTCTTATAGTGTCAAGGGAAAGACGAATAAGAAAAAAGAAAAAGGAATACCACTCTGTAAACAGATTATGGATAAAGACGGTTGACAGAAATTCGGGTACTTCTAAAATTGCCTTTTCGGTAGTTACTGCGGTGCTGGTGGTAATCTTTTCAGGCGGATGTCTGTGGGGAGATTTCATCTCTATGATACACGCAGATAATATCGAAATTGCAAAAAGATATTCCTATGATTATCTTGTAAGAGTGCCGGGCGGCACTATGGAATTTTCTATGATGGACTTTCATCTGCCGCTATGCGGACTGTCAGAAGCGGAGATTGACGGTATCGCAGAAAATTATCCCGTAACAGAAAAGCTACGGGCAATGACCTACAGTCTGCACGCTTATATCGATGCAAAGGGTACTGTACCCGAAAACACAAAGAATAAAACCGCCTATGTGATACCAAAGGAGCCTGAGGGACTGCGACAAGCCTTTTCGGATGCGGGACTCGGCGACAGTATATCTATGTATAAGCAGGGAGTAACGGCTATACCCTACGAGTATCTTGAAATGCTGATAGGCAAGGTTGGCTTTACCAAAGAAGAATACGACAGCGGCAGGGCGGTCGTATCCTTAAATGGTACGTATAAGGTAAAGGATAATATAAAGCTGTACTTTTTATTCTATCCTGCCGCTATAAACAAATCGGATGGGGAAATTTCAAAATATATACCCGAAATCATTACCACAGAGCTTACTGTTACCGATAGTGTAAGTATAAAAAATGACAGCGATAGCCTTGAAATAGCCGAGATTGTATCAACGAGAAGCAAAGGGATAATAGTATCGGACAAATATCTGCTGAGCATCAGCGATAAGTTCAGATATGACTACGTGCTTTTTGACAACAGTCAGCTTATCAGCGAAAATGACGCTATACGGACTGACGAATATATAGCAGATCTTGCAAAAAGCGGAAAGCTCCATCTTTATAATCACGGCATAGAGCCTATGCTGTTAAAGAAGGAAGCAGAAAAGCAAAGAGCTCCCTACCTTGCTTTGAGCATAATTTATACCGTGGTGGTAGCGTTCTTTTCATACGTATGCATAAACTGTGAAGCAAGAGGAAAAATTCAGGACTATCTTATTCTGAAATTTATCGGTGCTGATAAAAAACAGCTCACCCTACTTGTAATTCTGTCCTCCTTAAGAAAGGCTTTTGCAGGTATAATAAGCGGTGCAGTATTTTATTACGCAGTTCTTACCGTTCTTGCTTTTTTAGTAGAAAGCGAAGGATATATGAAGTATTTTCCTTTGACAAATGCATTCTGCTATCCGATTCTTATAATAGGAGTTATAATTGCTATCGTACTCGTAGCGTCTGTAATAGCGGCGTTATGGGTAAATAAGCAGGAAAAAGGGACTATATAAAATTAACCGCAGAGTAACAGACGTTGCTCTGCGGTCAGCGTGTAGACAAAGACATTTGTCTACACGCTGGCAGACGAAGAAAAGCGCACGTCAGCCATTGATTTTGACCTGTTCGGTCAAAATCGTCAACCGCCGCCGTCGGCGTACAAACGGCAAGGATGCCGTATAGCGAACACACAAAGTGCGTCAGGACGACGCACAACATAGTGTTCGCATAAGGTACGGTAGATGACTGTTGACAAAGTAAGCAAAAATGCTTTAGGGAAGCCGTTTTCGGCTTCCCTAAACTTTTGTATTAATGTTTTGTATGCTCGCAAGATAAGTACAGAATTTTACGCATTTTTGCGGTGCGTGAGTTTGTCTTCGGTCTGACCGCAGAGTAACAGACGTTGCTCTGCGGTTTTGCTGTATTGACTAATCGGGTGTAAGGTGGTAAAATGGTTATAAGAAAAATACGGGAGGTGAAAATATGTCTGCTTACAGCGAGCTTATCAAGAATTATGAAAAGGTGCGTAGCTATATGAGGGAATTCTATATCTACGGCTTTAAAAACAGAAGTGAATATGACAAAAAGAGCGCCCGTTCCTATGATGACGAAAGGCGCAGAATAGAAAGCTGGCTTCAGGATTATATGAGCTTTGTCCGTACAAGCGAGGGAAAGAACGTCTTTATCTCAATAGACAGCCGCAGAATAGAGCATAATCCTTTTTTCAGAACGCTTAAAGCAAAGAGCTTTACCGATAAGGATATAATGCTTCATTTCATACTTTTCGATATTCTTCATTCGCCTGATATTTCCCTTTCATTACCCGAAATTTTAGAGCAGATAGATATATACCTTTCCGATTTTTCAGAGCCTATGGTATTTGACGAATCCACCGTCAGAAAAAAACTGAAGGAATATACGGAGCTTGGCATTATCACCGCCGAAAAGCAGGGTAAAAAAATGCTTTATAGCAGAGCCTGTGACGAGGAGTTTTCTGATATCACGGATATTCTGAATTTCTTTTCCGAAACTGCGCCCTGCGGAGTTATCGGCTCCTTTCTCCTTGACAAGACGGAAAAGGAAAACGATATTTTCAGCTTCAAGCATCATTACATAACAAGCGCAATAGACAGCGACGTTTTAGCGAAGCTGTTTATGGCTATCAGGCAGAAATCCGTCATTACTATGACGAATTTAAGTCGTAGGAATGATACTCCGATAACTATAAGAGTAATCCCCTTAAAGATATTTATAAGCGCACAAAACGGCAGACAACATCTTTTATGCTACCATATGGAATGGAATTCTATAAGGTCTTACCGCATAGACTATCTGTCAGATATAAAGATAGAAAATCCCACTCCCCGCTTTGACGAATTAAGAAACGAGCTTACGAGAATGCAGGAAAATATGTGGGGTGTAAATGCAGGTAAAACTACTCTGGGCAACGAGAAAACCCATCACGTAGAATTTACTGTTCAGGTGGGAGAGGATGAAAAGCATATAATACGAAGGCTTGAAAGAGAAAAGCGAACGGGCAAGGTCGAGAAAATAGATGACAACACCTACCGCTTTTCTGCCAAGGTTTATGATGAAAGCGAGCTTATCCCCTGGATAAGAACCTTTATCTGCAGGATAAAGGATATACGTTTTGAATCCCGTGAAACCGAGCAGCTCTTTAAGGACGATATAAAAAGAATGTGCAGACTTTACGGCATAGAGGAGGCAGAGTAATGATATTCAGCGAATTATATTCCGCCTACTACAATGCGGTAGCAAGGATAATAAGAGAGCTTATAAAGGGTGAGAAAAATGAAAAAAGACTATCCGAAATAGTCAGCGAAAACGCCTTTGCCGAAAGTATGCTGACAGTTCTGCCCTCCTTAAAAAGCGAAAAATGGCAGCTTATGAAAGCCGATATGACTACCCCGATAAAGCATAATCCCACAATGCCGCTTACAAATATAGAAAAAAGCTGGCTGAAGGCGGTTTTTATGGATCCGAGGGTAAGGCTTTTCGGAAATTACGAAGAGTTATTTCCTGATACAGAGCCTTTATTCACGCCTGATGATTATGTTATATACGACAGATATTCGGATGGGGATGATTTTACCGATGAAGGCTATATAGAGCGCTTCAGGACTATTCTTTCCGCCGTGAAAAGCAAAACTCCCCTTGATATCAGGATGTATAACAGAAGGGGCGAAGAAATATCCGTCACTATGCTCGGGAAAAGGCTGGAATACTCTGAAAAGGATGATAAAATGCGACTTATCGGTATCGGTAAGGGCAATTACGATACCATAAATCTTGCAAGAATAATCAGCTGTAAGGAAAGCAAAAACAAGGAGCCTTCCTTCCCTGAAAAGAATGAAAGCAAGAGCAGAACGGTCACTCTGCGAATTACCGATAGGAGAAATGCTCTTGAAAGATGTCTTTTACATTTTGCACACTTTGAAAAAAGGGCAGAAAAAATCGACGATATGCACTATACGGTACATATCGTCTATGACAAGGATGATGAAACTGAGCTGGTTATAAGAATACTCGGCTTTGGTCCTATGGTAGAGGTGACAGAGCCGGAGCATTTCAGAAATCTTATTATCGAAAGGCTGAAAAGGCAGATGGAGTTTGAATTATAATTCAGCGCTCCGCTATGATTATGTTTAACGCATCAACAGCAAATCCGAAGAAGGAAAGCCTTCTTCGGATTTGTTTTATGCGGCAACGGCGTCGTAACGCTCGCTACCGAGAATCTCCAGCATCACCTTGTAGGGAGTAAGCTCGGAGAGCTTATTATCGACTACCGCCGAGAATATTCTGGGCGTACAGCCTGAAACAAGACACACGCCCTGCTCGTTTTTTGTAACAGGTCGGTGATCGTTACGGCAAGCCACGTTCCAGAATATGACCTCGGGAAGAGTATAGCCTTTCTCCTCAAAGCGTCTTTTCGCATTCTCGAACACGCTTTCATCTGCACCGCTTACACAATAATTGAATTCCATATCGGAAACAATGAGTAGCTTTTTGGGCAGACTTTCCTGCTTCAGTCCGTTCTTGACGGCTGTATCGAGGATGAGAGTGAACACCGCTTCGAGATTGGTATCGGCAATCTCGTTGAAGGACGCCACGTATCGCAGTCTGTCGGCAAAGGTATCGCCCTTTATTCCGATAAGCTGAGGCTTATTTGAAAACTCGATGAAGTGGTTTCTGAATGCACCCTTGTTATGCTCCGCAAAATACAGTCCAAGAGAGAGTGCTACGGAGGCGGGAGAGGGAGATACGTTCCAGTACATCGAGCCGGAGGTATCTATTACGGGGAGCACATCCTCGTCCGTATCATATACGGGAAGAGAGCTCCAGGTGGCGTTCAGAGAGCGCTTTTCCTCTTCGGAAATGCTTCTCATAAAGCACTTACCAGTCCAGCCCGAGCTTACGTAAGGGTGTACAAGCTCATAGGGCATAAGGGTGTCGGCATTGAGCTTTGCTTCGCCTCTTTCTACTCTGTGAAGGAACTGTACGTAGCGTTCTCTGTCATTGCGGATAAACGCCTTACGGTATTTCAGCATAGCCTTGGAGGGCTGCTTTGAATAATCGAAGGTATAATCCCTTCTGCGAAGATTATTTTCGATTATTCTGATTCTCGCTCTCGTTTCGGTAAGAAACAGTCTGTAGATTCTTTCGCTCATTTCAAGATGCTTTGCGACTTTCTTCGCCTTACGTTTGGTAGCCTCACAGGACGCATTGACGGAAGGGAGCCACTTACCGAGAAGAGAAACCTCGCCGCCGTGATTTATAGCGTGAAGATCGTCACCTACTACTGTCTTTATGTAGTCAAGCATCGCCTTTTCAACGGGTGTGTCAAAAAGGGAAAGAAGATCGTCGTATCTGCCGTACCCTGCGATATTGCCGAGATTTCTTACAACGACAGAGCTATCGTTTTCCGCAAGCCATTTAAGGATGATACGGAAAACTCTGCGCTCACCGAGTCCGCCTCTTACGTCTCTGGCGTAAAACAGAGTTTTGAGAGCAAGCTCTCTGTTCTCGGTATACGCCTTTATAAAGGCAGAAATAATATCACCTTCACTTCTATGGCGCATAGCACCGATAGAAGAAAAAAGGTCAAGGCAATCAGACTCTGTGGTGCTGAAAGCCACCGCACCGTTTTCGGTATAGGTTTTATTTGCTTCGTTTTTTAAGTAGTTTAACATAACTTTTTCTCCTTTCGTATTTCACAAGGCACGTAAAATAGGTGAGATTCGAACTCACGAAGGAAGGACCGGCGTCCCTCCT
>JAFQUH010000008.1 GCA_017408635.1 Ruminiclostridium sp. | reverse complement strand
TCTTCAAATACAGGTGCTTCTGCAACCTCTTCAAATACGGGAGCTTCGTCAACCTCTTCGATTACGGGCTCTTCTGCAACCTGTTCAACTGCGGGTGCTTCAACAATCTGTTCGACTATGGGAGCTTCGTCAACCTGTTCAACTGCGGGAGCTTCAGCAACCTCGTCAACTGCGGGAGCTTCTGCAATCTCTTCAGCTACGGGCTCTTCTGCAACCTGTTCAACTGCGGGTGCTTCGTCAACCTGTTCAACTACGGGCTCTTCTGCAACTGCTTCGACTACGGGAGCTTCTGCAACCTCTTCAAATACGGGAGCTTCAACAATCTGTTCAATTGCGGGCTCTTCTGCAACCTCTTCAACTGCGGGAGCTTCTGCAATCTCTTCAACTGCGGGCTCTTCTGCAACTGCTTCGACTACAGGAGTTTCTGCAACGTCTTCAACTGCAGGTGCTTCTGCAACCTGTTCGACTACGGGAGCTTCGTCAATCTCCTCAACTGCGGGAGCTTCTGCAACCTCTTCAATTGCGGGTGCTTCGTCAACCTCTTCAACTGCGGGAGCTTCAGAAGCTATTGCTTCGGGCATCCATACCGTTTCTTCTATTACGGGTGCTTCTTCTTCGGGTACAAGAGCGGGAATCTCGTCTATGGAAGGAATCTGTGCCGATTCGGAGGTTATGCGCTCCGCCTCGCTTTCGGGGATGGCGGTTACTTCGTTAACTACCAGAGGAACGGGAGCAACGGCGGAGGCAAAATCCTGGAATGCCTGCTGTTCGTTGTCATCCTGCATAACCTCTTCCTCGTGATCCTGCTCGTCGGGAATTTCTTCCGTTCTTTCTTCTACAGGCTCATCAAGGAAGCTCTCGAATATGCTCTTTTCTTCCTCTTCTATTTCAGCGTAGCTTTCTGCATCGGCTTCGTCACGAGCTTCTTCGTCGGCAGGTACATAGTACTGCTTTTCCTCTTCGGTAAGCTCCACCTCTTTGAAATGCTCCATAACGTTTTCAAAGCTGACAGGTGCTTCGTCTGCTTCCTCTGTAAAAGTAAAGTCAACGGGAGCGTAGTACTTCTTCTGCTTTGGCTTTTTCTGGGTAGCAGGCTTCTTCTCTTCAGGAACAGCCTCTTCAACCGCTGGTTCTTCCTGCTGTACCTTTATTTCAGCCGCCGCAATTTCTTCTACCTCAGCTAAAGGTTCTTTTTCAGGCTCTGCTTCTGCCGATACTATTTCTATATCCCTTGCAAGCTGGGATACTATTTCATTATCCGTCTTTTCAACTTCTATAATTTCGGGTTTTACAACTCTTTGTCTGACAGGATTCTTCCGTGGCGTTATGACCTCGGTATCCTGGGGTAAGGTCTTCCATTTTGGGAGCCTTTCGCCCTCCTTCTTACCCTTATCATCGAGTTTTTTCTTTGCATATACAGCCGCTCCCGCTGCGGCTGCGGCTGACGCGGCAAGCATTAACGCCTGACCTAACTTCATCAGTCACCATCCCTTTCATTTTTATTCGACGCTCTTCAGAGCCTCAACCATGTCAATATTTTTAAGGTGCCTATGCATAACCAGCATAACTATCACCGCAAATACAAGTGTTATCGCTACCGATATAACAAAACTGAATAAATGCACCTCTCTGCCGAACATTACCATATCGATTTCTATCGTCTTTACAACGAAATCGAGTAAGGTTCTGCCAAGCAAGAGTCCTGCGCCCGAGCCTATAAGAGTCAGCAGCATTATCTCACGGAACACGTAAACGGAGGTTTCCTTATCGTAGAAGCCCAGTACCTTGAGAGTAGCAATCTCTCTTATACGCTCGTTTATGTTGATATTCGTAAGATTATAAAGTACGATAAAGGCAAGCGCACCCGCACTTACTATAAGCAGGACAATTACAAAGAGCAAGGATTCCAGCATCTTTGTAAAGGTACCCTCCGTGGCTCTCTTATAGCTTACCGCCATCATTCCGTCTACCTTCATAAGACGGGAGGCAAGCTCATCCCTTTCCCTGTCGGAAAGCTCTGTGCCTTCCTTTGCCACAAAGAACATACTGTTATAAGGAACGTCCTCGCCTACGGTGTTTTTATAGTATTCCTCCGATACGTAAAGATAATGTCCTGCGTAATTTTCGCAGATATCGGTTACCTTCATTAAGACCGTTTCGGTATCGGAAATATATACCGTTATCTCTTCGCCCTTCTGCACGTTTCCGAGCAGAGTAGCCAGCTTTTCATTTATAATTATTCCATCATCGGTAAGACTGTATTTTTCGCCGCTGATACGGTCCTTTACGTTAACGCACTTTTCAAGCTCGTCATTGTCACGTACTACGAAAATACTGCTATCGGTAGAATTGCCCTTTGCCTTGACGTTTAAATTCTTTATATAGACGTCAATAGTATCCATATCCTTATCACGAAGGAGCGTTCTTATACTGTCGGTATCAGCCTTTTCCTCGCCCTCGTCGGAATAAACCGCCATACCTGTATGAAGGCTTATTTCATCAAACTGCTTATTAAGGATATCGCTTACACTGTCATAGATACCAAAGCCTGTCAGCACAAGGGCGGTACAGCCTGCAATACCTACGACCGTCATAAACATTCTTCTTTTATATCTGAAAAGATTTCGCATCGTTACCTTCTGACTGAAGGAAAGACGCTTCCAGATGATGCCGATTTTTTCAAGTAATATCTTCTTACCCGTCTTCGGTGCCTTGGGGCGCATAAGCTGGGAGGGTTGCTCACGGAGTATCGCCGAGCAGGCAAAGTAAACCGTGACAAGTACCAGAAGCACCGCCGCCAGAATTACAAGTCCCATAAGAGCAAGGTCATAGGGCATCACAAGTGCGTGGAGCTTATACATCATGCCGTAGGCTATTATAATTACACCCGGGAATAATTTCAGTCCCACAAGCGTTCCCACCAGCGCACCAAAGGCGGATGCCAGAGCGGCGTAGATTATATATTTTGTCATAATGGAGAAATTACTGTAGCCCAGCGCCTTTAGGGTGCCTATCTGGGTACGCTGTTCATCCACCATTCTGGTCATTGTGGTAAGGCAGACAAGTGCCGCAATCATAACAAAGAACAAGGGGAAAACTACCGCTATATGACTTATACGAAGAGCGTTTTCGCCGTATTCGGTATAGCCTGGATTATCATCACGGGTAAATACGTACCACTCGATTTCGCTAAGCTCCTCTATTTCCTTTTCGTTCTTGTCTATTTCCTCTTCAGCCTCGGCAAATTTTTCGTCAGCCTCTTTTTTGCCGTCCTCTAAAGCCTTTACGCCATCTTCATATTCCTTTTTGCCTTCGTTAAAGAGCTTTTCGCTGTCCTCAAACTGCTTCAGTCCTTCTTCGTACTGCTTAAGTCCGCTTTCGTAAAGGAGGTAATTTTTTTCGTAGGCGTCCTTGCCTTCTTTATATTCGGCATATCCCATATAATACTGGGAAAGTCCGTCGTAATACTGAAAAAGTCCGTCATAATAGGCGTCATAGCCTTTTTCTATCTGCTTCTTGCCGTCCTCGTAGAGCTTATAGCCCTCGTCAAATTCAGCCTTGCCCTTTTCGTACTCGGCATAACCGTCGTTATACTGCTTAAGGCCGCTTTCATACTGTGCAAGTCCGTCATCGTACTGCTTTTTATAATCAGAATATATCTTCTTTATTTCGTCAATCGTTTTTGTTCCGTCAAAGAGCGGTCTTAACTCCTCTGCCGCTTCCTTATCTAGAACGCCCAGCTTTTCCGCCGTATCTACAAGAGCCGTCAGGGCGTCGGAATTAAGCGGACTGTTTTCAAGACTTTCCACGATACCGCCCAAAAATTCGATAAGCGGCTTTGTTTCATCAAGCTGCGCCTTGCCTTCGTCAAGCTGCTTTTTAGCCTCGTCAAGCTGAGCTTTGGCGTCTTCAAGTTGTTTTCTGCCCTCTTCTATTTCAGGCTCTTTTTCCTCTAATTCCGCCTTGCCCTTATCAAGCTCGGTCTTTGCCTTATCAAGCTCCGCCTTGCCCTTATCAAGCTCCGCCTTACCGTCCTTCAGAGTCTGTTCCGCCTCGTCAAGCTGTGCCTTGCCCTCGTCAAGCTGAATCTTTGCATCGTCAAGCTCTGCTTTACTGTCCTTTAAAGTCTGGGCACCCTCGGCAAGCTCCTTTTCGCCGTCGTCTATTTCCTTCTTTGCATCAAGGAGCTTTTTTTCGTTATCAGCAATCTCGGCGTATATTTTAGCCTTTTCCTTTGCAAGCTCGGCTCTTGCCTCGGCTATCTTATCCTTTGCCTCCTGCTTTATTTCCTGAAGGCGTTCATTTTCTCTTACCTTTGCCGTGTCTTTCAGCTTATCGGTGATATTATCACGAAAGCCCTCGTACTCGTCGGTATAACAATCCATATCACGAAGATCGTCGCAGGTAACAAACACCTGGGTATATACTTCGGTCTTGAAATTTTCCTTGGGGATATAGATAAGCATATTTACAGAGCCTGTACCTATCGTGGTATTTCCTCGCTCCGTATCGGAGATGAACATAGGACTGTCAAATCTTCCGACTACCGTATATTCGGTATTTTCCAGAGTGTCCGATACGTCAAAGGAACTGTCGCCACCGAGCGTTATTTTATCACCAAGCTCGTAGCCCGTAACCAGCTTTCCTGCGTCAATAAGACATTCGTTTTCGTTTTCGGGGAATCTTCCCTCGGTGAGCCATAATGAACTGTGAGAATTATTTTCCCCCATCTCATCAAGAGAATATACCCTCGCCACCTTGTCAGAGCCGTCTGTACCGATAAAAACGTCAGTAAAATATCCTGGGTGTATATCAAGTCCCTCTATCTTTTCCAGTTCTTCGATATCGCTTTCGCTGAAGCCGTAGGTGGAAACTATTCTGAAATCCATCAGATTCTGTTCATCATAATAACTGTCCGCCGTCATCCTCATATCAGGAGCGGAGGCAAGAAGTCCCGAGAAAAAGCCTGTGCCTATGGCAATTATTCCGAAAATGGAGAAAAAACGGTTTTTCGTCTTTCTGATTTCCGAAAAGGCATTTTTCAGCATTGTATTTTTCATAAGCAGTAACCCCTTACCATTCTATCTCTTCAACGGGGGTGGGGTTTTCGTTTACGATTATCTCACGCACCTTACTGCTTTTCATTCTTATAACTCTGTCAGCCATAGGACATATTGCAGAGTTGTGGGTAACCAGTACCACCGTCATTTTTTCTTCTCTGCAGGTATCCTGTAACAGTTTTAATATCATTTTACCCGTGTTATAGTCCAGCGCACCGGTAGGCTCGTCACAGAGTAATAACTTCGGCTTTTTTGCAAGGGCTCTTGCTATAGCCACTCTCTGCTGCTCACCGCCTGAAAGCTGGGCAGGGAAATTATTCATTCTTTCGGCAAGTCCGACCTTTTTCAGTATCTCTTCAGCGGGTATAAAATCCCTTACCGTCTGGGTAGAAAGCTCGATATTCTCCTTTGCGGTAAGATTGGGTATAAGATTGTAGAACTGAAAAATAAAGCCTATATCAAATCTTCTGTAGGAGATAAGCTCCTTTCTGCTATAGGCACTTATTCTTGTGCCGTCTACGTAAAAATCTCCCGAGGTGGCAGTATCCATACCGCCCAGAATGTTAAGTACCGTTGTCTTACCGCTACCCGAAGGTCCTACAACTATGGCAAATTCACCCTTTTCAATTTCAAAGCTTACCTTGTCATTGGCGTTTATGGTTATATCACCCATATGATATTGCTTTGTTATCTCGTTTAAGGTTATGAAGCTCATTTTCTTCTCCGTTTCACCCGAATATTTTTCTCTCACGGGCGCATAAATTCTTTGTTCCTACTAAAAAATAATTATACTATTATAGTATATCATTTTTTGCTCATATTTGCAAGAAATTTTGTGCCATATTTATAACTTTTTTTGAAATTACGAAGGGTTTTCTATGAAAGATTTTCACCGCTCACATTTTCTAACCGTACTGTTCTCCTTGAGGAAATATTTCTGGGTGCTTTTACTCCCCGTCGTAAGAACTGTTCTGGCTTTCGGCTTTGACTATCAGAATGCTTTCAGGGGGTATGAGGCGGATATTTCCGTTATAATAATTCTACTGCTCCACGCCTTTTCAAGATGGATGTTCACCTTTATCAGAACAGATGAAAATAGCATCACCTTCAGAAAAGGTCTGCTGATTCGTAAAAACGTGACGGTTTTTGACAGGAATATCAGTTGCATAAAGCTGTGGCACAACCCCTTTTCTGTAATATTTTCGTGTTTTATACTCCGAGTATATGAAAATCCCTCAAAAAAGCCGATAATCAGCATATATATTACAAAAAAGACTGCCGAAAAAATAAAGAACAAATACTTTTCCGACGAAAAATTATTATGCAGCTACAAGTCAAAACCGCTCCTTCACGCTCTTATCTTCGGAGATAACAAGGGCGGCTTTCTGCTTATAGCGGCGTTATTTTCCTTTTCGGGCATCGTTACAGGCAGAACCATCAGAAAGCTGACCGAGGACAATCTTTCGGCATTGTCGGAGCATATAAAGGATATTCCGTCCCTTCTTATCTTTATCGGAATTGCTCTGCTTGTAGTGAGAATAGCCGCCCTTCTGTTGGAGGCGGCGTCAGTATCGGGAATGAAAATATACGAAAAGGATGATATCCTGCTTATTAAACGAGGGATATTCAGACGGATTTTCTATCGGATAAACTCAAAAAAAGAAAATATAGGGTATATTTTGTTGACGGAAAGTATATTTTTTAGGAATTTTTACTCTCTGTATGCAGGAATCAACGGTTTCGGCGAGGGAAAGTACGATATTCCGCTGATATTCCCGATTATTAAAACCGACAATTTAACACACCTCAATAGCGAAAATACTATCCGTTCCCCAAAATGTGCCATATCGAGCTATATTACAAAATGGATAATCGCCTTTATCAGCTCTGTAGCCGTCTGCATTATTGCTCTTTTGCTGGCTTTTCCGCTGATAATCTTCCTTTTTCCGCTATTTATCGGCATTTTATCCTTGTTCCTTGTTTTTGTAAATATGAACAAATATCGGTATAGTTATATCTGTATGAAGGGGGAAAATATCACCCTTTGTACTCTCCAAGGAGTAAAAAAGAACAGTTTTATTACAATGTGTAAAAAATGTAATAAAATAAGGATACGTCAGAATATATTTCAGAAAAGGAAGAATATTGCCGATATCTGCTTTTATTTAAGGGGTTACAGTAACAAAAGAGTAAGATTAAGGCATATGCCGATGGAAAAATGTATGAAAATCATAGAAATGCTTTGATTTTTCTTGACAACACACCTTATATATGCTAAAATAATATTTGGAAAATTCCCTTATCAAGAGTGGTTTACATTTCTTTTAAGAAAAGGAGTCAGGCTCCGTAAACCCAGCAACCGTTTCACTTATAAAGGCTTACGTGAAAAATGGTGCTAATTCCTACGGTTTTTACCGAAAGATAAGGAGCAAGCCGTATAAGGTACGCTCCGAAAGGGGCTTTTTTTAATGCAGAAAACAAAGGTTATAAAAAGAAAGGAAAATTAAGATGTCAAAATTTTTATTCACATCAGAAAGTGTAACAGAAGGACATCCCGACAAGATCTGCGATCAGGTTTCAGACGGTGTTCTTGACGCTATTTTAGAGCAGGACAAGATGGCAAGAGTTGCCTGCGAAACTGCTACAACAACAGGTATGGTACTCGTAATGGGCGAGATCACAACTACTGCGGATATCGATATCCCCAAGATCGTAAGAAGCGTAGTTAAGGAAATCGGCTATGATAATGCAGAGTACGGCTTTGACTGCAACACCTGTGCAGTGCTTACTTCTATTGACGAGCAGAGCCCTGATATTGCTATGGGCGTAAACAACGCTCTTGAAGGCAGAAGCGAAAATGCCTGCGATACAGGTGCCGGCGACCAGGGTATGATGTTCGGTTATGCCTGCGACGAAACAAAGGAGCTTATGCCCTTATCCATCTCTTTAGCTCACGCTTTATCCAAGAAGCTGACAGAGGTAAGAAAGTCAGGCGAGCTCAGTTACCTCCTCCCCGACGGTAAGACACAGGTAACAGTCGAATACATAGACGGCAAGGCGGCAAGAATCGATACTATCGTAGTATCCTCCCAGCACAAGGCTTACATAGATATGAAGGTGCTTGAAAAGGATATTATCGAAAAGGTAGTAAAGACTACTGTTCCCGCAGAATTCCTTGATGATAATACAAAGTACCTCATCAACCCTACAGGTAGATTCGTAGTAGGCGGTCCTCAGGGTGATAGCGGCGTTACGGGTAGAAAGATCATCGTTGATACCTACGGTGGCGTAGGCAGACACGGTGGCGGTGCCTTCTCCGGCAAGGATCCCACAAAGGTTGACAGAAGTGCGGCTTATGCTGCTCGCTACGTTGCAAAGAACATCGTAGCGGCAGGACTTGCAAAGCGTTGCGAGGTTCAGCTTGCATATGCTATCGGCGTTGCAAAGCCTGTATCCGTTTTAGTTGATACCTTCGGCACAGGCGTAACCAGCGATCATATCATTGCCGACGCCGTAAACAAGGTATTCGACTTAAGACCTGCGGCTATTATCGAAGCTCTGAACTTAAGAAATACAAAGTATCGTCCTTTAGCGGCATACGGTCATATGGGCAGAGAAGACCTCGGCGTAGCCTGGGAAAAGACAGACAAGACAGAAGCTCTTAAGTCTGCTCTCGGTATGTAATTCAGATACTAAGCCGTCTGTACAGGCGGCTTAATATTCCGACTATAAATGACAAAAATTTAACAGGAGGCATTATGTCCTTTGACGAAATATTAGCTAAAATAAGCGAATTTGTCTGGGGCTTACCGCTGATAATACTCATTATTGCGGTAGGTATCCTGCTTACAGTCCGCTTAAAGCTGTTACAGATAATAAAGTTACCCAAAGCCTTCAAGTTCATGTTCAGGGATGAAGAAGGAGGCAAGGGCGAGGTTTCCAGCTTTGGTGCGCTCTGCGTTGCCCTTTCCGCTACCATCGGCACAGGAAACATTGTCGGTGTTGCCACCGCAATTGCGGCGGGCGGACCGGGTGCTTTATTCTGGATGATAGTAGCCGCCTTTTTCGGTATGGCTACAAAATATGCCGAAGGTCTGCTGGCAGTAAAATACCGTACCGTAGATAAAGACGGACATATTCTCGGTGGTCCTTTCTACTACATAGAAAAGGGACTGGGAAAGAAATTCAGATGGCTTGCAAAGTTATTCGCCATATTCGGAGTTCTGGCTGGTCTGCTGGGTATCGGTACTATAACCCAGTGCAATGGTATAACCGACGTAGTACAGAGCTTTTTCGATCCCGAAAAGACAAGTATGGTAAATCTCTTCGGCACAAATTATTCCGTGGCGGCTCTTATAGGAGGTGCTGTGGTAACGGTATTTGCGGCGCTGGTTATTATCGGCGGTATCAAGAGAATAACCAAGGTGTCCGAATTCGTAGTACCCTTTATGGCGATTATTTACGTAGTAACCTGCCTTACCCTGCTTTTATCAAATATAGATAAGATTCCTTCCGCCTTTGCTACCATATTCGAGGGCGCCTTCAACCCTGCGGCAGTAACCGGCGGTGCGATAGGTTCTATTATAGTAGCGATGCAGAAGGGTATCGCAAGAGGTATCTTCTCCAACGAATCAGGTCTTGGCTCTGCTCCCATTGCGGCGGCAGCAGCAAGAACAAACGAGCCTGCAAGGCAGGGACTCGTATCTATGACGGGTACCTTTATTGACACTATCATCATCTGCACAATGACAGGACTTTCAATAGTAATTACCGGCGCATGGCAGGCTACCGATGCGGCAGGAAAATTGCTGGAGGGCGTAAACGTTACGGCATATGCCTTTGACCACGGTCTGTGGTTTTTACCGGAAAGTATCACTAGCTTTATACTTATGACCTGTCTTGCCTTCTTCGCCTTCACAACAATACTCGGCTGGAATTATTATTCCGAGCGTTGTCTTGAATATCTCTGGGGCGATCATAAAAAAGAGCTTGCGCTTAAAATATTCAAGTTCCTCTACATTGCGGCAATATTCAGCGCTCCCTATCTTACCGCCTCTGCGGTATGGAGCATTGCGGATATCTGCAACGGACTTATGGCGTTCCCGAACCTCGTGGCGTTGTTCTTACTCAGCGGCGTTGTGGTGAAGGAAACAAAAGATTTTATCGCAAGGGATAAATTCAATACAAAACGTGAAAAGCTGAAAAAGGCTGAAAGCAAAAAATAAAGAAGATGATTTATACGGGGCGTCCGGGACACCCCGTTATTTATATTATAACAATCTGCCCGTCAAATTGAAATTTGTCGCTCCGCTCGGGTTATTGTAGCCCCAATCCCCCTAACCCCCTTTCCCCTGAGGAAAGGGGGAAAGATCGGGGGCTACCGCCCCTGCGACCTTGTTTGGGGCTTCGCCCCAAGCCCCGTGTAATACGGAGATTGCGAGCCTTTTATTATTTTGAATTGCCACAAGATTTTATAAAAGAAATGTAGGGGGCGACGTCCCCGACGCCCCGTTTATATCGGCATTTGTGGGTGATTTAACAAATTGAAATAACCACAATTGTTTATCCCCGCCGTCAACGAGGTTACGCCGACCACAAACATATTTAAAGGCGGAATTGGGAGCGGCGGCTCGCCGCAAAATTTCAATTTGTCACTTGATTTTATATCAGATATATGTTACAATCTCATTATAGCAAAATACTATAACAAAGGAGATGCGTCTATGACTCTGCAGCAGCTTAAATATATGGTCACCATTGCCGAAAAGGGTAATATAAGCCGTGCGGCGCAGGAGCTTTTTATATCCCAGCCAAGCCTTACAAACTCTGTCAAGGAGCTTGAAAACGAGCTACAGTTCACGATTTTTGAAAGAACCAACAAGGGCGTTATCGTATCTGCAAGAGGCGGTGAATTTTTGGGCTATGCACGGCAGGTGCTTCAGCAGTATGGCTTGCTTGAGGAAAGATTCTTAAAGCAAAGCGGAGCAAGTCCCAGGTTTTCCGTATCCACCCAGCATTATCCCTTTGCAGTAAAAGCCTTTGTAGAGGTTATAAAGCGCTTTGATTCCGCCCATTACGATTTTATGTTAAGAGAAACCCAGACCTATGAAATCATAGACGACGTAAGCAGAATGAAAAGCGAGATAGGTATACTTTATAAATCAAAGGCAAACGGACCTATTATAGATAAGCTGTTAAGACAGTATTCCTTATCCTTTGAGGAGCTTTTTACCCTTACTCCGAGAGTGTTCATAAGCTCAATGCACCCTCTTGCCAAAAAGGACGTGCTGACACTTGAAGAGCTTTCCGAGTACCCTTACCTTTCCTTTGAACAGGGCGAGCATAATTCCTTTTACTATTCGGAGGAGATCTTAAGCGAATATATAAGACCGAAGAATATCAAGATAAGCGACAGAGCGACTTTATCAAATCTGCTTATCGGTCTTGACGGATATACCATCGGTACTGGTATCATAAACGAGGACTTAAACGGTAAGGATATAATATCAAAGCCGCTTATCAGCGATGAGGAAATAAGAATTGGAATCATTACAAGAAACAACGTCAGATTATCCCTCTATGCCGAAACCTATACCGAAATACTTAAAAGCCTGATATAGCAAAAAGCTATATCAAACATTATAATTATATATTTTACATATCCTATATTTTGTGATATCATTAGCTTAAAGAAAAAGAAAGGGCGCTGAAATTCAGCGCAGGTGATAACAATGGATACACATATTGATACAAAATGCCTTCATACAGGCTGGACACCCAAACAGGGTGAGCCAAGACAGCTCCCCATCTACCAGAGCACGACCTTCAAGTATGATACAAGCGACGCTATGGGCAAGCTCTTCGACCTTGAAGCAAGCGGCTATTTCTACACCCGTCTGCAGAATCCCACAAACGACAGTGCGGCAGCAAGAATCTGTGCTTTAGAGGGCGGTTATGCGGCAATGCTGACTTCTTCAGGTCAGGCGGCTAACTTCTTCGCAATTTTCAATATATGCGAAGCGGGCGATCACTTCATTTCCTCTTCTGCAATCTACGGCGGAACATATAACCTCTTCGGCGTTACAATGAAGAAGATGGGTATCGAATGCACCTTTGTTGATCAGAATATTTCTGAAGAAGAGCTTTTAAAGCTGGTTCGTCCCAACACAAAGGCTATCTTCGGTGAAACCATCACAAACCCCACAGTAACAGTATTTGACTTTGAAAAGTTCGCAAGAGTTGCTCACAAGGTGGGTGTTCCCCTTATCATAGACAACACCTTTGCAACACCTATAAACTGCCGTCCCTTTGAATGGGGCGCAGATATCGTTACCCACTCCACAACAAAGTACATTGACGGTCACGGCATAAGCGTAGGCGGTTGCATCGTTGACAGCGGTAACTTTGACTGGGATAAGTATGCAGATAAATTCCCCGGTCTTACAACTCCCGACGAATCCTATCACGGCATCACTTATACAACAAAGTTCGGCAAGGCGGCATACATCACAAAGGCTACCTCCCAGCTTATGAGAGATTTCGGTTGCATCCAGTCACCCCAGAATGCATTCTATATCAATATCGGTCTTGAAACTCTCCATTTAAGAATGAAAAGACATTGCGAGAATGCTCTCAAGGTTGCAACCTACTTAAAGAACAACGAAAAGGTTGCCTGGGTACACTATCCCGATTTAGAAAGCGACGATTACAATGCACTTGCAAAGAAGTATCTGCCTAACGGCTCCTGCGGTGTAATGTGCTTCGGTATCAAGGGCGGCAGAGATCAGTCCATCAAGTTTATGGATAGCTTAAAGCTCTGCACTATCGCAACTCACGTTGCAGACAGTCAGACCTGTCTTTTACACCCTGCAAGCCATACTCACAGACAGATGTCCGACGAGCAGTTAAGAGAAGCCGGTGTAGCACCCGATCTTATCAGATTATCAATCGGTCTTGAGAATGCAGACGATATCATAAAGGATATTGAGCAGGCGCTTGAGCTTATATAAAAGAGGTATAACCCGTGAAGATTTTTCTTCACGGCTCAGACTGAAGACAAACTCACGCACCGCAAAAATGCTGGTAACTTGTAACGAATTTGTGGATATACACGAAATAGTGATATAAAAGTTTTAGAGAGCCTTAAACGGCTCTCTAAAAGCATTTTTGCTTACTTCGTCAAC
>JAFQUH010000142.1 GCA_017408635.1 Ruminiclostridium sp. | reverse complement strand
TGTCGGGGACAAATTTCAAAATGAAATCGTGCCTATGGCACGGTGAAATCAAAACCTCCGGTTTTGATGAAATCCGCCTTTGGCGGATGAAATATTTGCCTTCGGCAAATGTTGTGGTATCAATTGCCGTAGGCAATTGATTCCACATCTGCGCCGTGAGGCGCAACTTCACGAGCCGAAGGCTCGCTTCACTCCTTCACTTTTGCGGAGCAAAAACTTCACTTTGAAATTTGCATAGCAAATTTCAATTTACCACCCAAACAAGTAAAAAAGCGTTCAGAAATCTGAACGCTTTTTCCTTTTATAATACATCAATCACCCTGATATGTGAAACCGCCCGTTTCACTATTCTTTACACTCCTGAAACTGTAAAAAAGGGCGGAATTGCCCGTGGGTGCAACCCACGGCTATCTTCTCATTTCGCCGAAGGTGTTGTCCCCGCCCGTTTCGCTATTCTTTACACTCCTGAAACTGTAAAAAGGGCGGAACTGCCTGCGGCGGCACGCCGCTAGCGTCTTGCTTCGCCACGGATTACGATGCCGAGGGTGTGAGGACCTGTATTTGAGGATACCGCCGCACCTGCATAGCTTATCATTGCAGGGGGATAGCCGACCTTTGCGGTGTATTGCCTTATGAATTCATCCTCGTTTTCCGTTTCGGTGGTGCGTAAGAACTGCCAGGGTGTACCGGGCTTTGCTCTGCTTGCTATATAATCTACTGCGTCTGCTATAGCCTTCTTGTCGCCACGGCTCTTTTTTACTACCTCGCTGACGCCGTCGATAAGGGAGATTATAGGCTTAAGTCCCATAAGCTCGCCTAAAAATGCCGCCGCCGCATTGATTCTGCCTGACTTCTTCATATGTCTTAATTCAAAGCCGATAAGGTAGGTTTCAACACAGTTGAACATATCCTCAAGATATGCCAGCACCATATCAAGACTCTGACCTGCCTTTATCTTCTTGCAGGCTTCTACTACAGGGTAAGCATAGCCTACGGAATAGCAATGGGTATCGACTATCTCGATTCTCATGCTTGCCATCTCGGGACGCTCCTTAAGGAGATTTTCCTTTGCCATTATGGCGTTATTATAGGTCTGTGAGCCTGTGGAGTTTATAAGTACGCAAACTACCGCCTCGTAGCCTTCCTCATAATACTGCTCGAACTTTTCTTCAAAGCGGTAGGATACTACCTGCGACGTCTTGGGCAGATGCTCCGACTTGTCTATAAGTGTGAGAAACTCCTGGGGAGTAAGGTCTACACGCTCTTTGATGCTTCTTTCTCCGAGTGTTATATCAAAGGAGAGAATATCTATGCCGTACTTTTCCTCATCCTCATAGGTAAGGTCACTACAGCTGTCGGTGAGAAATTTAACTTTCATCGTTTTTCCCTTTCTTTAATCTTACGTTATACGTTATTTTTATATCAACACGAAGGTGTGTTCTGTCTAGTTTATACTGTCCCAATCGAATTTTGTGAGTTCTCCTTTATTCTGAAGCTCGGGGAAGCCCCAGTGTCTTAATACCTCGTAAGCGCCGATTGCCACGCTGTTGGAGAGATTAAGACTTCTCATATTGTTGCCCATCGGAATTCTTACACAATGCTCCTTATTCTTAAACAAAAGCTCCTCGGGTAGTCCCTTGTCCTCCCTGCCGAATACGATGTAGGTCTTATCCTTATATTCGGCGTCGCAGTAGGTGTTTCTGCCCTTTGTGGTAAAATAGAAGAATTCTCCCTCGGGATTTCTCTCAAAAAAATCCTCAAGATTTTCATAATAGGTTATATCAAGATAATGCCAGTAGTCAAGTCCTGCGTGCTTCAGCTTCTTATCGTCTATCTGAAAGCCCATAGGCTTTACTATATGTAATCTTGCGCCTGTCACCGCACAGGTGCGGGCAATATTTCCCGTATTCTGTGGTATCTGCGGCTCAACAAGAACAATGTTAAGTTCCATTTGGGTTTTCCTTTTCTAATATTATATATTATATCTGTTGCAAAATCAACTGTTTTACGAAATTTTGTTGAAATTTCAACAAAATACTTAATTTTTATTGCAATATAACCCCGTCAGGTCATCATTTTGTATAGCCTGTGATACCGTTTGCCGAGGTGTTGAGCAGAGAACTGCCGTAGGCGGTAGCGAGCTTTCTGCCGAAGCTCTGTTTGTCGCTGTCGGAAACGTTGTCGGCAAAGCAGACGTTTACCGCACCGTCACGGAGCAATATGCTCTTTGCGTTATTTACAGAGGCTTCGTCATCGCCTGCCGCAATAACGTCGGCTTTTTCCTTTGTTCTGCTTACAGGACAGGAAGGGAGCAGACTGCTGAAATCCTCCTCGGCTTTAAAATATGCCGAAAGCTGACTGTCGGAAAGAGCGTAGTAAAAGCCCGGCTTAAAGCCGTTCTGATATATATTCGAGTCGTTGGTGGGATCAAGATAGAAATACTGCCCGTCGATTTTTGCACAGATAACCACGTGACCTGCATTCTTTTCGTTGACGCCTTCAACGGCAAAGCAGTCTATGCCCGCAAGATTCAAAAGCAGCATAAGGGTATCGGCAAAGCCGTCGCAGATGGTTTCCTTACCTTCTATAAGAGCGTCATATATGGGTACCGTATCATAGCGGTAGCTATTCACCGCCTCAACGTAGCTTATATTCTTACATACGTAATCGTAGAGATACTCTGTTTTCTGCTTGTCTGTCGTAAGCGTGGAGGGAAGGTTATCTACAAGCTCCTTTGCCTTTTCATAAGCGAGCTTTTTCTCGTTTGTAAATATCGTACTGTTTCTGGGCAGAGTAAAGCTATAGGTACTGCCTGCCGCAGAGGTGTTTTCTGAAAGTCTGAAGGTTCCGTCGTGGGTGTAGTTATGCTCTAAAAAGGGACTGTCACAGCTATAGAAGGTGATAGCCTTGGTGTAGCTTTCGGGAGCGGAGGAGCCGTACTGCGAGGGTATGCTGATATCGGTATAGCCGTTATCCACCGCATAGCTTACCGCATTGTAGATATATAACTCGCTTTCGGTCAGCTTTCCTTTAAGATAATCTCCCACGGCGTCGGGGCGTGAAGGGGTATAGGATAAAATCTCCTCTGCGGTAACGCTTACCGCATCCTTGCCGACAGAAGAAAACCGGAAGCCCTGCTCACCATTTAAAAAGCCACAGCCCGAAAAAGCCGTGATAATAAACACAGCGCAGAATATAAGGCAGCATAGTCTTTTCACGTTTGTTCCTCCTTGCCGGTAAAATATATGTTCTTTTTAATCTATCATGTATTTTGAGATCTCTGATTTCAAAATACAGGATTCCACAACATCGTGCGAAGCACGATATATCACTCCGACGAAGTCGGAATATCACCAAAGCCGAAGGCTTTGATATCACCGAAACCGAAGGTTTCGATATAACTGAGGTGTAACCTTCAGGTTATACCTCCGCCTCTGCGTGTCTTGTTACATGACAACCAATATTGACCGCCACGGGCAGTCCTGCAATGTGGGTAGGATACTGCTCTATATTTACGTAAAGAGCCGTCACAGTACCGCCAAAGCCCTGAGAGCCTATACCGAGCTTGTTTATCTTATCCAGCATCTTCTGTTCCATATCCGCATAGAAGGGATTCTCATTGCGATAGTTCAAATCTCTGCAAAGTGCCTTCTTTGCGAGAATAGCAGAGTATTCAAAATCGCCGCCGATACCTACTCCGACGGTTATCGGAGGGCAGGGGTTACTGCCTGCTTTTGATACAGTATCGACTACAAAATCTATAATATCATCAGGTGTGGCGGAGGGGGTGAACATTTTTACCGCACTCATATTTTCACTGCCAAAGCCCTTGGGCGCAACCATAATATGCACCTTGTCGCCCTCGACTATTCTCGTATGGATTATTGCGGGGGTGTTGTTGTCGGTGTTCTTTCTCATCAAGGGATCTTCTACAACGGAAAGACGGAGCTTTCCTTCTACGTAGCCCTTTGCTACACCCTCGTTTATCGCCTTTTCAAGACTGCCGCCGACGAAATGTACCTCCTGACCGATATCTATAAAGATTACCGCCATACCTGTATCCTGACAGATGGGTACTTCCATCTCCTTTGCACAGTCGATATTTCTTACAATATCCGATAAGACCTCCTTGCAGAGCTGACTTTTTTCACAGCCTATGCAGGAGCTTATTTTTTCCTTCATCCCTTCGGGGAGATATAAATTTGCCTTTATACAAAGCTCGCTGATTTTTTCTGTTATTACCTTTACGTCAATTTCACGCATAGCCTTTCCTTTCAGCTTCAGATAATTTTTCCGTCAATTATAACCATATAAGGCTCGTTTACTGCAGATAAGGGATCGCCCTCAAATATTACTAAATCCGCATCCTTGCCGACTGCTATACTGCCGACTCTGTCAGCAATGCCACCTATTTCTGCGGCGTTTATCGTGATAGCCTTTAAAGCCTCCTCTACGGAAAGTCCGCCTCTTACGGTAAGTGCCGCTGATAAGGGGAGATACTGCTGGGGTACTACGGGATGATCGTTGCAGATGGCGATTTTTACGCCTGCCTTATAAAGTGCCGAGGCGGTTTCTATAGTATGGTTGCGAAGCTCGGGCTTACTTCTGTCGCATAAAACGGGGCCCACTACCGCTACCGCATTTTCTTCCTTTAATTCCTCTGCTATGAGATGACCTTCGGTGCAATGGATAAGCACGTAGTCAAGACCGAATTCCTTCGATATTCTTATAGCGGTAAAGATATCATCCGCTCTGTGACAATGAAAATGAGCGGGGATTTCCTTCTTCAAAAGCGGGATAAGTGCCTCGCACTTGGCGTCGTAATCAGGCATATCCACTTCGTCGTCAGTTCCCTGAAGGCGCTGGTACTCCTCCATATCCGAAAGATATCTCTTCGCCTTGTAGAGCTGTTCTCTGATTATTGCCACCGTTGCCATACGGGTTACGGGGGCGGTGTCCTTGTCCTTGTATACCGATTTCGGATTTTCGCCAAGAGCAAACTTCATGGCTACGGGATTTTTTATAATCCTCTTATCTATATTTTTAGAGCCTGCGGTCTTCATAGCTAAAAAAGTACCGCCGATGGCATTGGCGCTACCCATACCGCTGATTACCGAGGTGATACCCGCCTTTGCCGCTTCTGTAAAGCATCTGTCGAGAGGGTTTATCATATCGACAGCTCTTAAATGAGGTGTTGCGGGATCGGTTTCCTCGTTGCCGTCGTCACCCTCAAAGCCGAGTCCGTCTTCCCAGACGCCTATATGACTGTGTATATCGATAAAGCCGGGATAAACGGTCTTTCCGTCAAGGTCTACGTATTCATCCGTCTGCTTCGGCATATTTTCCATACCGCCGAGGCTATATATCTTTCCGTCACGGATTTCTATAAAGCCGTTTTCAATATTTTCTCCCGCCATAGTTACAATACGGGCATTATAAAGTATCATAGGTTATATCCTTCCCTTTTCCTTAAGAATATCGATTATATCCTTTGCTATTTCCTTATCGGTTCTTTCACCTTTGATGGCGTAGTCGCTGTTCTTCTTATAAACGGGGAAACGCTTGTTATAGATTTCGCATAACTGTTCCTTACTGTTATTTACGACAAGAGGGCGGTTTTTGTCATCCTTTATTCTGCTATAGCAGGTGTCAAAGCTGACGTCTAAAAAGAATACCGTACCCACCTCTTTTGCAAAGCGGGAGGTTTCCTCACGGAGCATTGCACCGCCACCGGTGGCAACGATAGTCCTGCCGCTGAAATTCTTTATGAATTTCGCCTCAATATCTCTGAAATAAGGCTCGCCCTTTTTTTCAAATATTTCGGGTATGGTCATACCCTCGTTATCCACAATATATCTGTCTAAATCGACAAAGGTTGCCTTAAGCTCCCTTGCAAGCAGTCTGCCGATGTGACTTTTGCCGCAACCCATAAATCCGCATAAGTAAACAGGCTTCATTATACCAGCTCCTTCATATCTTCGATAAGCTGCTTTATATCCTTTTCGTCATACTGTGAGCCGTCCCAGATGGTATGAGCGGCAACCGCCTGCCAGACAAGCATATCCATACCGCCCGAAACCTTTACGCCTTTAGCCCGCATATTTGACATCAGCTTTGTTTCAAGGGGATTATATATAACGTCAAAGAAATGCTTTGTGGTGATATTACCGAGAGCCTCTTCGGATATAGGAGAAAACTCTGTTTTAGGATACATACCTACGGGGGTAGCGTTTACGACAAGGGCATATTCGCCCTTTACCTCGCTTAAAAGACAGTAGTCCGCCTTTACGTCGCTACGGAAGTTTTTAAGCTCCTCGCACATTTTCTTTGCCGTTTCAATATCCTCTTCTCTTACGGCAATTGTAATATCTCCGCCGCTTCTGACAGTTTCAATGGCAATCATTCTGCCTACGCCGCCACAACCCAGCATAAGAGTCTTTTCGGATAATGTTGCACCCATAGCCTTTATAGAAAGGGTAAAGCCTACGCAGTCGGTATTGTAGCCTGTAACCTTTCCGTCCTTTACGTCTACACAGTTTACGCTGGTATAACGCTTTGCGGTATCGTCAAGACTGTCACACATATCGATAATGCCTATCTTGTGGGGAATGGTAATATTAAAGCCGTTTGTACCTTTCAGCATTTCAAAATTTGATTTGAGCTCCTCGGCGGGAATTTCAAAAATCTTATATTCCGTCTTTACGCCTGATAAAGCGAAAAGTCTTTCATGTATCTGAGGAGAAAGGCTGTGTCCTAAAGGATAGCCTAAAATTCCATAGGTCTTCATATCAGTTGTTCTCTCTTTTCTTTTTAAATTTGTCAGTTATTCTGTCCGATATCGGCTGGTAGAATTTATTCACAAGCGCCATACCTATAACCGCACAGATTATACCCATAACTATTCCTGCAAGTATGTCTGTAGGGTAGTGTACGTACATATAAAGTCTTGAAAATGCCACGAGCGTTGCCCATATAAGCGCCGCAATACCGAGCTTTTTGTGGTAAATGAACAGACCTATAGCAGCGGCAAAGCTGGAGGCGGTATGCCCCGAGGGGAAGGAAAAGCCCGAGGGAGCGGATATTATAAGCTCTATTTCTTCTCTTAAAATAAAGGGTCTGGGACGGGCAATCAATGGCTTTAACGTAAGGTTGGAGATAAGCAGCACGAGTATAAGCGCTATAGCCATGCAGGTTCCTGCTTTTCTTGTCTTTTTGAAGATAAGGCAGAGTATAGCCGCTACTATCCATATTATACCTGCGTCGCCGCTGGTGGTTACTATCTTCATAATAACATCCATCAGAGGATTTGCGATATTCTCTCTTATAAAATCAAGAATAGCAAAATCAAAACCGAGTATAGCTTCCATTAAAGCTCAGCCGCCTTTTCAAGTGTCTTTAAGTTTTCTACGTTAAGAGCGTTTACGCCGTCAAGAGTCTTCTTTACAAGTCCTGTAAGTACCTTGCCGGGACCAAGCTCGATATAGTTTTCGTAGCCGTCAGCCTTTATGCAATTAAGCTCGTCTGTAAATCTTACGGGTGAGCAGATGTGCTTTGCAAGATAGGAGGGCATATCGGAAAAATCGGTAAGTCTGTTGCCGTAAACGTTGCAGTAGAACGCCTTTTCGGGTACATTAAACTTTATATCCTTTGCCTTTTCTTTGAATTCTTCAGATGCGGATACCATAAGCTCTGAATGGAATGCCGCTGAAACTGCAAGTCTTACTATTCTCTTTGCGCCCTTTGCGGAGAGTGCCTCCTCTGCCTTTGCAAGAGCCTCTACGGTACCTGCGATAACAGTCTGTGCAGGGGAGTTATAGTTTACGGGAGTGATGTAGTTTCCGCCGTCGGCAATCTGCTTGCAGACCTCTTCTATATCAGATGCGGGAAGACCTAAAACCGCCGCCATACCGCCGGGGTTTGCGTTTGCCGCTTTTTCCATAGCCTCGCTACGATACTTGATTGCTCTGAAGGCTTCTTCGTAGCTTAACATTCCGCTTACCGCCATAGCCGCATATTCGCCAAGAGAGTGACCTGCAACGGCAGAGGCGTCGATACCCTTTGTCTTTACCGCTTCAAGTGCCATAAGGGACATGGAAAGAATTGCGGGCTGGGATACTACCGTGCGGGAAAGCTCGCTTTCTTCACCATTAAAAATTATATCTGCAAGAGGCATTGAAAGAACGCCTTCGGCTATTTCGAGTACCCTTCTGCACTCGGGTATATTATCGTATAATTCCTTGCCCATTTCTTTATACTGTGAGCCCTGACCTGAAAATAAAAATATTGTTTTGGTAATGTCTGCCATTTTTTACGCTCCTTTTTTAGTAAAAAAAATTAAATTTTTCAGAAATTTCGCTTTTTTACCCTATTTTTTGTTGATTTTTCAATTTCTCACTGGTTTTTTTATTGACAAGCCCGTTTAAATTGGGGTAAAATAAATAGTGTAGTATTTTTTATGCTATGCTTATTATAACGAAAATCTGTCTGTGACGGATTTATTATACAACAAATTCGGACTAAAATCAATATTTAATATACAAAATAAAGAAAATCCGCAAAGAGCGGTACGGAAAGGAAAAATTATGAACGGAATTACCATCCTCGGAGCAGGTAGCTATACTCCCTCCTTCGCAGTTTCAAACGATATGCTTACGGAGTTTATTGATACCTCTGACGAGTGGATAAGCTCAAGAACGGGTATAAGAAACCGCTATATGAGTCCTGACAAGGCAAACTACGAAATGGCGGCTGAGGCGGCAAAGGCGGCTCTTAAAAATGCAGGAAAGACGGCAAAGGATATCGACTTTATAATAGTTTCCACCTGCTCGCCCGATTTCTACTATCCTAATATGGCGTGCCTTGTACAAAAGCAGATAGGCGCAGAAAACTGCCCCTGCATCGATATAAATTCTGCCTGCACAGGCTTTATAAATTCTCTTGACGTAGCAAGAAACTATCTTGCTACAGGAGATTATAAGACTATTCTTATAGTATCCAGCGAAAGACTTTCTCCCCAGATAGATTTCAAGGACAGAGGAAGCTGTATCCTTTTCGGTGACGGAGCGGGTGCAGTAGTTGTAGAATACGGCGAAAACAAGCCTTACTATTCTATTCTCGGTGCCGAGGGCGATATGTTCGAGGCTTTATACTGCAAGGCGAACTACAAGCCCAATTTCCCGAAATTTGACGGCAACGAGATTTTTAAGGAGCTTTGCGATACTCCCGAAAAGGAGTGCTATTTACAGATGGACGGCAAGGCGGTATATAAATTCGCCGTTGACGCTATGGCTTCTGCCGTTGACAAGGTGCTGACAAAGGCAGGCTGTACTATTGACGATATCGATATAGTAGTACCCCATCAGGCAAATATCCGTATAATCCAGTCGGCTCTCAAAAAGATGAAGGTTGACGACAGTAAGGTGCTTATAAACCTTCAGGATCACGGCAACACCTCCAGCGCCTGCATCCCCGTGGCATTAGCCGAGCTTATGGCACAGGGCAGACTTGAAAGAGGTATGAAGGTATGTCTTGTAGGCTTCGGCGCAGGTCTTACCTACGGTGCATGTATATTTGAATATTAATCTGAAAGGAATTTAACGATATGACAACAAGAATAACCGAGCTTTTAGGAATAAAGTACCCCGTATTTCAGGGCGGTATGGCGTGGATAGCAGAAAGCACGTTAGCGGCGGCAGTTTCCAACGCAGGCGGCGTGGGACTTATCGCAGGCGGCTCTGCTCCCATTGATTATTTAAGAGATCAGATAAGACGTTGCAAGGAGCTTACAGATAAGCCCTTCGGCGTAAATATTATGCTTATGTCACCCAACGCCGAGGATTTAGCCCAGCTTGTAATCGACGAAAAGGTACCCGTTATCACAACCGGCGCAGGTAACCCCGGTAAGTTTATGGAAGGCTGGAACAATGCAGGCGTAAAGGTTATCCCCGTAGTACCCAGCGTCGCCCTTGCAAAGAGAATGGAAAGAAGCGGTGCGGCGGCAGTTATTGCAGAAGGTACCGAGTCAGGCGGTCACATCGGCGAAAATACCACTATGTGCCTTGTTCCCCAGGTAGTAGACGCAGTAAGCATCCCCGTAATTGCCGCAGGCGGTATCGCAGACGGCAGAGGTATTGCGGCGAGCTTTATGCTCGGTGCAGAGGGCGTACAGATAGGTACACGCTTTTTAGCGGCAGAAGAATGTCAGATCCACCCCACCTATAAGCAGCTTGTAGTAGATGCAAAGGACACAGATAGCATTGTAACAGGCAGATACACAGGTCACCCTTGTAGAAACGTAAAGACAAAGTTCTCAAAAAGACTTGCCAGCGGCGAAGCAAACGGCTCTATCACTCCCGACGAGTTCGAGCAGATTACTTTAGGCTCACTCCGTAAGGCAGTTCAGGACGGCAACCTTGAAGAAGGCTCCTTCCTCTGCGGTGCTATTGCAGGTATGGTAAAGAAGATTCAGCCCGCAGGCGAAATGATTGAAGAAATGTTTGCCGAAGCTGAAAAGCTCCTTAACAGATAAGATGGTAAAAACCTTTATAGGTAAAAACGACAGTCCGACAAAATTTTTATCCAAGGTATGTGCTTTTATGGTGCCTGCCGTGGTATTGCTGATAGTTACCACCATTCCTTTGTTTTTAAGTATAGCAAAGGATTCCGGGGCAAACCGTGACGCCGTCAATAAGGTCACCTCTCCCGAAACAGAAACGTGGCTTATAATAGTGCTTATAATGACGGTGGCGGTTATCGTATATATGAGTGTGACAGGAATACTGCTGGCACGGAAAAGAAGGCTATGTACAAACTGGGTATATTATGCCGGCGATCTTTACGCTCTGTTTACCATAGCTCCCCGAAGGACAAGAGGAACGACTCCTGTAGGCAATATGATTATTTTCTACGGACAGAAGAAATTCCACGATATACTGACGGATACCTATACGTTAAGGCAGATAATATCAGGTGAAAAACAGGTAAGTAACATATACGTGCATAAGGCAGACAGAATAACAGAGCTTGTCATTGACAGAAAAAAAGCTACTATGAAGCTATGCGACGGAAAAATTCCTGCCTTTGCCTATCCCGATATGAATGACTACGACACACTTATAGAGCTTATAAAGCAAAGAGCGGTTTAGTAAGGAGGGTACTGATATGAAAAAGCAGAAAAAATGGAAGGCTGTGATAGTTACTTCAGCAAACTATAACAGCGACGGCTATTATCTTATCAGAATTCCCGTACATAGTCTTTCCACTCCGCTATGCGAGGAGGAAAGAGCTACCCACTACGGTATGATCGTAAAAGAGGTCATGGAGGATGTAGTGCGAAAAAAGGGCAGAATAACCCATATCTACTATCTCCTGAAGCCTCATTATGCGGAGCTTATGCTCTATGCAAAGCATACCGATACGGTAAAGGACAGAAATGCAAGGAACAAAACGGTACAGTCCTTTATGAATATATTTAAAAGGCGTACCGAAGAAATGGCAAAAACAAGGCTGTGGCAGGAGGGATATCTTTGTCACCGTATAAAAAGAGGAAAAGAGATATCCGATATTTTATCACAGCTTTGATGCATAAATCATTTATTAATCATTTATTTAAAGGCGCATAATTATCGCCGGAAAGGAATTTTCTGTATGAAAAAGACATTCTTAAAAAGAATTATCAGCGGTTCTCTGGCAACGGTTTTAGCGGCACTTACAGTAACAACAAATGCATATGCGGAAGAAGCTCAGACTCTTCCCGAAAAATACGATCTGAGAGATTACGGCTACGTAACTCCCGTAAAGAATCAGGATCCATGGGGCACCTGCTGGAGCTTTTCGGCTATTGCGTCGGTAGAAACAAGTATTCTTTCAGAGCTCGGATATACCTATGAGGAATATCCCCTTGACCTTTCAGAACGCCACCTGGCGTGGTTTTCGCTGAATCCCATCCCCGAGGACAGCGGACATTCACAGGCGGGCGAAGGTATATACAAT
>JAFQUH010000141.1 GCA_017408635.1 Ruminiclostridium sp. | reverse complement strand
TCTTCTAATGGTATGCCACTAATATCGGAAAGATAATTTGTTATTGATGTTGAACCTGTTTTGTCTATTGTCAAAACTCCATCAAAATCAAACAATACTGCTTTTATCATAATCATTTCTCCTGATACAAATTCTTATTTATCTGTCAGTTAATTATAGCATTGTCGATATAAAAAGTCAACGTCATAAGCAACGCAAAGCCACTTTTGACATCAACATCAAAAGTGGCTTTTAATACTTCTATACGACTATCGCATTAATGCTGTGGGGATATGATATTTTACACCGACTTATACCCGCCGAAATTCTTATTCAGACTATCAATAGCCTTTTTCATAGTTTTGTCTGAAATTCCGCCGAAGGAACGTATCTGTCTTAAAGGCATAGCCTCTGCCATGTTCTTAAGCATCACGTCGTCAACGTGCTGACCGCCTAGGAGTCCCTCGCTTACAAGAGGTCTTAAGATTTCAAGTGCTTCTTTGCCTTCAGGATAGTCCATAAATTCACCGAATACGGTGTTTTCGTGAGCTACGAAGGGAATCTTCTTTGTTGCTCTGAAGTCGATTTCCGCCTTAAGCTGAATATCTCTTGATGACTTGCCGATGAGTATTTCGTACTTACCGCTTGCCGCAAACCAGTCCTTCATAGCTTCGTTATAGTAGCTGAAGCTACGGGAGTCAAGAGTGAATATTACTTCCTTGCTTTCGCCCGGCTGAAGCTCGACCTTTTCAAAGCCCTTAAGCTCCTTTAAGGGACGGAATTCGTAGCCTGTCTTATCTGAAACGTAAAGCTGAACTATTTCCTTACCTGCCATATTGCCCGTATTGGTAATCGTAACGGAAACGGTGAGAGTATCCTTGTCGGTTATACTGCTTCGGGACAGCTCTAAATCAGAATATTCATAGCTTGTGTAGGAAAGTCCGTGACCGAAGGGGTAAAGCACGTTCATTTCCTTTGTATCGTAGTACCTGTAGCCTACGAATACGCCTTCGTTATATACCGCGTTTACCTTGTTTCCGTAGGTGAGATAGCAGGGAGTGTCGGAGAGCTTAACGGGGAAGGATTCTGCTAACTTTCCGCAGGGGTTGGCGTTACCGAAAAGAATATCAACAGTAGCCTCTCCCGTAGCCTCGCCTGAAAGGTACGCTTCAAGGATAGCGCTTACTCTGTCATTCCAGGGCATCTCAACAGGTGAGCCGTTATGGAGTACCACAATAACGTTTTCCTGCACGTCGCATATCTTATCGATAAGCTCGTTCTGACAGTCGGGCATTCTCATATGCTTTCTGTCATAGCCTTCTGATTCAAAGCTATCGGGAAGTCCTGCGAAAATTACAACTGCATCGCAGGTCTTTGCAAGCTCGATTGCTTCAAGCTGTAAACCTTCGTCGGTTTCGTTTTCTTCTCTGTTGAAGCCCTTTGCATAGGCAACATCGCATATGCCCTTTACACAGTCAAGAGCAGAAGGAACGTTCTTTGTGAAGATGTGCGAACTACCGCCGCCCTGAATTCTGGGTGCTTCTGCAAAGGCACCTATAAAGCCTATTTTGATACCGCTTTTGGGAAGAGGTAAGGAGCCGTCATTCTTGAGCAGTACCATACATTGCTTTGCAATTTCTACTGCCTTCTTGTGGTCTTCCCTGCGGTCGAAGGAGTATTCCTTGCCGTCCTTCTTGCCCTCGTGATAGCGGTATACCTGAGTCAGTATTCTCTTTACCGCCTTGTCAACGTCAGCCTCGTCAAGAGTACCGTTCTTTACGGCTTCTACTATCTTTGCATCGTTCAGACCGTTACTGGAGGGCATTTCTAAATCAAGTCCTGCCGCAACGCCCTTTGCTCTGTCATTTACTGCACCCCAGTCGGATACTACGTATCCAAGAAAACCCCATTCGTCACGGAGTATCTTGTTTAAGGTATAGTCGTTTTCAGAACCATATACACCGTTGATAAGGTTGTAACTGCACATTATAGTCCAGGGCTGCGCCTTCTTTACCGCAGTTTCAAAGGCGGGGAGATATATTTCGCGGAGTGTTCTGTCGTCCATATCGGAGGAGGCAGTCATACGGCGTAATTCCTGACTGTTGGCACAGAAATGCTTTATGGAGGTACCGACGTTCTTACTCTGTACGCCGTTTATATAAGCCGCAGATAATTCGCCTGCTACGTAAGGATCCTCTGATACGTATTCAAAGTTTCTGCCGCAGAGGGGAGAACGCTTGATATTCACCGCAGGACCAAGCAGAACTGATACGTCTTCTGCACGGCATTCCTCACCAAGAATCTCGCCCATATGGTACATAAGCTCTCTATCAAAACTGCAGGCAGTAGCGCAGGCGGCAGGGAAGCATACCGCTTCGATAACGTCGCTTTCTGCGTTTACGTTGCCGATATCCTGCTTTCTGAGTCCGTGAGGTCCGTCACTCACCATTACGTCGGGGATGCCAAGGCGGTCAACCTTCTTTGTGTGCCAGAAGTCACCGCCGGAGCAAAGTCCTGCTTTTTCTTCAAGAGTCATTTTGCTTATAAGCTCATCAATGTTTATCATAAAATTAGTTCCTTTCGGGTTATTATATCCTTATTCTAACACAGAAATTATAAAAAGTCCATCAAATATGGCAATATCGTCTTTGTAGTAAAAATAGATTTTACGCTTTCTTTTTTATATAAAATGACGATAACTGTGTATAAATTAAAAACGTCAGGGAATTATATAGGCGTAATGGAAAAATTACACACTAATAAGACAGAAAGGAAATTTCTATGAACGGTAAAATGAAAAAATACAAAAACATAAGTCTTTCTCTGCTTGTGGCGGCGGCGATTTCTTCAAGCCTTTCAGGGTGCTTCTTCGGTGGTAATGAGGAGGCGTCTTCAAGCAATGCAACAAGCGGTACTACAAGCACTGTGTCTTCTGCACCAACGTCTGTCGGAGGGGATAGCAGTTTGGCGGGCGTATCTGAGGTAGACGGCAGAACGATGACTGAGATCGTAAGAGAAAATATCGTAAAGGCGTACGGGGATAATTACCTGCCCAATATGGAGATTCCTGCGGAGGATCTGGAAACACAGTTCGGACTTACTCCCGATATGTATGATGAGATCGTTGCAGAAATGCCCACCATCGGCTTTCATCCCGACAGACTTATTATTGTAAAGGCAAAGGATGGTATGGCTGAGGCTGTTGAGAATGCTTTCAATAATGCAAAAAAGCTTCTTACCGAGAACAATACCCAGTACCCCCAGAATTTAGCCAAGATCAATGCCGCAAAGGTACTTCGCAGCGGAGATTACGTTTGCTTTATGCTACTCGGTCAGCCTAACGAATCGGGTGAAAATGATGAAAGTGCCGCACAGTTTGCCGAGGATCAGGTAAATATCGGCGTTAAGGAATTTACTAATTTCTTTGAAAATATAAGACACTGATAAATGAATAATCCGCTTCCGAAAGGAAGATAGCCATAGAGAAGTTTTCACCCCAAACGGTTTAAGATAATAGGTGGTTTATTTAAGAACAGACAGAGCAACATCGCTTAACGGCGGTGTTGCTCTCAGCGTGTAGACAAAGTATTTGACTACACGCTGTCAGACGATGAAAAACACACGCAGACGAGGAAACCGCCCCGATAGGCATATATAAATATGTCGAGGGTCGGATGACGAAGTAAGCAAAAATGCTTTTTAGAGAGCCGTTTAAGGCTCTCTAAAATTTTTTTATTGCTATTTCTTGTATAGTTACAAATTTGTTGCAAGTTCCCAGCATTTTTGCGGTGCGTGAGTTTGTCTTCAGTCTGAGAGCAACATCGCTTAACGGCGGTGTTGCTCTTGTTTTTATTGTAATTTTAATTTTAACGCAAGTATCTGCTCTTCAATCCTTTTTATGACGTCGATAAAAAACTCGTCGCTTTCACCCGTAGGGTCAGGCAGTCCCCAGTTGTCGTCAAAATCTCTGCCGATATAAGGACAACCCACATCACACCCCATTGAAATCGCAATGTCGGGCGACGGGATTTTATCATAGGTTTTACTGCACTGCGTAAGCTCCATATCGATGTTATAGAGCTGTTTCATCAGCCTTACAGCGTCCCTGTTTATCTGCGGTTTGGTTTCTGTACCTGCGGAATAGCTTTCAAAAACATCACTTGCAAGGTGTTTTCCAAGAGCCTCGGCAATCTGACTCCGACAGGAATTATG
>JAFQUH010000140.1 GCA_017408635.1 Ruminiclostridium sp. | reverse complement strand
TAATATCGTATATCGAAAAATAATCCGAGCCTATTCCTTCGCTTGCGCGTATGGAGATCAGAAAACCCGCCTCCTCGACAGATTCTGGCTCTTTTATGACGTACATACATTCGTATTCCGTATCGTTGATGTATTCCCATTTATCACTGGGAGAAACAGAAAAGTATTTTCCGTCATACTCTGTACGGTCATCCTCATCGGGAAGTGGTATATAGTCGGATTCATCCGGCAAAGCCGTTTCGGTATCGATAATTTCCGTTTTAGATTCATATGTTGATTCGTATTCGTCACGGGATTCGACGCCTTTTTCATTGCCCATCAGGAAATCCCTTGTATTCTCCAGCATTTCACGGCATAAGTCCTTTGCCTCGGAGCAGCCGCAAAGCATCGAGATTACGCTGATTACCGCCAGGACAGATATCAGCCTTCTCTTCATATCAGATTAGTGGTGGAACAGTCTGATGCCTGTAAACGCCATAGCAATACCATACTTGTTGCAGGTATCGATAACGTTATCGTCACGGATAGAGCCACCGGGCTGTGCAATATATTCAACACCGCTTCTGTGGGCTCTTTCAATGTTGTCACCGAAGGGGAAGAAGGCGTCAGAGCCTAATGCTACACCCTTCATAGTGTCAAGCCAAGCTCTCTTTTCTTCTGCTGTAAATACTGCAGGCTTTACCTTGAAGATGTTCTGCCAAGCGCCTTCAGCGAGTACGTCCATATAGTCTTCGCCGATGTAAAGGTCGATAGCGTTATCTCTGTCAGCTCTTCTGATATCATCTACAAACTGAAGTCCCATAACCTGAGGTGACTGTCTTAAATACCAGTTGTCAGCCTTTGTACCTGCAAGTCTTGTGCAGTGGATTCTTGACTGCTGACCTGCACCGATACCGATAGCCTGACCGCCGCAAGCATATGCTACAGAGTTAGACTGTGTGTACTTAAGTGTGATCATAGCGATAGCAAGGTCGATCTTTGCACTTTCAGGAATTTCCTTGTTGTCTGTAACAACGTTAGTAAAGAAGTTATCATCAATAACAAGCTCGTTTCTGCCCTGCTCGAAGGAAATGCCGTATACCTGCTTTACTTCAAGCTCTTCGGGAACGTAATTTTCATCAATCTTGATTACGTTATAAGTACCCTTTCTCTTGGACTTTAATATTTCAAGAGCCTCGTCTGTGTAGCCGGGAGCGATAACACCGTCAGAAACCTCTCTCTGAATCATCTTTGCTGTGCAAGCGTCACATACGTCGGATAATGCAATGAAATCACCGTAGGAGGACATTCTGTCAGCGCCTCTTGCTCTTGCGTATGCGCAAGCTAAAGGAGAAAGCTCGCCTAAATCATCTACCCAGTAGATCTTCTTTAAAGTATCTGTAAGGGGAAGACCAACAGCCGCACCTGCAGGAGATACGTGCTTGAAGGAGGTAGCCGCAGGAAGACCTGTAGCCTTCTTTAATTCCTTGACAAGCTGCCAGCCGTTGAAGGCGTCCATAAAGTTGATGTAACCGGGTCTGCCGTTTAATACTTCGATAGGAAGCTCGGCACCGTTAGCCATAAAAATTCTTGAAGGCTTCTGGTTAGGGTTGCAACCATATTTGAGTTCTAATTCGTTCATTGTATTTTCGTCCTTTCGTTATACGTCAGATTACTGATTCTTGTTTACTATTCTTGATTCCCACTTACCTGTTTCGATATCGATGTAACGTGTAAAGAGAGAAACCTTGTTGTTTTCGTTTAAGTTTTCCCATACCAGCTTTGTGAAGATATCGATATCCACGTCGGGAAGAGTTACCTTCTTGGGCTCACCCTCGAAGCTGGGAAGTCTGCCGTTTTCTTCATCTCTTGCATATGTATGGATGAATCTGCCTACGCCGTTTTCGGGGTTGTTGTAAGCGTAAGTATTTCTTACACAGCAATCAGCATTGCCGTCGTCACTCTTTAAGATAGACATAGCGTAGTTCATACCGTCGTTTTCAAGACGGATGATACCTGAAATACGAGGTGTGTAGTTAGGCTTGTCATCCTCAAATTCTCTTGTTCTGAGTGACTGCTCAAAGGTCATCTGCTTGTCCATAAGCTCATAGATGGTATCTGTCTGGTCGCCGTTTGTAACGATTGTCTTGTTACCGAGAACTCTTACAGGTGCATAAATGATAAGATGGGGGTCTGTCATCTTTGATTCATCAAATGCCTGAGTTCTGATTCCGTCGCCGTCTTCAACGAATACTCTGTTGCGGCTGTTTTCACTTCTGCCCATAATGAAGTAGGCAATCATTGCCTTCTTGCCGTCAGCAGATTTGCCGAGCATGATTCCTCTGCCGTGGTAGGGAAGAGTGTTTAATTCCTTTTCAAAAGCTATTGTTTCCATAAAAAGCCTCCTGTATTTTCCGTGCGGAATACCCGCAGATTTCCTTGTTATCAGACTATTACAGCCTTTCCATCTACAATACTTATCCTGTCGTCGCAGAAAAGTCTTACTGATTCGGGAAGTATCTTCCATTCAGCTTCCTCCATAATTCTCTTCTGAAGAGTTTCAGGAGTATCGCCGTTTTTAACCTCTACCGCTTTCTGCATGATGATAGGACCGCCGTCACATTCTTCCGTAACAAAATGTACCGTAGCACCGCTGAGCTTTACGCCCTTTTCCAGCGCCGCCTCGTGAACGTGAAGTCCGTAGAAGCCCTTGCCACAGAAGGAAGGGATGAGCGCAGGATGTACGTTCATCATCTTGTAGGGGAAAGCGTTGCACACCTGCTCGTCGAGTATCGTCATAAAGCCGGCATATACGACTAAATCAGCCTTTTCTTCAATAAGAGCCTCTGTCATCGCCTTACTGTAAGAGGCAACGTCGCTATAGTCCTTTCTGACAAGCACTCTTGTTTTTATACCGTTGTTTTCCGCTCTTGTGAGAGCATATGCGTCAGCCTTTGAAGCAATAACGCAGGTTATTTTTCCGTTTCCCAGCATACCCTTCTTTTCGGCGTCTATAAGAGCCTGAAGATTAGTACCGCCGCCGGAAACGAGAACTACTATATTTTTCATAATCTTTCCTTATATCAGCTTTATTTCAATTCCTGCATAAGCGTTACTACAGCCGTTTCTGTCACCGTAATCAAAATCCGTATATTCAGCAAACAGAGAAAGTCCGTCGATACTGCGCTCTCTTGCTATTTCAAGATCGTTGCCCTTCGACATGACCTCTTCCCAGTTTTCACCGCAGATAGTAAGCACACCCTTATATGTACCCGATGCCTCAAAGGGCATAGGCTGTGCGCTCTTGTGCTTCTTTATCGCAATGCAGTAGACCTTGAGTCCTGCCGT
This sequence comes from Ruminiclostridium sp., assembly GCA_017408635.1. Lineage (GTDB taxonomy): Bacteria > Bacillota > Clostridia > Oscillospirales > Ruminococcaceae > Ruminiclostridium_E. The sequence goes on along the minus strand of JAFQUH010000140.1, from coordinate 8,588 downwards.
TACATAGCAGTATATACCAAGCTCGTCCCACACGTAGTTAAGGTTTCCCGCACCACCTTCAAAGCGCCTTGCTTTACCGAATATCTTCGTCAGCTCGTCAAGCTGGCAGGGAACGGGTATACTATTGCCGTTTATGGTGGCAATATGATTTGTGACATCGATATTTATATCGGCAGAACTGAGCTTCTGCTTTTTCAGAAAATCAAAAAGTCCCATTATTCTATGATAATGCCCTCTTCGCCCTTTACGATCTCACCGATGCAGTAGCTTTCAACACCCTGCTCCTTAAGGTGAGCAACGGCGTCGTTTGCATTATCCTTATCAACAACAACGATCATACCGATACCCATATTGAAGGTATTGTACATATCGTGTTCAGAAATGCCGCCAACCTCCTGCATATGCTTGAAGATAAAGGGAACGTCATAGCTGCCCTTTGTAATCTTTGCAGTAAAGCCGTCGGGGAGTGAACGGGGAACGTTCTCGATAAAGCCGCCGCCTGTGATGTGGGAGATAGCCTTTACCTCCATCTTGTCAAGAAGAGCAAGAACAGGCTTTACGTAAATCTTTGTAGGAGCAAGGAGAGTTTCGCCTAAGGTCTTGCCTGTGGGGAGAACCTCTTCAAGTACCTCTACAGAGTTGATATCAAAAATCTTTCTTACAAGAGAGAAGCCGTTGGAGTGTACACCTGTAGAAGCAAGACCGATAATGATATCGCCTTCCTTGACCTTTGTGTTGTCAACGATCTTTGACTTGTCAACGACGCCTGTGGAATAACCTGCAATATCGTATTCATCCTCAGGCATCATACCGGGATGCTCTGCAGTTTCACCACCGATAAGGGCACAGCCTGCCTGAACACATCCGTCAGCAACACCCTTAACGATTTCTGCTACCTTTTCAGGTACGTTCTTGCCTATAGCGATATAGTCAAGGAAGTAAAGGGGCTTTGCGCCGCAGCAGATAATGTCGTTTACACACATAGCAACTGCGTCGATACCGATAGTATCGTGCTTGTCCGTGAGCATAGCGAGCTTTAATTTTGTGCCAACGCCGTCTGTACCTGATACCAGTACAGGCTCCTTTATATCTGTTAAATCAAGCTGAAAAAGTCCGCCGAAACCGCCGATACCTGTCAGCACACCGGGGATGTTTGTTCTTTCAACATCCTTCTTCATAAGACGAACGCCCTCGTAACCTGCAGTTACGTCAACGCCTGCCGCCTTGTAGCTTTCTGAAAAACTGTTCTTCATAATCTTTTACCGTCCTCTTGCATTTTATTTTTTCGGTAGCCCGAATCATTTACTTTGTTTTAACCGATTCCGTTCCAGCAGTAGGTACATAGCTTGTCGGCAGGAAGTCCGATAGCCTCGATAGTACCGGGCAGAGTCTGGAATTCGAGGGATGTGAGCTTTAATCTCTTGCATATCTCATCTCTTAATCTCTTTCCTCTTGCCGTGGAAGAATCGCTGTATTCGTGGATGTACTTGACGCCCTCAATACCCTCGAACTCATCGATTATCTGTCTTGCGATAAGCTCCATTTCCGATTTGCTTCTGGTGAAGTTCAGGAATTTGCATCCGTACATGATAGGCGGACAAGCGCTTCTCATGTGTACTTCCTTTGCGCCGTTCTCATAGAGGAATTCTACAGTTTCTCTCATCTGTGTACCTCTTACGATACTGTCATCCACAAATAAGAGCTTCTTGCCCTCAATAAGCTCGTGGACAGGCACCATCTTCATCTTTGCAACCATATTTCTCATAGCCTGACTTGTAGGGGTAAAGCTTCTGGGCCAGGTGGGAGTGTATTTAATAAAGGGTCTGGCAAAGGGAATTCCGCTTCTGTTGGCATATCCGATAGCGTGAGGAACACCCGAATCGGGAATACCGCACACGTAGTCAACGTCGGGAAGTGTTCCGTTTCTGATATCGTTCTCCGCCATTATCTGACCGTTTCTCGTTCTCATAGTTTCAACGGTTACGTTTTCATACACCGCATTGGGATAGCCGTAATAGGTCCATAAAAATGAGCATATCCTCATATTATCGTGACCTTCTCCGATGACCTCACAACCGTCAGCCGTAAGTCTTACTATCTCGCCCGGAGCAAGCTCCTTGTAGGTCTGATAACCCAGCTTCATCATAGCGAAGGATTCCTGGCTTACACAGTAGCCGTCACTTCTCTTACCGATTATGATAGGAAGTCTTCCCATATCATCTCTTGCGGCTATGATGCCGTCCTCTGTGAGTATAAGGAGGGACATAGTTCCATCGATCTTCTGTTGTGCATATCTGATACCGTCGCAGAAGTTCTCCTTCTGTGCTATCAGAGCGCCGATAAGCGAGCCTGAATTGATAAGTCCGCTACTCATTACCTCAAAGTTTGCACAGCCCGAATCAAGAAGCTCGTTGGAAAGCTCCTCGGCATTGCTTATGATACCGATACTGCATATAGCATAAAGTCCCATCTTTGAGCGCACCATGATAGGCTGAGGATCTGTATCGCTTATGCATCCGATACAAAGTCTGCCTCTCATACCCGTGGCGTCCGCTTCAAACTTTGTTCTGAAGGGAGAGTTTTCTATACTGTGGATAGAACGCTGAAAGCCCTTTTCTTTTGAGAAGGAGGTCATACCGCCTCTTCTCGTTCCTAAATGAGAGTGATAATCCGTGCCAAAGAATACGTCCGTGATACAGTCATTCTTTGATGCAACTCCGAAAAATCCGCCCATATCTTATCATTTCCTTTCTGTTATCAGACTCTGAAAAAAACTGCTGTTTATATATTATAATAGTATATAGGTTTTCTTACCTGTCAGAAGCTGTATTCTTCTCTTACCTTTTTGTCAGCTTCCAGTACCTTTGCAGTCTGCTTTGCACGATAATCCTTCATCTTCGCCATAAGCTCTTCATCGCCAACGGCAAGAATCTGTACTGCAAGATACGCCGCATTTGCCGCACCGTCGATAGCAACTGTAGCAACGGGAACGCCTGCAGGCATCTGAACTGTGGATAATAAAGCGTCGATACCCTCAAGTGCGCTTGCCTTTATCGGAATACCTATAACGGGCAGGGGAGTCTGTCCTGCAATAGCTCCCGCAAGGTGAGCCGCCTTACCTGCCGCCGCAATAATAACGCCAAAGCCGTTCTCCTCCGCCTTGCTTGCAAAAGCAGTAACGTCTGCCGCACATCTGTGAGCGGAAAGCACTCTCATTTCACAGGAAACTCCGAAGTCACGAAGTACCTCTGCCGCTTTTTTTACGATAGGCAGATCTGAATCGCTGCCCATTATGATTGCTACCTTTTTCATTAGTTTTTCTTTCCTTTCAGCTAAAAAATAAATAAAGCTGTGTATTTATCAACTCACAGCTTAAAAAAATATACACTTATTCTGATATAAGGGTGCTGAAATACTCATACGACAGATAAATGCTGTCGTATAACCGCTGAAATTATGTCCTGACATAGTTTTCATGGCATAGTACCCCCATAATTTTAAGTCCATATTTATTTTACCTTATTTCTATATTAAATGCAAGTGCTTGTGAAAAAAATCTATAATTTATCCTTTTTTACTATCTTGGCAATAATTTTTTTGTATGTTTTGTACATTTGTTAGTTTATTAGCTCAATTTTAGCTCAAAAATCCGTAAAATCGTTTACACGACTCTGTAACCTTTGCAAACCCGCTTATAATCAGGGTTTCACGATTTTTGATTAAATTTAAAATATCTTATTTGTTACAATTTTGTAACACTTTTTTGTGCAATTTAACGAAAAAGCCTTAAAAAAACAAAAAATGTAAACGATTACAGTAAAAAAACAGATTTTCAGCCGCAAAATGCTTGCAAATTAACCTTTTTTGTGATATCATATTGTCAACGGAGGAAAATATGCCAAAACAATTTCCCTTGTGAAAAAGTTTTTGTACATTTTACTCCAAAACAAAGTAAGCGACCGAAAGGTCAGGACGTGTTACCAACGGTAACATGAAAAAATTAATTCTGGAGGAATTTACCAATGAAGAAAAGAATTTTAGCAGCTGTATTAGCAACTGCATCAATTCTCGGTACTGTTGCTGGTTGTGATTCCACAAATACTAGCAGCACAGCTCCCACTGAATCAAAGGACAACAACTCTTCTACAACAGAAGAAAGCAAGCCCGAAGATGGTGGCGAAACAAAGGAAGAAGGCAAGGTTCTCAACATCTATGCATGGAATGAAGAATTCAAGGGCTTCTTCGAAAAGTACTATCAGGGTCTCGAATGGGAAGTTGAACTCGAAGATGGTACAAAGGAAAAGAAAAAGTTTGACAAGGCTCCCGGTCTTGAAACACTTAAGGGTGTTACAGTTAACTGGATCATCAACCCCTCTGACGGTGGTGTTTACCAGCAGAAGCTCGACGCAGCTCTTCAGGCTCAGTCCGGCGCTGCAGCTGATGACAAGGTTGACTTCTTCCTCGCTGAAGCTGACTACATCTTAAAGTACACAAACTCTGACTTTACAATGGACGTTTCCACAATCGGTGTTACAACAGCTGATACACAGTACAACTACACAGTACAGGCTGCTTCCGATGCTGACGGTAAGGTTAAGGGTGTATCCTTCCAGTGCTGCCCTTCAGCTCTTATCTACAGACGTTCTATCGCTAAGGACGTTCTCGGTACAGATGATCCTGCTGAAGTTCAGAAGAAGCTTGGCACATGGGCTGACTTCGACGCAGTAGCTGCTCAGGCTAAGGAAAAGGGCTACTACATGACAGCTTCTTATGTTGAAACATTCAGAACATTCTCTAACAACGTTTCTTCCGCTTGGGTAGTTAACGGCGAACTCAACATCGACAAGGCTATCGAAGACTGGACAACACAGGCTGCTACATACTTAGATAAGGAATACACACTTCCTGATGGCGTATGGGGCGATCAGAAGAACGCTCAGATGTTCGCTGAAGGTAAGACAATGTGCTTCTTCGGTCCTGCTTGGTACTACAACTTCTGCATGGGCAACGCAATGGATAAGGAAAAGGGCTGCTACGGTGACTGGGCTGTTACAACAGGTCCTCAGGAACACTTCTGGGGCGGTACATGGATCCTCGCTGCTACAGGCACAGATAACCCCACAATCGTTGCTGACATTATGAAGGCATTCACAGTAAACGAAGATGTATGCTCTGCACTCATCGAAAACGAAGCTCAGTTCACAAACAACTCTAAGGTTAACGAAAAGTACGCTACAGATCCTAAGTTCGGTAACGCATTCTTAGGCGGTCAGAACGACGTAGCTCTCTTCGTAGAACTCGCAAAGGGCATCAAGTTTGAACACAAGACAAACTACGACCAGCTCCTCAGCGAAAAGTATCCTGAATACATGCTCGACTACTTCCAGAAAAAGATCACTAAGGATGAAGCTTTAGCTAACTTCTACAAGTTCGTTAACGACACATACGCAGACGTAAAGACTCCGTAAGTTTCTTAACAACGTTTTAAATTTAACCTAATCGAAAAAGGGGCGAGGCAAGTTTCTTGCTTCGCCTTTTTTCAGGTTAATATTGCATTTTGGATGAGAGGATTTTCTTCAATATGGGAAAAAAGCATAAATCAATAAGCTATGCAAAGTGGGGCTACATATTCATCATTCCTTTCTTTGTTGTATATGCAGTTTGTACACTTGTTCCTCTGTTCTCAACATTTTTATATAGTTTCTTTGATTACTATACAACTATGGACTTCAGAACAATTGGACCTAACTTTGTAGGCTTACAGAACTATATCGATATGTTTACGCCTGACCGTACAGGTGCTATTGACCTGTTAAACTACACAGGCAACACGTTACTCATGTGGGTAATGGGCGCTGTTCCCCAGGTATTATTCGCTCTTGTACTTGCACTTATCTTTACAGGTATAAGACTGAGAATCAAGGGACAGGGCTTCTTTAAAACCGTAATCTATATGCCTAACCTTATCATGGCTTCGGCATTTTCAATGTTATTCTTTACGTTATTCAGCCCCGTAGGTCCTGTAAACCAGGTTCTCACACAAATCACAGGTGGAGATCCCTTCCTGTTCTTCAGTGATATCTGGGCAACAAGATCTATTATCGCGTTTATCAACTTCCTTATGTGGTTTGGTAACACTACCATCCTCCTTATGGCTGGTATTATGGGTATCGACCAGAGCCTTTTCGAAGCGTCTTCAATTGACGGTGCAACCTCAAAGCAGACCTTCTTCAAGATTACTCTGCCTCTCCTCATTCCTATCATCGTTTACGTACTCGTTACAGCACTTATCGGTGGTCTTCAGATGTACGACGTACCTCAGATCATGACAAACGGTAAGGGCGGCGTTGATATGACAGCTCAGACTCTTGTTATGCAGCTGAACAGAATGATCGGCGGCGTAACCAAGAACTATGGTAAGGCTGGTGCGTTATCCGCATACATCTTTATCGTTACCGGTCTTCTCAGTATCCTTGTATTCAAGGTAACTGGTAATAGTAGCGGTAAGAAAAAAGCTAAAAAGGGAGGTAAGTAAGAGATGGCTAAGTTAAAAAATTTAGACGCACCTGCAAAGGTGAAGAATTACAGTGACTTCCAGAACGAAAAGGGCGCAACATCCCTTTTAATCGCAAGAATCGCTTCTTACGTATTCCTCGTTTTCGTTACTGTAATGTGTCTTTTCTCCTTCTACCTGCTTATAATCAACTCAACAAGATCAAATGCTGAGTTACAGTCAGGTTTCTCCCTTTTACCCAGAGAGCACTTCTTTGAAAACTTCGGAAATGCTATGAAGAAGACAACCTTCTTCTTACCCCAGGGCCTTTTAAACAGCTTGATCATTGCTGCAGCAACGTCTATTCTTACAGTATACTTCTCTGCTATGACTGCATACGGTATCTTCGTATACGACTTCAGAGGCAGAAAGCTCGCTGATAAGTTTATTCTGCTTGTTATGATGATTCCTACACAGGTTTCTGCCGTAGGTTTCGTACAGCTCATCAACCAGTTCAAGCTTGTAAACACTTACTGGCCCCTTATCATCCCTGCAATTGCAGCTCCCGCTACGTATTTCTATATGAAGCAATACATCGAAGGCGCTCTGCCTCTCGAAGTAGTAGAAGCGGCTCGTGTTGACGGCTCTAACGAATTCAGAACCTTCAATACAATCTGCCTTCCTATGTTAAAGCCTGCTCTTGCAGTACAGATGATTTTCGCATTCGTAGGATCATGGAACAACTTCTTTACTCCTGCTCTGGTTATCTCCAAGGCAGAATTAATGACAGTGCCGATCATGATTTCGATCATAAACTCTGACCTGCACTCACAGGCAGGTGACTTAGGTAAGCTGTATATGTATATCTTCATATCCATCGTACCTGTAGTTATAGTTTACATGTTCTTATCCAAGTTCATCATCAAGGGTGTTACACTTGGTTCCGTAAAGGGTTAATTAAACAGAATAACACATATAAAAACATCCTCTTTGCTTTCGCAAAGAGGAGTTTTTATTATATAAGACACTCACATTACAAGATGAGCGGCGACACGCCACAAAATAGCATTTGCACACTCCGATATATGATACCGCCGTTAGCAAATCCTTGCATCCCACAAAAATAGCAAAAGGCGGAACTGGGAGCGGCGACACGCCGCAAAAAAGAATTTGCACACTCCGATATATGATACCGCCGTTAACAAATCCTTGCATCCCACAAAAGTAGTAAAAGGCGGAACCGGGAGCGGCGACACGCCGCAAAAAAGAATTTGCACACGCCAATATATGATACCGCCGTTAGCAAGTCTTTGCATCCCACAAAATAGTAAAAGGCGGAACCGGGAGCGACGACACGCCGCAAAAAGAATTTGCACACGCCAATATATGATATCGCTGTTAACAAATCCTTGCATCCCACAAAAATAGCATAAGGCGGAATTGTCAGCGGCGACACGCCGCAAAAAGAATTTGCACACGCCAATATATGATATCGCTGTTAACAAATCCTTGCATCCCACAAAAATAGCATAAGGCGGAATTGTCAGCGGCGACACGCCGCAAAAAAGAATTTGCACACGCCAATATATGATACCGCCGTTAACAAGTCTTTGCATCCCACAAAAATAGCAAAAGGCGGAACCGGGAGCGGCGACACGCCGCAAAAATCCCGTAGCTTTCGCTACGGGATTTCGTTATATATTCATAAAGAACAGATTTCAGAATTAGCCAAGTCTTGCCTTGAGATCTGCAAGCTCCTGTGTAAGCTCTGCAGGAAGCTTTTCACCGAACTGCTTGTAGAATTCTGTCATCTCGTCAACTTCCTTGAGCCAGAGATCTCTGTCAACTTCAAGGAGGAGATCCTCAACCTCAGAAGTAACTTCATCCTCGATACCTTCAAGGTTGATGTCACCCTTCTTAGGAAGATAACCGATTGCTGTTTCTTCAGCGTCGATTGTGCCTTCGCATCTCTTGATGATCCAGTCGAGAACTCTCATATTGTCACCGAAACCGGGCCAGATGAAGTTGCCGTTTTCGTCCTGCTTGAACCAGTTAACGTTGAAGATCTTGGGAGCGTTTTCGCCGAGCTTCTTGC
>JAFQUH010000139.1 GCA_017408635.1 Ruminiclostridium sp. | reverse complement strand
CGTCGGGGACGCCGCCCCCTACATTTCCTTTATAAAATCTTGTGGCAATTCAAAATAATAAAAGGCTCGCAATCTCCGTATTACACGGGGCTTGGGGCGAAGCCCCAAACAAGGTCGCAGGGGCGGTAGCCCCCGATTTTTCCCCCTTTCCTCAGGGGAAAGGGGGTTAGGGGGATTGGGGCTACAATAACCCTGAGCGGAGCGATAAACTTCAACCTTGTCAGAAAAATCCGTTGACATTCTGCCGTTATCGTTATATAATACTGAATGGTAAAATTCATACTTATATAATAAGGATAAAAAAATGAGCAGATATATAAAAAATATGACCGAGGGTAACGAGGCGAAGCTGATACTTATGTTTGCTTTGCCACTGGTAGCGGGAAATCTTTTTCAGCAACTATATAATATAGTAGACTCCGCTATAGTCGGACAGTTTTTAGGCTATGACAAGCTGGCGGCGGTAGGCTCTACCGGATCTCTTACCTTCCTTTTCTATTCAATATGTAACGGTCTTTCGGTGGGTGCGGGCATTCTCGTTGCCCAGAGTTTCGGTGCGGGACTGCATAAGGACGTAAGGAAATTTATCGTAAACAGTGCCTACGTGCTTTTTGCGGTAGGAATTCTGATCTCCGTTATTTCTACCCTTGTGGCAGAGCCTGTTCTCCGCCTACTCGACACTCCTCTGACCGTTCTCCCCGACGCCGTAAGCTATATGCAGATTAACTGTATAGGTACCGTGGCGGTGGCGGCATATAACTGGATAAGCGCAATACTGCGAAGTCTGGGCGACTCGAAAACTCCGCTGATATTCCTTATAGTTGCCAGCATTTTAAATATAATCCTCGACATTATCTTCGTATTGCCGCTGAGTATGGGCGTAGGCGGTGCGGCTCTGGCTACTGTTATTTCCCAGGGCATATCCGCAGTAGCGAGTATCATATTTGCAATAAAGAAAAACCCCTATTTCAGACTTTCAAGGGAGGATTTCAGCTTTTCCTCCTCCCATAGCAACAGAGTAGTAAAAATCGGACTGCCGATAGCCTTACAAAGCGGTATGATATCCATTTCGATGATATTCTTACAGAAGACTGCCAACGCCTTCGGCGAAACGGTAATGGCGGCGTATACCGCTACAATGAAGATAGAACAGCTTATACATCAGCCATTCATTTCGCTCAATGCGGCACTTTCCACCTTCACGGGACAGAATATCGGTGCGGCAAAGCTGGACAGAGTTTCAAAGGGATATAAAAAGACTATACTTATGGCGTGCGTTTTCGGTCTTTTTATGCTCTGCGTGTTCTTCCTTTTATCAGGTCCGATAATGATGATATTCGTCAGCGAGCCTTCGGTAATTGAAATAGGCTCCTGGGCGTTAAGAGTATCCTGCTGCTTTTACTGTCCTTTGAGTCTTATACACGTAACGAGGGGACTTTTAAACGGTGCGGGCGACGTGGGCTTCGCCTTTATAAACGGCGTTGCCGAGGTTGTGGGCAGAATAGGCTTTGCTCTTCTGCTGGTAAACTGTACTCCGCTCGGCATGTGCTCCATCTGGCTTACCACCTGCCTTACCTGGACTCTTACAGGTATCATGTGCGTGCTTCGATACAAGGTGGGAATATGGAAGAAAAAAGCCGAAATCACCATAAACAGCAAGGCTATAGAAAATACGTAAAGGAGAATTATTATGGAAAAGAAATATATAGCACTCACCTTTGATGACGGTCCCAGCAAGGACACCACCCCTGCCCTTTTAGAGATACTGAAGAAATACAACGTAAAAGCCAGCTTCTTTTTAATGGGCAGATCCATAACAGAGGAAACGGTAAAATATGCGGAAATGGCATATGCTATGGGCTGTGAGCTTTGCAACCACTCCGAAAACCACAAGGGTATGAGCAGTCTTCCGGATGAGGAAATAGCGGAAGAGGTAAATATTGCCGAGGAAAAGATAAAAAAGATTACCGGAAAGAACACTCTCTTTTTCCGCCCGCCCTATATCGATTATAACAACAGAATGATGGAGCTTATAGACAAGATATTCATCTGCGGTGATGGTGCAGAGGACTGGTTGCAGGAAATCAGCGCAGAGGAGCGCTTTGAAAGAATCACAAAGCAGGCAAAAAACGGCTCTGTGATACTCCTTCACGATATGGAGGGAAATATAAACACGGTAAAGGCGGTAGAAATGATAATCCCGAAGCTGATGGAGGAAGGCTACGAGTTTGTAACTATGTCGGAGCTTTTTGGCAAATGCGGGGTTAAGGCTGAAAGAAACGTGATATATTCAAACGTTTTTGAGCCGAGATAAATTTTCCTTCATAAATCGGATAACTATATAAAAGCAACTCCGGAGAAGAATGGGTTTTCTTCTCCGGAGCTTTGTTTTATTGCTGAATTATACTTAACAACTGTGACATATTGCCGTTTGCCTGGGCGAGCATTGCCTGACTTGCCTGGGCTAAAATATTATTCTTTGTATATTCCACCATTTCGGTAGCCATATCGGTATCTCTTATCTGGCTTTCTGCGGCGGTGGTATTTTCCGCCGTATTGACAAGATTGCTTACCGTATGCTCAAGACAGTTTGTGATCGCACCGTAGGTGCTTCGCATCATGGATACTCTCTTTACCATTCCGTCAACCATATCTATAGTATCGTTTGCCGCAGGTCTTGTGGATATATCCAGTTTTTCCATCTTAAGTGCCTTCGCAGAAAAATAGAACTGGGGTACTACGAAGATATTTTCACTGTATGCGCCTATCTGCAGAATTATACCCTTGCTTAAGGGCTCGGGTTCTTCAGGCTCTTCGGGGATTCTGTCGGGATAATCGGGAGGCACTACGCCATCGGAATAGGAAGGCTTTTCTGCATCAGGAGGCGCTTCCTCTCCTCTTACTCTCCATACGCCCGCCTTGGGATAGAATACAAGATCGAGAGTTCCGGTATTGCCGTTTTTATCGGTTACCTCCAGCTTGTGATCTTCACCGTTCATCCATATATAAATAGCCTGTTCCTTCATATGCTGAAGGTCGGTCCAGCTATAGCTTTTGCCTGTGGTGGTCCTTGCTGATACGGGAAAGGTAAAGCCTGAAGGAAGAAGGGATGAATCCAGCTTAAAGCTGAACATGGGAGTACCGTCGGGAGAAATTACGCCCGTGGTGTTATAAAGTCCTTCGCCGCTTGCACCCGCCTTTACGGAAAGTCCCGGTACCATCTCAAGCGGTGCCGCCTCGGGAGGCTTCGTCTTGTCTGTCTGAGGCAGATAGCCACCTATGTTACCGCCGCCGTTTGTAAGACCGCCCGTTGCGGTAATAGTACCGCCGTTTATGTATATACCCGTATTGGATGCGGCTCTGCCGCTTCCTATACCTGCCGCGTCGGTTGCACCCTTGGCAATGATTGTACCGCCGTTTATTATGATATCTCCGCCCCTGCCCTCAAAACCTGAGCCGATACCTGCACCTCGTCTGCCGCCGGTGGCGGTTATTGTACCATCCTCAATTGTGATAGTACCTGCGTCACCGTTCCAGCTGGCACCGATAGCCGCACCGTCGTTACCGCCTATAGCAGTTACCACGGTATCCTTACCGCTGATGGTGATATTTCCTACGTCACCCTGACAACCGCCGCCGATACCCGTACCGTGCTCTACGCCCGATGCGAATATAGTACCGCCTGTAATGGTGATATCTCCTATGTTTGAAGGCTGCCAACCACCGCCGATACCTGCGCCGTGAGTCTTTGCCACCGCATTTATATCGCCGCCGTTTATTGTTATGTCGCCTAAATTACTGTTATACGCCGCACCGATAGCCGCCGCCGCAAAGCCGCCTCTTGCGGTGATAGTACCACCGTTTATGATAATATTACTGTTTGTACTGCCCATACGGTAGGCGTTACCGATAGCCGCACCACCGCTGTTCGTACCTACGCTGCCGCCGTGTACCTCAAGCTCGCCGTCACCGTCGATGATAACCGTAGAGCCCTTTGCACCTGTGCCGCCTGCAAGCTGGATACCTGCCGAATTGCCGCTTGCCTTTATCACAGAGGGAGCGTTCTTATCTATAGTGATATTTACGGTATTGTTATCACCGGTATAGATGCCGTAGTTATCTGCACCGTATTTTGAATGGTCAATCTCAAGTCCGCTTATTACTATATTTACGTCACCGATATTATCGGCAATTTCAATCTTACCCGAGCGACTGATACCGCCTACGTCACCTGTACCGCCTGAAATGGTAAGCTCCTTACCCGTCAGTATCTTAAGTACGCCCGTGCTTGTATCAAAGCTCCAGTCAATTCCCTCCGTACCGCCGCTTACCGTGAAAAGATCGTCGGGGTATACAAGGTCGGGGATATCATCGGGAGGTGTGATTCCACCGATGGGAGGAACGCCGTCGTCTATTGACGAGCCGCCGGAAAATACGTTTACGTCGTCGGGGTAAAAGTTCTTTACCGTCTGATTTGCAGAATCCAGCTCGAAAAGCTCAACCCCCGATAAGGGAGAGTTGCTGGCGGGATCGGTAGAGGAAACATCGCCGCTGATAATACCGCCCTGACCGTTTGCGGTATAAGGGAGAAGTCCCTTTATAAACTGCAGTACATCGTCATCGGTAGCAAAGGAAGCCTCGAAATCGTCTATACCCGCAAACTGTGTGTTTTCTCTTATAAAGTCATCCAGAGCATTACCCTGAATTATATCGTACATCATATCCGAAATGCCGTTGCCGACAGCTGACGCAATGGCAGTAGGACTGTTCATATTCACAGTTCCGCCGTCAGCAGTAAATTTCTTATAGCCAAGATACATAGCGGCAAGGTAGCCTGTGCCGTACTGTGCCTTGGTACTTGAATCGCTGGCAGACAGTAAAGCGTCGGACTTGCTTAAGGCGTTGGAAATAGTCTGTACAGAGTTGCCGCTTCGCAGATTCAGACCGCTGTAGGCTGATACCCAGTTGCCGGGACCTGACGCCGTCTGCGCCATACCCTCGATAAACCACATAGGGAATTTTTCTGTAGCCGAGCCATCATCCTTGTGACCGAACATACCCGAGCCTGCCGCCTCATCCATAAAGGCGTGGATCATTTCGTGGGCAATGGTACGCTCAAGCTCGCTTCTGCCAGCCTCTGTGGAAATATTCACCTTCGACATATTTACCGCCAGCTGATAGGATTTGTAGCTTTCCGTTGCGCTCATTCCTACGCCGCCCTTGACAAAGGCAAGGGTACTGCTACCAGATTCGCTGTAAAGGTTAAGACCTATACCGATATTGGTGCCGTTAAGGTAGCTGAAGGCGGGATATCTTGAGAGTATATTGGTTACGATATTGGGTACTATCTCACCCTTTAACGTATCCGCAACCTGCTTATACGTACCCGTAAAGCTGTTTGCACCCTCGGTTTCCTTACCCTCTACCTCAAATTCGTAAACGGTTTCGGAATATATGATATTGGTCTTTCCCGTATATTCCTGCGCCAGCAGGCTTTCAAGGGAGGTTTCTTCATATCTTGTGCTTTTATATATATCGTCAAATAAGGAGTTGTATCTGCTCCAGTAGCCTGTGAGATGATATTCACTGTCGTAGCCTTCATCCTGGAAGAGAGGGATACCGTTGAATTCGGTAGAGCCTGCAATTCTGTCCACCTCGGAGCAAAGTGCCTCCAGCTCGGACTGTAACGCCTCTCTGTCCACCTCGTCCATATAAGTGCCGTTGGCGGACTGTACCGCCATTTCCCTGATTCGCTGGAGAATAGCGTGAGTTTCGCCAAGCGCACCCTCGCCCACGTTTACAAGGTCAATACCCTCGTTTGTATTATCGTGGGACTGACTCAGTCCACGGATGATAGAACGCATCTTTTCGGATATAGCAAGACCTGCGGCGTTATCAGCGCTTTTGTTTATCTGATAGCCGCTTGAGAGCTTTTCTGTATTTTTACAAACCCGGAAGTTTGTCTTTTTTAGTGAATTATTCGCCTTTACCGACGAAAGACTGTCTAATCTCATTCTATAAAGCTCCGCTTGTAATTTCTTTTACAGGCTTAATCCCACAAGCCTGTCTGCTCTAAGGTTATAGTTCCCTTGCATTTACGGTCAATGCAGGGCGTCATATTGTCCTTGTTTATTACCTTCTTTTTAAAGGAGCCGCAGGAGGGGCACTTGCTCCAGGCTATCTTCTTTTCACCCTCAAAAAAATATGAAACCTTATTGCCTGCATAATAGCTACCGCAAGCCTGACACATACAAGGCGCTCTGTTTACGGTAAAGCCTCTTGCACCCTCGTGCATCATCTCTGTGAGATTTTCCTTCTGAAGCTCACTCATACCTGATATAATGACGTCGAAATCGCAGTCTGCCTTGCCGCCGCCTATCTTCAGTTCTCCGCTTTTCCCACACGCTGTGCAGGTTACTTTTACAATCTGTCCCATCTGATTCACCGTCTTTTAAATATAATTATACTATATAAGTTATATCGGCAGAAAGTTAATAAAATTAAGCCTTTGATAAATATTTTTGTTTGTGAGAAAAAATTACTTTTTGTCCTTTTTATCGTTGACGGAGCAGGTAAAGATATGGTAAAATTATAATATATGTACCATAGTAAAGCATATACACAGACATTTCACAAAAAATACAAAAATTTTCACTTTCTGATAAACTGTTCATAAAGTGAACAATGTAAAATATAAAGGCTTAAGGGAGGCGGAAAAGTGAATATATTTAAACGGCACGAGCTTAAATATCTCATTACAGCCGAGCAGAGAGAATATATCGAAAGGGCGATATGTGAATATATGACGCCTGACGAATACGGCGAAAGCACCATCTGTAACATCTACTATGATACCGATAACTACAGACTTATCCGCCGCTCGATAGAAAAGCCTATGTACAAGGAAAAATTAAGGCTACGAAGCTACGGAAAGTCCGCAGACGACAAAACGGTATTTTTAGAGCTTAAGAAGAAATTCGATGGGGTTGTTTATAAGAGGAGAATTTCTCTACCCTGCAAGGATGCGGTAGACTTTATGGAGGGTAAGACCGATTTAAAGGAAGATACCCAGATAGGCAGGGAGATAAAATATTTTATAAAATACTACGAAACCTTAAAGCCAAGGGTTTATCTGTGCTATGACAGAACGGCGTATTTCTCTGTTACCGACAGGGATCTGAGAATAACCTTCGACAGAAATATTCTCTGGCGAAGAGAAGAGCTTGATTTAAGGCATGACCATTACGGCACCGACATTTTAAAGGAAGGTCAGTCGCTGATGGAGATAAAATCAGGTACGGCAATGCCGCTATGGCTTGTGGATATAATCAATAGATCGGGCGTAAAAAAGTCGAGCTTTTCAAAGTACGGCAACGCCTATATATCAATACTTAAAGACGAATTAACAGAAAGACGAGGACTTTGCAATGGACGAGTTATTTAACGCATTATTTACAACGGGACTGGGTACTATATCAGTACCGAACTTTCTTATAGGAGTGGCAAGCGCTTTAGGACTTGGCGTAGTGCTGGCACTTATCTATATGTTCAAATCCGTTTATACAAAGAGCTTTGTGGTAACTCTTGCCATACTTCCCGCTGTTGTAGCTATAGTTATTATGATGGTAAGCGGCTCTCTCGGTGCGGGCGTTGCGGCGGCAGGTACCTTCTCACTGGTACGCTTCCGTAGTATCCCCGGTACTGCAAAGGAGATAGGCGTTATCTTTCTTGCTATGGCGGTAGGTCCTGTATGCGGTATGGGTTATCCCATCTACGGACTTTTATTCGTTGTAGTAGTAGGCGGCGCATTCTTACTGCTCAATGCTATCGGCTTTGGCGAGGGTAAGAATTCCACTCTCCGCAAGGTACTCCGTATCACAGTACCCGAGGATTTAGAATATAACAGTATGTTCGACGATCTTTTTGAAAAGTACACCACAAAGCACGAGCTGTCCCAGGTAAAGACTACAAACCTCGGTAGCTTAAACAGACTTACTTATAATATCACGTTAAAGAAATCGGGAGAAGAAAAGCAGTTTATTGACGAGCTCAGATGCCGTAACGGAAATCTTGAGGTAAATCTTATGTCTATGAATGCAGATAGCAGAGAGCTTCTGTAAGAAAGGAAAACCAATGAAAAGAAAGATACTGACAGCGGCAATAATAACAGCACTTATGCTGTCCTCTCTTACCGCCTGCAGCGGAGATAACGTAAGCCTACCCACAAGCTCTGACACGGCACAGAGCAGTACTACCGAAACGGAAAGTAAGGAAAGCAACACCGAAAGTGATGCACAAACAAGCGCTACCGAAAGCAATACGGAGAGCAGTACTCCCGAAAGCAGTACACCTCCCGAAAATACCGCTCCCGCAGTAGACGTAATAGCCGAAGGAATGTTTACCGACCGTGATATGAGGACCACCTACGAGGGTGCGCTTACAGTAGAGCTTGCAGATAACAATATAAAGACTACCGCAAGCGGCGTTGCGGTAAACGGAAATACAGTCACTATTGCAAGAGAGGGCGTGTATCTCTTTAAGGGTAGCCTTTCAGACGGACAGATAATAGTTGAGGCGGGTAGCAAGGACAAGGTACAGATCGTTCTTGATAACGTAAGTATAACTAAAAACGGCGGTGCGGCAATTCAGGTAAAGAGTGCCGATAAGGTATTCGTTACTACAAAGGAAGGCACACAGAACAGTCTTTCATCAAAGGGTGATTTTGGTGTGACTGAAGATAACGTAGACGGCACGATATTCTCTAAATCCGACGTTGTGCTGAATGGTGCAGGCAGTCTTAAAGTAGACTGTGAAACCGCTCACGCTGTAATCTCCAAGGACAATCTGAAGATTGCAAACGGCAGTTATGAAATAAGCGGTGCAAAACGTGGACTTTCAGGTAATGACAGTATAAGAATAGCAGGGGGCAATATTACCGTAAACAGCGGCAAGGACGCTCTCCATAGCGAAAATACCGAGGACACCTCAAAAGGCTATATCTATATCGCAGGCGGTAATATGAAGCTCAACAGCACCACCGATTCTATCGACGCATCAGGAAAGCTTGATATCAAGGGCGGCACATTGAATATTACATCAGGCGGCGGCTCTGACAAGAGCGCAAGCCAGGATTCCTGCAAGGGTATAAAGGCTGACGGAATTATAACCATCAGCGGCGGCAATATAAATATGGACTGCCTTGACGATGCGATTCACGGGGCGGCTGACGTAAATATATCAGGCGGCGCTATAGAAATAAAGACCGGCGACGACGCTATACACAGCGATCTTGCGGTAAATATTTCAGGCGGTACTATAAACGGAACAGACTGCTACGAGGGTATCGAAGGTCTTACCATAACCATTTCAGGCGGTGATACCAGGGTAGTAACCAGCGATGACGGACTCAATGCGGCAGGCGGTAACGACGGCTCGGGTATGGGCGGCGGCTTTAATCCCGATAAATTCGGCGGCGGTATGGGAAATGATCCCAACGCCGGTATCACGATTTCAGGCGGTAAGCTGACAGTAATCGCAAGGGGCGACGGAGTAGACAGTAACGGAAATATTACCATAACAGGCGGCGAGGTATACGTAAGCGGCCCTGAAAACGGTGGCAACGGCTCTCTCGACTACGGCGGAAACGCCACTATTTCAGGCGGTATATTTATTGCCGCTGGCAGTAGCGGTATGGCACAGAGCTTTTCCGATACCTCTACCCAGGGCGTTATTATGGTAAATGCCAACGGTAACGCAGGCGACGAGGTAGGTATTGAGGACAGTACAGGCAAGGTGCTGGCGTCCTTTGTAACAGAAATGAGATATCAGAACGTAGTTATCTCCGCTCCCGGTATGGAGGTAGGCGGTACTTATACTATAAAGTACGGCGGACAGAATCAGCAGATAACTCTTGAAACTCTCCTCTACGGCGGCGGCAATGGCTTCGGCGGAGGTTTCGGCGGTGGCGGTCACAAGCCCGGCAGAAACGATGATTTTATACCGATGTGGTGATTGCAATTTGCTTTGCAAATTGCAGTGATATCGTGCCGTCGGCACGGTGATATCGAAACCTTCGGTTTCGGTGATATCAAAGCCTTCGACTTTGGTGATATCGCTCCTTCGGAGCGGTTATGGAATCAATTGCCTTTGGCAATTGATGGATTATAAAAGAAAAAGCGTTCAGAAAATCTGAACGCTTTTTTAACCAAAAAATCCCCCACAGTTTCCTGTGGGGGATAATCTGTTCAGTTAAGAAATTCAAACTATAGGTTTAAATTACTTTCTCTTCTTAGCAACTACAACTGCACCAGCTGCGAGAACTGCAACGCCTGCTACGAGAGCAAGACCTTCAGCACCTGTGCCTGCGTTGGGCTTGGAAGATTCACCGGGCTCGGGATCAGCAGGAGCTTCGGGCTCTTCGGGAGCTTCAGGAGCTTCAGGCTCTTCGGGAACTTCGGGAGCAGCTGCTTCAGCAACTGTGAATTCGATTTCGAGCTTTGTAGTGGGGTAAGCGTCTGCAACGGAAGGTGTCCAAGTCTTAACTGCTTCTGCACCGTAGATGTTGCAGATTTCGATTGTTGCATAACCGTTTAAGTCGCTGATAACGTCGATGTCGCCGCTAGCTACTTCTACGCCGTCAAACCATACCTTAACGTCTGTTACGTCGAAGGGAGCAACGCCTTCTGTGTCAGCTGCCTTCCAGGGTAAGTCTGTGCTTACACCGAAGCTGTTGAATGCTACTGACTGGTCTAATGCAAAGTCAACCTCTGCGGATACCTTGTATGTACCTGCGCCTGTAACGTTTACGTCAACGTAAGTTGCATCGAGAACGTAACCTGTGATATCGTAGTCGAACTTATCTTCGAGCTCGGGATAAGTTTCAGGATCGTTACCGCCCCATGTGATGAAGTTGTTGTAGTAATCGGAATCGTGACCGTATGTTGTGTTTGAATACGGATCTCTGAAAGAGTAAGCTGCTGTCTGGAAATAAATATAACCATTAAAGCTTTCTGCGGCTGCTGTTGCAACCATAGTGCCTGCTACTGCTGTAGCTACTAAAGCACCAACAATTTTTTTAATCTGCATTTTTGTTTTCCTCCATATAAGATGTTTTTGTTTTACGAATAGCCTGTAAAACGATTACAAGTATTCATAGTAAGCACATTATAACAAATTTTCACCTGATTTTCAATATGCATTTTTACTAAAATAATATTTCATCTTTGGTGAAACTATATAATTTTTTGCTAATAACTTAAAAAATGAATATTTCTGTGAAGTATTTTGTCGGAGAATCATAGTCTGACACCCCACCGCCGCAGGCGGAATTTAAAATCCATCAATTGCCGAAGGCTCGCTTCTCTCCTTCACTTTTGCCACAGGCAAATACTTCACTTTGAAATTTGCAAAGCGAATTTCAAACTTTTAGTCCTGATACTCGGAGGTGATACCTGAATATTTCTGTGAAGTATTTTGTCGGAGAATCATAGTCTGACACCCCACCGCCGCAGGCGGAATTTAAAATCCATCAATTGCCGAAGGCAATTGATTCCACAACTTCGTGCGTAGCACGAAACATCACTTGGCGTAGCCATACATCACACGGCGTAGCCGTGCATCACTTCGTGCAAAGCACGAAACATCACTTTGAAATTTGCCCCCGGCAAATTTCAATCAGTCCTGATATTCGGAGGTGATACCTAAATACTCCTCCAGCGTCAGTCCGCTGTTATATACCTTTGTAGCGATATCCTTGCCCAGATATCTTACATGCCAGGGCTCATACATATAGCCTGTTATATGCTCCTTACCCTTGGGGTATCTTATGATAAAGCCGTACTTATGGGCGTTGGCGGCAAGCCACTTGCCCTCTCTGGTTTCACCGAAGCTCTCTTCAAGCTCGTTTAAATCAAAGGCAAGACCTGTCTGATGCTCGCTGTGACCGGGACGGGCGGAATATCTGTCGGCATTCGCCTTTCCGTCATAGCTTACGTAATTGTTATATATTGCCTCCTGGGTGTCATAATCACGGAAGCCTGAAACCACGTACAGTACGATTCCCTCCTTTGCCGCTGCCGACTGCATTTCGTCAAGGGCGTTATAGGCTTCGTCGTCTGTTCCGGGATTATATATAGAGGGTAACGCATAGGTCTTGTTTGCTATCAGTATACCCTGAACGTAGGTTATACCGTCTATAACCTCAATGCCGTTTACCGGCTTTGCAGGCTTTGATTCCTCACCTGATTCGGTGGAGCCTGATTCTCCGCCGCTGTTTTCCTCCTCGGGCTTGCTTTCATCCTCTGGCTTTTCCGTTATAACAAAGGGATCTATTACCGTCACCTCCAGATATGCAACAATGCTGTTATCTCTTGCATAATAAGCCTCTATAGTGCAGGTACCTACGCTCTTTGCGGTTATAAGTCCCTCGTTTGTAACGGAGGCTATATCAAGATCCGTGGTATAATATATTGATTCCTTATCGGTAATATTCGTGGGAGTCATAACAAGCTCGCTATGATATTCCTGACCTATTTCCAGAGTTACCTTTTCCTCGGAGAATTTCATTCCCTCGGCGTATAAGGTACCCTTTACCGTTACGTTAAAGGTTATATCGTAGCCTGAATTTCTATCGGTTGCAACCACATTCACAGTACCCTCTGAAACGCCTGTGATTTCGCCTTCCTTGGATACCCTTGCGATATTTTCATCCTTGCTTTCCCAATAGAAATCGGTTATAGCCGTATCCGGCTTTGCGGTAATCACAGGCTTATGACCGCCACCTACGGATATTTCTATATCCTTTTTATCGACATCAAGCGACTGTGCCACTTCAGGTCTTGACACCATGACAAAGTAGGTGGCTTTAAGGTCGCCGTAGGTCGCAATTATCTCTCC
The DNA here is from genome assembly GCA_017408635.1 of Ruminiclostridium sp. Taxonomy (GTDB): domain Bacteria; phylum Bacillota; class Clostridia; order Oscillospirales; family Ruminococcaceae; genus Ruminiclostridium_E. The sequence continues at coordinate 5,286 of JAFQUH010000139.1, read as the reverse complement.
GTTTCCTGATGATACAGCGGTTATCGTTCCGTCCTCGTTGATTTTTATTATATCATTTCGGCTCTCTAGTTTAACTTCCTTTTCCATGCCTGCAGGCTCTGTTACAAGGGGGAGCTTTACAGTTTCACCGGTTACCATCGTAACGGCTCTTTCGGTAAATTTTATGGATTCTATCTTTTTACCGCCGCCTGAAGTCAGTATCACTATACCGATAATAACGCAAAGCACCGCAAGGGCAATTATCGCACCAAGAATTATGGTACTGTTCAGCTGATTCTTTTTCTTTTTTCCGCTTGTCTGCGGTCTTTTTGCAGTCTGACTTCTTTCTCTGCCGACGGTTGCCGTCTTGTCTGCGACAGGTCTTGCGGGAACTGTCCTGCTTTCCATTCTTACGGTTTCATTTGCCTTGCGGCTGTTTCTCTTGCTGAACATCTCTGCCAGCTCGTCATTTTGTCTGTAGGTACTTCTGTTATCTCTCATCTATGTACTCCGTTTCTCAAGGAAGCTGAATTTCCGAAAAAACTATATAATTAATTATATCACAGTGCAGGCAATTTTACAAGTTTATTTTATTATCCTACCTTTGCCCTTTCCCGATATTGACAAAGCTCTGCATTTGTAGTAAAATAAAGGTAAGTATATTTACTACTATATTAAAAATAAAATTAATATCAAGGGGTGAATAAACGATGCTTATAAAAAGTTGTATCAGAAAAGCGGCTATGTGCTTTTTTGCCGCTACAATCGGTATCTCTCTTCTCACCGCCTGCGATCAGAGAATAACTATACTCGAAGGACATAACGGCGAATCCTCTCAAAGCAGTAACCTTTCTTCCGAGACCGAATACAAGAAGGAGGAGCTTACAAAGGAGGATATCACTCTCGTTGTATGGGAATCGTCAGGTGGCCCTGATAAGTGGATACGGCAGGCAGGAGAAAAATTCACGGAAATATATCCCAACATAAAAATAGAATATTATGAGGCGGATATCGCAAACACCTTCTATATGTTAAGAACGGGAGAATACGATATTCCCACCGCCGACCTCTTCGGCGCACCTCACGACAGGACCGAGCAGATGGCGGAAAGCGGTATAATCCTTCCCGTAAAGGATTATGAGCAGGTCACAACCAATACCCTTTCCTCTGCCTACAAGCATCTTTTTGTGGGTGATACCATGTACGGCTATCCCACCTGCTGTGAAACCTACGCTCTGTTCTACAACAAGAAATTCCTATCAGAGGAGAACGTTCCTTCCACCTGGGATAAAATGCTGACCTTCTGCGAGAGCTTTCCCCAGAACTTCCCCGACAAATACGGCTTCTTGTTCCAGTGCAACGCCATATACTATACCCAGATGTTTATGAGCCGTGACAACAATCAGCTTATGGCAAGCAAGACCGCCACAGGCTTTATGACAAAAAGCGCACTACAGGGTATGGAGCTTTTACAGCAGTTTGTACCCTACTTCCCCGAAAATGCCATAGAAATGACGCTTAGCGAATATGAGGAATTATTCCTTCAGGGCGATGCGGCAATAATAGTTGACGGCTCCTGGTTTATTTCGCAGGCAGACTCTTCCGGAATAGAGTACGGAATAGCGCCTCTCCCCGCCTTCAGCGAAGGCGGTACTCCCTCTCTTTCCTTATCGGGTGTAAGAGGTATGTTCGTATATAGCAAGACGGAGCATCCCGATGAAGCCGCCGCCTTTGCAAAATTCCTTACCACAGAGGAAATGCAGGAGTTAAGACTTCAGCTTACAGGTGCGTTACCTGCGGCGAATATCCGCATAGAGAATGACTCCACCGCCGAATTTGTAAATCAGCTGGAATATTCCTACGCTCTGCCCAATAACTCGGATATGAAGAATTTCTGGGCGTACAGCCAGCAGTTCTGCGAGGACGTATGGAAGGGCGAAGAAATAAACGTTGCCCTTGCAAAATACGACAGGTATATAGCTACAGGCAGTACCGAAGGCTATACCCCGATGCCCTCGGGCTATTCCACCAGAACGAAAACTGCCGAAAGCAACACAGACAACGAATAATCCCATAAGAAAGGTTTCAATCTAAAATGCCTGAAAATAAAACAGATATAAATAACGGCTTATCCGAAAAGGACGTAGCCACCCGTGTAGAAAAAGGACTTATAAACGGAGATTTCAATATCCCCAGCAAATCGATAAAGCAGATTTTTAAAGACAACTGTCTTACCTTCTTTAATTTCCTGAACGTTATTCTTGCCTTATTCATTGTTTTGGTAGCAATAATGGAGGGCAATATTGCAGAGCTTAAAAACTGCCTCTTTTTAGGCGTTATCCTCTGCAATACCGCAATAGGTATCTTTCAGGAGATACGCTCCAAGAAGGCGGTAGACAAATTAGCTCTTATTTCCGCTCCCAAGGCGAAGGTACTTCGTAGCGGAAAGGAGGAAACTGTAGCGGTAAAGGACATCGTAATGGATGACCTTATGATACTGGGAGCAGGCAATCAGGTATGCTCCGACTGTATCGTACTACAGGGCGAATGCGAGGTAAACGAATCCCTTATCACAGGCGAAAGCGATCCTATCATAAAGAAAGAGGGAGATGAAATTCTTTCAGGCTCCTTCGTCATCTGCGGCGACGTAAGGGCGCAGGTTATCCGCATAGGTGCCGATAACTATGCAAATAAGATTACCAGCGGTGCAAAGTACATAAAGAAAAACAAGTCGGAAATGCTCGGCTCTATAAACTACGTACTTAAAATCATCGGTATATGCATCATCCCTATGATATTACTTATGTTCGGTAAGGAAATGTTGCTCAGCAAAAGCACCCTGCCCGACGCCATCGTCAGCACGGTATCCTCTATAATCGGTATGATACCCGAGGGACTTGTGCTTATGGCAAGTATGGTACTGGCGGTAAGCGTTATAAGACTTGCCACCAGAAAGACTCTCGCCCAGGATCTATACTGTGTTGAAACTCTTGCAAGAGTAGACGTACTCTGCCTTGACAAGACGGGTACTATCACAGAGGGCAGTATGGAGGTAACCGACATAATCTCCCTTGACGGCAAGAATTACGACGACGCCCTCACAGCGTTAATGAACGCCCTTCACGATCACAACCCCACCTATGAGGCAGTTAAGGAAAAATACAGCGGTACTACCGACTGGGAAACAGTATCCGCTATCCCCTTCTCCTCGGCTAAAAAATGGAGTCTTGCTTCCTTTAAGGGCAAGGGTACTTATATCATGGGTGCGGCAGAATTTATCTTAAAGCACCGACTTACAGAGGAGCTTAAAAAGCTGATTGAGGAGCAGTCCACAGGCGGCTACAGAATCATTCTTATCGCTCATTCTGAAAATGAGCCTGATATGGAAAATAAGGATCTTCCCGACTGCATTACTCCCGTTGCTCTTATAAAGATAAGTGACAAGATAAGAAAGGAAGCCCCCGATACCCTCGAATTCTTTGCAAAGCAGGGCGTTGATATCCGCATTATTTCAGGTGATAACCCCGTTACAGTTTCGGGCGTTGCAAAGCGTGCGGGGCTTGTTCATTACGATAGCTACATTGACGCCTCTACCCTTACGACAGATGAAGAAATTCACGAGGCGGCAAAGAAATACAAGATTTTCGGCAGAGTTACCCCCTATCAGAAATTAGAGCTTGTAAAGGCGCTTAAATCTGAAGGTCACACGGTAGCTATGACAGGCGACGGCGTAAACGACGTACTTGCTCTTAAGGAATCCGACTGCTCGATAGCTATGCAGTCAGGTAGTGACGCCGCACGAAACGTATCAAATATTGTGCTTTTGGACAGCAACTTTGCTTCAATGCCTCATATCGTGGCAGAGGGCAGACGCAGTATAAACAATATCGAAAGATCCGGCGTACTGTTCTTATCAAAGACTGTATATTCCTTCCTGGCGGCACTTTTATTCTGCTTTATCCCCTTCGGATATCCGCTTCAGGCTATCCAGCTTACAGTAATAAACGTATTCACAAACGGCATACCCTCCTTCTTACTCGCCCTTGAGCCGAATTTCGATATCGTAAGGGGCAAGTTTATAGAAAACGTACTGCCGAAATCGATAATATACGGACTTGTGGTAGCCATAAACTTTATAGGCGTAGTAATCGCAAGATATATCACCACCAGTACGGGAATCATTCCCCAGGCGGTATTCGATCCCCAGATAGAAACTCTTACTATGCTGACTATGGCGTTTGCCGCTTTCGTGATACTCTTCAAGGTATGTATGCCCTTAAAGGCGTGGAAGATAGGTCTGCTGGGCTTCCTCATCGGCGGCTTTGCTCTTGCCACCTTCATTCTGAAGGACTTCCTGCTGGATCTCCAGCCTCTTTGCTTTGAAATGATAATAATTCTTGCAATTCTTATGGCAATTTCTCTCGGCTACGGAATAGTGTCACAGCTCTATGAAAAGAAATGGATAGCCTTCATCCTCAGCTTACAGAAAAAAGCGGGACAGCTTCTTGATAAGCTCTTCGGCAAGAAGGCAGGAAAGGAAACGAATTGACAAAGACAACTGTAGAAATATTCAGCGACGGCGCCTGCAGCGGCAATCCCGGGCCCGGCGGCTACGGTGCGATACTGCGCTGGAAGGGTAAGGAAAAGGAGCTTTGCGGCGGCGAAAAGCACACCACCAACAACCGAATGGAGCTGACAGGCGTTATTGAGGCGTTATCGGCTCTCAAATATCCTTGTAAAGTAATACTCACCACCGACAGTAAATACGTGCTTGATTCTGTAACCAAGGGCTGGGTATATAACTGGAAGAAGAACGGCTGGAAAAAAGCCGACAAATCCCCCGCCTTAAACGTGGATCTATGGGAAAGGCTTTTAGAGCTCCTTGAAATTCACGAGGTGGAGTGGAACTGGATAAAGGGACACGCAGGACACCCCGAAAACGAGCGCTGCGACAGCCTTGCGGTGAAGATGAGGGACTACTATGCGGCACTATGAATAAAGAATTGCCAAAAAGAAAACCAACAAGATTAAAAGGGTTCGATTATAATAATTCAGGCGTATATTTTATAACAATATGCACCGAAAACCGTGAGCATATATTATCGCAGATTATAGACGATAACGATCAATCTTATGAATTCGGGAATGTAGGGGGCGACGTCCTCGACGCCCCGTCTTCTTACAACGAGCAATCTTTCGGGCATAGTCCCGACGCCCCGTCTTCTTATAACGAACAATCTTTCGGGCATAGTCCCGACGCCCCGAAAAACATTGATAATTACGATTTGTTTTATGAAAATGCATATG
>JAFQUH010000138.1 GCA_017408635.1 Ruminiclostridium sp. | reverse complement strand
CATAGCCGTCAGCGGCTGACTGTGTGGGAAGTGCAAGAGAATCTACGTTTGTATCGCCTGTTTCCGTCTTGTATTCGTCAACTGCATGCTTCATGGGGTAGAAAAGCTCGTTACCCATTGTACCAAGTGTGCAGAGAATGAATGCGTCGGGATTCTTTTCTCTTATCTGCTTTATGAAGTCTATGTAAGCGAGCTTGTATTCCTCTTCCTTTGCCTTATCCTTCTTTACGTATGAGTTATCATTTGTACCGAGGTTTATAACGATAACGTCAGGAGTAAAGCGGGAGAAATCCCAGTCGTTTTCTACAATCTTGCTGCCGGAATAGTTTCTTGCAACCTTTCCGTAGAAGGTGGGAACTAACTGCTGATCCTGTTTCTTACCATCTCCGCTATAGCCTGAAATGATACCGTGTCCGCTGAAGGATACGAGGCTGTAATCTGCACCGAGATTCATAGCGGTCTTATATGCATAGGCTCTTGTTGCGTCCTCTGTAGCGGTTGAGAAGTGGTTTTCCTTAACCTCATCGTCAACGCCGTAGCCACAGGTGATGGAGTCACCGATAAATTCGATCTTGAGATCGTTCTTTGCGGTGGGTACAAGGTTTGTGGTGTTTGCACTTACAGACTTTACACCGAAGATACTGTTTGCCGCTTCGGAAAGCTTGATAATCTTTACCTTTGTTTCCTTTGCACTGTCAGCGCTGTAGAAATCAATGGTCTTTTCCTTTTCCTTAAGAAGAACGTCTTCTACTCTTTCGTCGTTTACGTAGATAGCAAATCTCGGCTCACTGCCTGCACCGTATGTGATATCCTCACATATTGTAACGGACGCCTTTGTACCTGTGAAGGTGAATTCAAGAGCGGATGCGGAGTGAGAAAGCCATACCGTGCCGTCACCGTCTGTATAGGTTCTGCCAAGATGCTTTGCGTTATCCTCTGATAACTTGAAGGTGTTTAACTTATCTGTCATTTCACTTTTCTCCGAAGGGGTGGATTCGTTGGGCTTCTCTGTTTCGGGAGCCTCTGTAGTGGTTGTTGTGGTGGTTTCGGGAGCAGAGGTTTCAGGCTCGCTTGTTTCGGGAGCGGAAGTTTCCGTCTTGCTTTCTTCCTTGCTTGATTCTTCCTTACTGCTTTCGTCCTTGCTTACTTCACTTGTAACGGAGCTTCCTTCGCTTGTAACAGAGCTTGTTTCACTACCAGAGCAAGCTGTTACGCTGAAGATAGTAGCTACGGCAAGAAAAGCCGCAATTAATCTTTTCAGTTTCATAGTTTCTTCCTTTCACAAAAATTACTAAAATTTTTACTTAAAAAAGTATACCACAGATTCTTCATCTTGTCAATGCTTTCCGAGTCCGTCACAGCCGATACATGCACCGTCATAGTTATAGCAGGAATTACAGCGTATTCCGTCACCTACGGTACTGAACCATCCCGTACCGTTACAGCCTCTGCATTTTCCCGTGCCGTTGCAGACTATACAGGTTTCGTCATAGATTCTTTCAGGCGGTAGCTCGCCACGGGTAAAGGGTGCTCTGCCCGTACCGCTTATCCGATAGGTATTTCCGTCACCGTCGACAAACATTACGTCTAAAACAAATACCACTTCCTTCAGCGGATCGAGATATTCAAAATATATCAGACAGTCACCAAAATTATCGGGGTGATCTGCGTCGTTTATCGTCACGTACCCGTCAAGAGTTCCTATATGTACTAGGAAGCTCGGCGGCTTATAATCGTCATAGATAAGATGCGAGGTCTGCGAGCCGCATACGGCGGCGTCAAGTATTATCTCCGCTATTATGCTGCAGCCCTCTTCACCCTCCACGTCATGTCCGCCAAGAGCAAAGGAAGCCCAACCGTCAGCCTGGGTATATATTGCCGTATCGTTGAACATCTCATAGCTTTCGCCGGTAGTGAAATTGGAAAATCTCATTTCGCTTAACGGCAGTCCCTCGGGTGGCGGCTCGGTTTCAGGCACCTCTGTGATGGTAGCCTCGGGTGTTTCAGCAATAGTAGTTTCAGGAGCCTTCGTAGTAGTTTCAGGAGCCTTCGTAGTGGTTTCGGGAGCTTTCGTAGTAGTTTCGGGAGGCTTCGTAGTAGTTTCGGGAGGCTTTGTAGTGGTTTCGGGAGGCTTTGTTGTAGCCTCATTACTGCTTGTCCCGTCTTTACTTTCTTCCTTTTCCGCTTCGCTTGTAACGGAGTCCGTATTGCTTGCGGCAGAGCTTGTGCTATCGCCTGCGCAGGCGGTAAGGCTGAAGGCCATTGAAGCAATCAATAAGGCTGTAAGAAATCTTCTTATTTTCATATATCCTCCGTTATCTGCATCCGGCTTCGTAAAAATCCGCTATCAGCTTCATAAGTCTGTAGTCTATCTCAAAATACGCCTTTTTATCGGCATTCTTCTGATAGAAATCCCTTTTTGCTCTGCTGGTGGCGTTTTTACCAAGCTCGTCATAGCATCTGTCGTCAAGTCTTTTCTTGTATTTAATAGCCTTGTCGCTGTCAAGAGAATCGTGTCCCTTGTGCTTTTCTGTAATAAGGGTTATATTATCATTCTTTATAACGTTTAATAAAACGCTGTTTGTAAGGCTTATGGTCTTATCGTCAAGGCTGTGCAGAATAAGGAACTTCGTACCCCTTGCGGTAGCCTTTGCTATACCCTGCATTGCGGTGTAGTCCGCCGCCTTGCCGAATTTTATTCTTTCATACATTTTGATATAGGGCATAAGAGCAAGCATAAATTTTCCGAAGCGCTTTACCGCCTCTGCTACCACCATATCACAGCATCTGTTGAAGCCGCTCTGAACGAATACGCCCTTTATATCATACTGATTGTAGCAGCTTACCGTCGATACCGCATAACCACCCCAGCTGTGACCGAAGAGGAAAAGCGGGAGCTTTTCTTCAGCATTTATCTCATTTGTGACAAAATTCAGAGCCGTATCCAGATCCTTTGCCGACTGGGGAAGTCCACGAAGGGATTTACCCCCTGACAGATGACTGCCGGTATTATCAAAGCCGAATACCTTGTAGCCTCTTTTTGCAAAATAATCTATCTCCGGCAGATAATTCAGCTGACCGTCAAATATTCCGTGGGAGAAGACTATAAGTCCCTTGAATTTCGGCACGTTGTTATAATAATAGATAGTGCCGTTGTAGTTGTAGCCCTTTTCTGAAGGGAAGGATACCGGGTCGCTTTGCAATTCGGGATAATCCTTGAAATCGGGGAGCAAGGGAGAATCGTATATTTCAAAACGCTTGCCGAATACGCTTTCGTAAAGGGTGGATACCATAAGAAAGCATATAAAGATAAATATTGCGATAATAGCGAGTATTATCCCGATTCCTATCAGTATTGTAAGAAATGTATCCAGAATGATAACCCCCTTTTGTTTTTAATTTGCTTTGCAAATTAAAAAGTGAAATACCTGCTTCGCAGGTGTGAAATTTTCGCTTTGCGAAAGTGAAATATCTGCTACGCAGATGTGAAATAAACCCTGACGGGTTTGTTAAGGTATCCATTGCCCTGCGGGCAATGGATGGATTTGAAAAGGGCGGCACGCCTTTGTTTTTTTATTTGCTTTGCAAATTAAAAAGTGATATATCTGCTACGCAGATATGATAAATGATATTTGTCCTGTCGGACAAATGATGTCGCTTCGCTAATTGTGGTATCCATTGCCCGCAGGGCAATGGATGGGTTTGAAAAGGGCGGCACGCCTTTGTTTTTTAATTTGCTCTGCAAATTAAAAAGTGATATATCTGCTACGCAGATATGATAAATGATATTTGTCCTGTCGGACAAATGATGTCGCTTCGCTAATTGTG
>JAFQUH010000137.1 GCA_017408635.1 Ruminiclostridium sp. | reverse complement strand
CCTCCTCTTTAACCACAAAGCTATAATAATTGCTGTTAGTGCCTTTCACCTGTGTCGGGTGAGAGTCGAACTCACCTCACGGGGATTCCGTCCCCACTCTGCCGCTGAGCTACCGACACACAAGATGCCATTGTCGTTCATTTCGGGGTATGAACCCGCCGATATGTTAATCCAGTGACTTTTTTTGCTGTTGGCATCTTTAAATTCAAATAATACAAGATGCAAAATAAGGTACGGGCGTAACCCGTGATAGCTTACGTCGAGGTAAGTGCCGGTCATGGCGAACCTATGTTCCTGCTTGCTGTCTGCATCTTTATATTTACAGGGTGCTTTAAAATAAACATCGGTATCTTTTATTTTGCTGTACGCACCCTTGCAAGACACATATGATCATCCATATGATCATCCGAAGATTTTCAGTCTTCTATGTAGGTTGGATAATATTCTGCTGTCTGTGTCTTTCGATGTTCTTATTTTACATCACAGGAAATATTTTTTCACGGAAAAAAAGCTGCGAAAATAAAAAAAGTCGGGAGAGCCTTGCGGCTCTCCCTTATATCAGGTTTTACCAATTTTCTCTATCGCATCAACGATTTACTGTTCAATCCTCGGGATATAACGTGTGATGCATAAACGTACTATCAAAGGCAGAAACGTCACCCTCAGACATAGTGAAGCCGATAACCTCTACAGTATCATAGGGCTGTACGTTATCGATAGTAACAACGTCAAAATCATACTGTTTGCAGGGATCAACGTCTATTTCGATAAAGGGCGTGCCGTCAGAAAGAGTTACAGGTGCGCCGTTTACGAGGTAAACCAGACGATATCTGTAGATTCTCTCTTCTTCTCCTGTACGCAGCTGTGTATTTAATTTAACGGATGTACCGTCAACCTTGATATTAAGACCGCTTACGTTAACACCGGAGATTTCTGCACCCTGATTTGAGCTGGGCTCATCATTATCCGTCGTTTCATAATTAACAGCCTTTGCTTCAATTACGTTTTCTATGGGTGTATTGCCTACGTCAAGCTTCCATAAACCTGTAGTTTCACTCATGTGATTTAATTTAGCATCTGTAAAAGCAGGAACAACTCTGAATTCAGGATTTTTTACTGTCACAAGTCTGACAAGAAGTTCATCCTTATCTTCGTCTGTCTTGCTGATAGTGGGAGCAAAGCTTACGTTCAGGCTACCCTTTGCGGTACCGTTTTCAAGCTCTTCCTTGGTGTTGGAATGAACGTACATTGTGCCTATGCTCTTGCCGTCCACGAAAAGCTCCTGTACTACGCCGTTTATTGTTACGTAATAGCCTACGGATGCATTTTCAGGGATATCCTTACCACAATCTGCGTAAAAATCACCCTTTATTGTATACATACCGCCCTTGTACTCTACGTGACCGATTTCCTCGCCCATAGTAAACAACTGATCATCAAACAGGTAACCGCCGTCTGAAATATAACGGGTATTACTCTGGGCGGAAACTTCTGCTACGGCTTTTTCCCAAAGAAGCTCTTCCTCTGTCTTTTCTTCTACAGAGCTTTCCTCAACGCTTGAGATAACGTTTTCGATGGAAGGCTTTTCTGTTTCAGAGGATTCTACCTTTGAATCAAGAGGTGCCACACCGCTTGTACCTATCTGATTGTTATTTGCAGTAATACCTATAAGAGTAACGCCTGCAACGATAAAGGAGAATACTGCGGCAACGGAAAGCCACTTTGCAACCTTGCCTATGCTCTTCTTTTCCTGAACTTCTACCAGGGTAACTTCATTTACGTTAGCTTCTTTTTTGTTTTTCATATTTACATCCTTTCCAGAGATAAGCTCTGCCGCATCCAGCAGATACTCTTCGTTAATGTTATCAACAGCGGTTTTTACTTTTTCAATATTCATAAATTCTCATCCTTTCTGAATATCAAAGCCTTTTTTTAAGAGGATTTTTTTAAGTTCTTCCCTCATTCTGTAGAGCTTTGTCTTTACAGTAGGGCTTTTTTCACCCGTAGCCCCGGCTATTTCGTCTATTGAAAGATTATAGTAATACCGTAGTATAAAGATCCTGCGGTTTACCGTTTTCTGCTCTGAAAGAAATTCGTTAAGCAGATCTATAAGCATCGTACTGTCAAGCTGATCGTCGATATTATTTTCATCAGGAAGTAACTCTGATAGCTCTGTAAGATGAATTTCTGCAGGGGCATTTTTCTTTCGCATAGAAAAAGCTACGCTACGGACAATTTTGCACAGATACGCTTTCAGCGACTGGGGCTTCGCAGGGGGGACAGACTGCCACAGCTTGTAGAGTGAGGTATTCATACATTCTGCCGCATAATCATAATCTCCAAGTATGCCAAAGGCAAGCTTTCTGCAAAGAGCACCGTATTTTTCCTCTGTGAAGGAAAGAGCCTGCTGATCCCGGGAAAACAGCATATCAATTATTTCGTTATCCTCTCTTTTCAGCTTTTTCACCACCTTTGATTTTTTAAAGAAAATTTTCTTTTCATAATATAAGACCGCCAAAAACACAGAAAGGTTCCCCAAAATATAACGATATATAAAATTTTTATTATATTCTGATTTTCAGTCACGGATATTTTTTTCTTTCATAAACTGATAGTGCGATAACTTATCGCCAAAACAAAGAAAGGAATTTAACTATGGCACAATTCACCAACTTTGCTACCATTACCCTTAATGGTAACGATATAAATTCTAACATCACTACCGGCGAGCTTCGTGAGGTGCTTTTCGCTGAAAAGACGGCTCTCAGGGATGTATATGGTCAGAACAGCGATTTAGCTTATGTAATCAGTATTACAAATAGCGGCACAACCGCATTTACCGGGCTTACAAT
>JAFQUH010000136.1 GCA_017408635.1 Ruminiclostridium sp. | reverse complement strand
TAAGGCTATCATATTAAGTTCCCGTGCCGTTATGGTATCGCATAAAAGCTGTTCGTTATCGCCAAGCACAACTGTATTGGTTTTTGCATCCTTGCTTATTACGTAAACAGGCTTTCCGAAGCCTACGCCTATACCTCTTCTCTGCCCTATGGTATAGTGGATAACGCCCTTGTGACGTCCTATCACCGTTCCTTCTGTATTGCAGAAATCTCCCTCGGGATATTTATTACCGATACGTTTTTCGATAAAGTCACCGTAGCACCCTTCAGGTACAAAGCAGATATCCTGGCTGTCAGGCTTGCCGGCACTTACAAGTCCCTTTGATAAAGCAAGCTCTCTTATCTCGGATTTTTCCATTGAGCCGAGGGGAAATACCGCCGCTGACAACTGCTCCTGGGACAGTCTGTAAAGCACGTAGGACTGATCCTTCGGATTTACCGTACCGTCCTTTAAAAGAGCCTTTTTAAGAAGGTATCTGCCGCTTTGCTCATCGTATTCTACCCTTGCATAGTGTCCTGTGGCAAGATATCTACAGCCCTGTTCCTTCGCCTTTTCTAAAAGTGCGCCGAACTTTATTATCTCGTTGCAGTTTACACACGGGTTAGGAGTTTCGCCTGAAAGGTAGCTATCCACAAAGCACTTTTTAACGGTATCGGAAAAATACTCTCTCATATCGTAGACAAGGTGAGGCACTTCCATAATTTCTGCCACTCTTTGTGCGTCTGTGATATCCTGGGAAGAGCCGCAGGCACTATCGTCATTTTCGTCACCGCTATCGTTAAGCATAAGGGTAGCGCCTATGACGTCATATTTTTCTTTGAGCAGTATAAGAGCCGCAGAGCTATCCACACCGCCGCTCATAGCAAGCATCAGTTTTTCCATATGCAATACCTTTCTTTTTTAAAATTCCTCCGTACTTACTATACGGAGGAATTGTTATTTTATTCTGTTTCAAACTGTGAGGGGTGCTTTTTAAAGAAGTCAACTCTCGGCTCGAGGAACTTGAGCTCGTGCTCGCTTTCGCCCTTGCAGAAGTATGACATACCCTCGAAGATATTATCCCAGCTCCAGAAGGCTTCGTCAAGCTGTAAATATTCTCTTACCATCTCTGTACCAACGGGTGCGAGAGGGTGTAAAAGAACGGATGCCACTCTGATATAGTGGAATATATCGATAAGAGTCTGACGACGAAGCTCGTTGTCATCGTTCTTATCGGCAAGTCCCATATTCTTTGCCCAGAGCTTGCTTGCCTTTCTGATGTAGGAGTCAAGCACGTAGGTTACCTGATGGAACTCGAACTTATACATATAACGCTCGTATTCGAGAATAGCCTTTTCGCTCTCTGCGATAACGTCGGCAGAAACCTCACCGACAGGCATCTTTCCGTCGAAATATTTCTGTGCACAGTAGAAGCAGGAACGGATAACTCTGTTGAATACATTTGTAAGCAATGAGCCTTCCTTAACTGCGGGATCGCTCTCCTCAGGCTTTGCAAGAGGGTTGTAGGGCTTGGGCATAAAGCTTACGCTTCTCATACCAAGACCAAGGCTGAGCCAGTGCATTCTGAGCTGCTCTGCGGTATAGTGATTTAAGAGATCTGCCGCCATAGGAGGCTTTACCGCACCTGAGCTACTTGCCTTTGTATTGAGGAAGAGAATGTGGTTGTTTGCAACCAGGATAGGAAGCTGTAATTCGCCCTCGTCAGGATCGGACTTTACTTCGCCGTTCTGCAGAGCCATGAACATAGCCATTTCAGCAACGCCGTAGAAATAGATATTGTCAGAGCCGATAAACTGGTAAACCTGGGCATCCTTACTGCACCAGTAGTCCTTCCACTCCTTCATATCCTTACCCTGCTTCTTTAAGTAAGCGCAGGTAAAGGAGATAGGTGCCCAGAGTGATTCGGGCCATACCCATACGGTAAGATCCTTTACGTCCTCGATATCGGGAGCCTTTACGCCCCATTCGATATTACCTGTTAAGCGGAAGGGTACAAGCGTCTTACCCGTTCTGAAACGAAGACCGCTCTGGGACATAATTTCGCAGGCCTTGTCACGTTCTTTGAGAGAATCAAAGCAGATAGTGAAGGAGGGCTTCTTCTCCTCGTTTTCCATCGTGTGATGGGGGAGCTTTTCCTTTACCGCCTCATATTCCTCCATAAGCTCCTTTTTGATGTGAACTACGGGAGGCTCTAAAAATTCGCCTATCGTCTTTGAAACAAGAGGTCTTACGTTCTTCATAGGCTTTATCTTGTTTACGTACTCGGTGAGAAGCTCAAGATAATCGGTAAGACGGAAGTACCAGTTTACTACGTCCTTCATTACGGGTGTTTCGCCGGTTAAGGTACTCTTGGGATCGATAAGGCTTGAGGGCATATACTGATGACCGAGTGAGCATTCGTCTGCGTAGCCCTTGTCGGACTGACAACCCATAACGGGACACTTACCTACTACCTGTCTGCCGTTTAAGAATGCGCCAGCCTTTTCATCGTAGAACTGGGAGGTGGTTATCTTTTCAAGCTGACCGTTTTCGTAGAGCTTCTTTATAAATTCGAGGGATATCATATTGTGGATCTCTGCCGCTTCGTCTAAAGCGCTGGCGCCGAAGAGGTTGAGGCTTATGCTGTAGTCACCCAGAGTCTTTTTCTGATGCTCGTGGTTTCTTCTTACAAAATCCTCGATAGTGCCTTCAAACTCGCCCTTTTCCACAAGTGTGCGATAGCCTTCTGCTATAGGTGAGCCGTAGCAGTCTGTACCTGATACGAAAATTACGTTTTCGCTACCGATTCTGTCTCTTAAGAATCTTGCCCAGGTATCAGCGAATACGAACACGCCGCCCACGTGACCGAAGTGAAGCTGCTTGTTGCCGTAGGGCATACCGCCTGTTATTACTGCCTTTTTAGGAAATTCAGGTCTGTTGTCCTTTGAAGGCTTGTTGTTTTTATAGTTTGGATTGTTGTTATTGTTGTTGTTTCCCATAAGGAATATCTCCTTTTTTCTTTACTTAAAAATCCGCTACCCCTTATTGTATCACAAAATTACTTCAAATGCAACAAAAAAAGCAATAATCGACAGGTTTTCTGAAATTAAAAATTAAAATTATTAAGGCAATAAATAAATTTTACCTAATTTGTTATAAATTTTTCACTTTCGCTTGCTTTTTTAGTAAGTATGTGATAAAATGAACATATATGTAATTGATTACATAGAGAATACGAAAGGAGGACTGGTAATGGCGAATACAGAAAAAAAGCACAATTACAACGTAGCGTTCTGTATAGGTGATATGCTGGCGGCATTTCCTATGCTCAAAGGACTATGCAGCTATACCACCGACAACAATATAAATGTTCATATTTTCAACGGCAATGCCGGTTATTATAAAGAGATGGAAGCCCAGGATATCGGTCAGGCGAACATATACAATCTGCCTAACTTCGAGATGTTCGATCTTCTTGTCATTGCACCCTTCTTTCTTGATTCAAATGACAGACTTATATTACCTATCATAGAAAGAGCCAAAAAGGCAGGAATACCTGTTCTTACCGTAGGTATGGAATACGAAGGTTGTTACTGCCTTATGTCAGACTATACCTCGCAGATAGAAACTCTGACAGAGCATTTTATCACGGAGCATAAGTTTGATGATATCTGCTTTATTTCAGGCTTCCCCGAGGACAAGGTTTCCATGCAGAGAGAACAGGGTTATAAAAATGCCCTCGAAAAGCACGGTATTCCCTTCAAGCAGGAAAATATATATTACGGAAACTTCTGGGAGACGCCCACAAGAGAGGCGGTTACAAAGCTTGTGGAAGACCGCAAGGGCAAGCTCCCTCAGGCTATAGTATGTGCAAACGACGCTATGGCAACCTCAACTATGATGCAGCTTGACGATATGGGCTACAAGGTACCCCGTGATGTATGCATATCCGGCATGGATGGTGTAGACGAAGCGGAGGGCTACATAACCACTACCCGCATTATGTCCCACGAAACAGGCTGGCTTACAGGCAAGCTGATAACAAGTATTCTTGATAAGAATACCGAAACTCCTAAAATCACCATTGAGCCGCCCGAGGTAATGCTCGGCAACTCCTGTGGTTGCAATAGCTCCACCGAGCTTTCTCCCCAAAAGCGTCACTCTCTGTTCCAGGACGTTTACGAAGCGCAGAGATATGCAGAAAGAGCGATAAACGTAATTCAGAAGCTTTCCGAGTGCGCTACCTTTGAAGAAGCAAAGGAAAAGCTTGGTGAAATGTTGCCGAAGGTTTGGGCAAATGACGCCTGGCTTTGCATCTGTAACGATCTCATTTCGGGCATTTCGAATTCAGAGGTCAGCAGCACTGACGCCGCTGCCGGAAACGATGAGGATACACCAGCTCACATTTACGACTACAGCGAGGAAATGTTCTGCGCTGCCCATATGGAATCAAAGGTGATCCGACCGAGTACGGTTGTAAAGACCTCGGAAATGCTCCCTGATTTCTACGAGGCTTCCGACAGAGTAAAGATAATTCTTTACAACCCCCTGAACTATGCTGACAGAACTCTGGGATATATGGCTATAGAATATTATCCCTGGAGCAATATGATATACATACTCCGCATTCTTACAATGGGTATCTCGGTAATGCTGGAATCAGTAAAGAATCAGAACAGACTCTATGCCTACGGCAAGAAGATAGACGAGCTTTATATCACGGATTCCCTGACGGGACTCTACAACCGCCGTGGCTTCTTCAAATTCTACGGCGAGTTCAGACAGCAGGAGTCAAAGCCTGATACTATGGTCATCTCCATCGATATGGATAACCTGAAGCAGATAAACGATAACTTTGGTCATAACGAGGGCGATATTGCAATTACAGCAATCTCCGACGCTATGAAGGCGGTTACTACCGAGGGTGATATCTGCGCACGTTTCGGCGGTGACGAGTTTGTAATTTTCGGCAAGTGCGAAAATGAGGAATATCTGAAATCCTATACAGATAAGATTCAGAGAAGACTTGCGAAATTCAATAAGAATTCCGGTAAGCCCTATAACGTACACGCCAGCATCGGCAGTATAATAATGCCCGGAGATACAAAAGAGCGTATCGACTATTTCATAAATGCCGCTGACTCAAAGATGTACGTAAATAAGGCAAAGCACAAGCGCAGAAGAACTATAAGCGGTGTAAACAAACAATAAAGTAAAGACGACGTTCGATCAAAAATGAACGTCGCCTTATTTTTTATTATATTATCCTTTGCACTTTACAACCGACTCGGTGATATTGTTCATCACAAGCTCACCCTTCTGGTTATATATATCGATATTAAGCGTTACGAGTCCGTTGTATTCGTTTCGCTTTTCGATAGCTGAAACCGTCAGCCTTCCCGTCAGGGTATCTCCCGCATAGACAGGCTTATACCATTCTATTTTTGTGGACTTTCCTGCGATAAGCTCATCTGCTATAAAGTCATCCTTTACGTAATTTGCCCATACCGACATAAAGGACATTACGCCGGGAGCTATAAGTCCGCCGAAGCGAGTTTTCTTTGCGTATTCCTCATCCGTATGCAGAGGGATGGGATCGTATATTTTTGCAAATTCTATCATCCGTTCCTTTTCGATAGTCACGGGTGGGATATCTATAGCGGTATTCAGCTTTATTTCTTCGAGATACATTGTATTCCTTCTTTTGTTTTTATATAGTTTCTGCTTTTAAAATGATTTTTATACGTTCACAGAGGTGATTATTTCTCTGATTTTCTTAAGCTCGTCCTCTGTAAAGTCGGGAGCATAAACAGCGCCTACGTTATCTACAATCTGCTGTGGTCTGCTGGCACCTACAAGAACGGTGGTTACTGCAGGATTTGATAAAAGCCAGCTTAAAGCCATCTGGGCAAGGCTCTGATTTCTGCTCTTTGCAATATCATTAAGCTCGTTCAGTTTTACAACAAGCTCATCCGTCAGCTTGTTTCCTATCCAGGTTCTGCCCTTGCCTATTCTTGAGTCCTCGGGCACGCCCTTTAAATATCTGTCGGTAAGCAGTCCCTGATATAATGGAGAGAATACCGCAAGACCAAAGCCCTGCTCTACTGCATATTTATCAAGTCCGTCATCCTCTACCCATCTGTTGAGCATGGAATAGGAAGGCTGATTCAGTATAAAGGGAGTTTTAAGTTCTTTGAATATCGACGTTATTTCTTCTGTCTGTGCCTTGTTGTAGTTTGAAATACCCACGTAAAGAGCCTTACCCTGTCTTACCGCATTGTCAAGAGCAAGGGCGGTTTCTTCAAGAGGTGTATTGGGATCGAAAACGTGATGGTAGAATATATCTACGTAATCAAGTCCCATTCTTTTAAGGCTCTGGTCAAGAGAAGCGGTAAGATATTTTCTTGAGCCGTTTCTGTCACCGTAAGGTCCGTCCCACATCTCATAGCCAGCCTTTGTGGAAATGCAAAGCTCATCACGGTACTGCATCATACCTCTTTTAAGTATAAGCCCGAAATTTTCTTCGGCGGAGCCGTTATAGGGATTACCGTAATTGTTTGCCAAATCGAAATGAGTCACACCTAAATCAAAAGCAGTATGACACATATTTTCCATATTGTCAAAGCTGTCACGGTAGCCGAAATTCTGCCATAAGCCAAGAGAAACGGCAGATAGCTTAAGACCGCTTTTGCCACACTTTCTGTAGGGCATTTTTTCATATCTTTTTTCGTCTGCAAGGTACATAATAAAAATCCTTTCTGTGAGCTTATATTATTTTTGTAAGTGCTTCGTACATCATAAGAAGTGCGGGTAAGGTCAGCATTGAAATAAGAGTTGTCATTGCGAATATCTCTGCGCTGTAGCCTGCGTTCTTACCGAACTTTATTGCAAACATAGTGCTTATTGCCGCAGTAGGACAAGCGGTTGCAAGAATTATAACACCGCTTATCACGGTATCGGTATTCAGTAAAAGGCATATTGCCATCATAATAACCGGTAACAGTATCAGCTTTACAAAGCAGGTGTAATAGAGTCTTGGCTTTTTTACCGCTGATTTAAGGCTTACCGTCGCAATGGTAGAGCCTGCTATCATCATTGCGAGAGGGGTATTTATGTGGCTTAAATGCTTTGCCGTCGATAAAAGAACGTTCGGCAGAAGGATATTGCAAAGGAATAACACTATACCGACAATGGTAGCAATGACGCAGGGTGATAAAAGAGCTTTTCCGATTGCTTTAAAGGAGAATTTACTTCCCTGCATAAACATAACGCCGTGAGTCCATACACAGATATTGAAAAGTGTAACGTATGCGGTAAGGTAAAATACGCCGTCGCTGCCGTACACACCTTCAATAAGCGGAATACCCATAAAGGCACAGTTTGAATATATGCAGGCGAATCTTTCTATAAGGATATCGCCCTTATTTTTTCCTCTCATAATGAGAGGAACAAGGATATAGCACAGAGCGTAGCTTATCAGCGCCAGACCGAAGGCGATAAGCAGATTGTTAAGAGAAGCGGGATCAAAGGGCTTCTGATAGGACGTAAGGATAACCATCGGTGTTGCGAAGGTCAGCACCAGAGTTGACAGCTTCTTTGTGGTATGCTCGTCGAGAAAATCCTTTTTTCTTGCAAAAAAGCCTATAGCTACAAGCAAGGTCATAATTCCGACCTGCTCAATAATTGACCAATTCATAAAAAACCTTCTTTACGTAAAGAGTATAGTTTTATTATACTACCTGATAGTAAAAAAATCAAGATAACAAATTGCCTTGTACAAAAAAATCCCCTGCCGTAAGACAGGGGAAAGGTTTATCGGAATTAATTATTCCTCTACAGGTGCACCAACGGGGCAAACACCTGCACAAGCGCCGCAAGAAACACAAGCGTCAGCGTCAATTGAGTAAATGTCGCCTTCCTTGATAGCTTCTACGGGGCACTGATCAGCGCAAGCGCCACAAGCGATGCATTCTTCAGTAATTTTATAAGCCATGGGTTTCATCCTCCTTTGTGATTTATCATACTTTTATGTATGACCTTGATTATATTGTAACACTTTTTATAAAAAAATCAAGAGTTTTTTTGAAATTTAATAAAAATTAGCTCTGTCTAACTATGTGTTGCAACCGATTCTTGACGAATTTCAGCTTAAAAACGAGAAAATTCAAAAAAAATAAGTTATTTTCAAAAAAACGCTTGACATATAGATCGATTTGTGATAAAATATATATCGTTGCGATTAAGGCACAACAAAACACCGATTGAATTTTAAATATTTTTAAAAAAATTCAAAAAAGGTATTGACAAACCGAAAAGAATTTGATATAATAAAATGCGTCGGTTAAACAAATACACAAAACAAGCTGGTGTAGCTCAGTTGGTAGAGCAGCTGATTTGTAATCAGCAGGTCGGGGGTTCGAGTCCGTCCACCAGCTCCAATTTTTTGTTAAAAATCGAATAGAACAGGCGTAGCTCAGTGGCAAGAGCGGCTGACGTTTAATCAGCAGGTTGAAGGTTCGATTCCGTTCCGCAGGTTCTGATTTTTGCAAAAACAATTAAATATGGGAGTGTTCCCGAGTGGCCAAAGGGGGCAGACTGTAAATCTGTTGCTTTTCAGCTTCGGTGGTCCGAATCCACCCGCTCCCACCAAAAAGAAAAGTCGCGTTAAGCGGCTTTTTCTTTTTGTTCTTTTTACTTTTATCTCTTCATTTTTCTCTCTTCTCTAAAGAACAAATGCGACTTTTCCAGAGAAAAGATAAGAGAGAAAAGAGAAGAGAAAAGGTAGCTTTGCTTCG
>JAFQUH010000135.1 GCA_017408635.1 Ruminiclostridium sp. | reverse complement strand
TCTTAACGCTTTCAACACCGTTCTTGCAGCTATCCATTGTCTTATAGCCTTCAGATGTAGCAATGATCTGTCCGTTCTTTGCCTTGAGTCTGAATCTGAATTCGCCGGCCTTATCCTTGTAGATTTCGTACTTGGGGTTCTTGATTACTTCGTAACCCTCAACAGTCTGATCTTCAACGCCTGCTACACTGTTTGTCTTAACGCTTTCAATACCCTTCATGCAAGCTGCATCTGATGTATAAACCTCAGAAGTTGCGATTACCTGACCGTTTGTAGCCTTAAGATCGAACTTAACGCCTGTAGATGTCTTCTTTACAACAAATTTGCCCATTGTTAACGCCTCCGTTTTAATTAAAATCCTTTTAAATTGCGGTATATATTTACCGCCTTTATGATATTATACAACACTTTTTGCAAAAAGTCCATAGTTTTTGTAAAAAAATCATTAATTTTTTACTAATTTCAGGAGAGTCCCTTTGCTTCCTTCAGCGTTATACCGTTATCTCCTAACGGAATTGCATGATCAAGTCCTACAAACTTACCGTTTTCCTGCCACAGTACTTCCTTGACAAAGGCATATTTTTCTTCGTCCCAGGTCTTGAAGTCGTCCAGGACAAGTCCGCCTGTATCCCCTGAATTTGCGTTATAGCACCAGAAGGTGTGATTGAGATGATAATTGCCAATAAGCTCTCTCATGTGAGTCATCCACTTGAGATTAGGCTCTTTCATAAATCCACCCCATTCACCTATAAGAAGCGGCGCAATATTATCCGTATGAATGTAAAGCCAGTTATCCTTCCAGCAATCCTTCATCAGACTGTCATAATCGTAATCTCCTTCAAACCAGGGTTGTTTATATACGGTAGGTCCGTAATCATGAGGAGAATATACGAGCTTATTCTGATACTTGCCTAAATTAACGGGATAATCTCTGACTCCTCGTAAATTACCGCCCCACCAGTTGAAATGATAATCCTTTTCATTTGTAGAATGGAAATCCGAATTTGTATTAAGATCCATAGGATAAATTTCCGTACCTTCTACAAGTATCAGAACGTTGGGATTTTTAGCAAGAATTCTTGCCGCC
This sequence comes from Ruminiclostridium sp., assembly GCA_017408635.1. Taxonomy (GTDB): domain Bacteria; phylum Bacillota; class Clostridia; order Oscillospirales; family Ruminococcaceae; genus Ruminiclostridium_E. Next base: position 8,489 of record JAFQUH010000135.1, on the reverse strand, counting down.
GCCTGTTCAGCAACGTATTTCCAGTTGTTCGGCTTTGTGGAATCATTCCATATAGCCGCACCATCACCCTCAAAGGGCTTTCCGTGAGGCTCGTTTTTCAGGTCATAAGCTATAATGGTATCATTATCCTTATATCTGTCTGCCATCCATTCAAGAGCACTGTAGAAATCCTCTGCGCTCACCTTATCGGTATACCAGAGATTTACCACGTGACCTGATGCATTTGTTTCGGCACTATGTATATCAGGCATTACCTTAAGTCCGTTTTCTTCCGCCAGCTTCAAGAAGTAGTCGAATATCTGCAGACTGTTCATATTGTTGAGCTCGGTGTTATATGCATTGTTATAATTTGCTTTGGGATACTCCCCTGCCGCCCAGGAATTTATAAGCTCTGCGGAAATAGGCACTCGTATCAGATTAAATCCGTGATCCGCTATAGCCTCAACCGATGGCTTCAGCTGACTGTTCCAGAGTCCGTCGAAGGTATTCGTTCCCGTATTATATCCGAACCAGTTGACACCTGTCAGCCATACCTGTTTTCCGTCTTTATCAAGAATTCTGTTACCGTCTGTATAAAGCCAGTCGTCACCCTGAACTGCATCTTCGCTTCTTTCGAGAAGCTCCTCCACGTCTGCAGGAGGCTCGGAGTTATTATTATTATTATTGTTATCGTTATTGTTACCCTGATTGTTATTCTGGTTGTTCTGATTTACAGCACCTACGGTAACCGTACAAGCAATACCATTGATTTTAGCATCACTTACCTTCAGTTCGCCTTTAACACCGACGTTTCCACCGACAACAACAGTTCCGCCCTTGAAGATATCGCCGTTATATTCTGCATTCTTTATAACGAGCTTGTTTCCATCCGCCGTGTAGGTACCATTCCAGCCCGAACAGGAAACAAGTCCTTCTATAGTCATCACAAGCTCCCATCCACCGTTTAAATCGGAGGATGAGTTGTTTGTAATCCCGAACTGAACGCCATACATTGTCGTATCGCTGTCAACCCAGGAATTATCGGTAGAATATTTCAAGTTAAAACCTTCAGCTAAAGGCTCTTTTTCTTCATCGGGTGCTGACGAATTAGTATCCTGAGGCTTACTTTCGTTTTCCTGCTTTGACTCTGTGACTTCGGATTTATTTTCATCATCCTGCTCTACAGACGAGCTTTCCTGCATACTTGATGATGAGTTATTATTCTCTGTATCAGAATTCACCTGTGAGCTTGATTCCATGTCACTGCTTTGTGTGAAGCTGCTATCTGTTGCTACACTTTCAAAATTCTGATTATTTCCGCATAATATGACAATAAGAATTATCACAAGAGCAATTATAACCGCTCCCATACCGGCAAATGCAATATAAACCCACTTTGGCAGCTTTGTTTTCTGCTCTTTGTCACTAACCGATACGTCCTCTGCTTCGGTTATCTGTTCCTTTTCTTCTATCATAGCTTTATCCCTTCCATTACTTATTTACAGGCTTTCTCAAAATAGAATGAGGTGGGAAAACAAGTTCAGATTCTATCTGAAGATTTTCCGTAGCTCTGTTTGCAATTTCTGTTTTTTCACCCTTTGAATTTATAACGTAAGGAATTTCAAGTCTTACAGGCTTTTTCCCCGGAGCTAATATCTCAAGCTCATCGTGTACGGTAAAATAATTTCTTTGGGTAAGATTTATAATCCCGTTTTCGCAGGAGTTTACCACACCTACAAAATCAAAATCTCTTATATAACCGCTGTTTTCATAGTATTGGGCGGCATTTTCCTTGCCAAGATAAAAACCTGTGCAATACTGTCTGTGACTAACCTTATAAACCTCTTCAATTGCCCATTGAGGTACCGCTTCATTATTTTTTACGGCATCCATTGCGGCTCTGTAGGCATTTGTTACAACTGCAACGTAATATGCCGATTTTGCTCTGCCCTCAATCTTAAAGCTCGTAACACCCGCATCCCTCAGCTTATCAAGATGCTCTATCATACACATATCCTTGGCATTGAGTATATAAGAGCCTCTGTCATCCTCAAACAGCTCGTAATATTCTCCGGGACGTTTTTCCTCCACAAGATGATATTTCCATCTGCAAGGCTGTGCGCATTCTCCTTTATTTGCGTTTCTGTCCACCATAAAGCTGGAAAGCAGACATCTTCCTGAAAATGAAACACACATAGCACCGTGAACAAAGGCTTCAATATCCATATCCGCAGGTATCTTGTCTCTTATTCTCTTGATATTGTCTATATCTACTTCTCTTGCAAGAACTATTCTGTCAGCGCCCATTTTATAAAGCTCATTAGCGGTAACATAGTTTACAACACCCGCCTGGGTAGAGATATGAACGGACAACTCGGGAACTGCATTCTTTATAACCGAAAGTGCGCCTATATCACTTACTATTGCCGCATCTATACCACAGGAATATGCATTTCTTATAAATTCGGGAAGCATTTCTACTTCTTCGTTGGAAGGCACTATATTGCAGGTAAGATACACCTTGACGTTTTTGTTATGAGCGTACTCCACGCCTTTTTTCAAGGTATCAAAATCAAACTTTGCAGCTGCCGCTCTCATGCCGAACATCGTACTGCCGAGATATACTGCATCAGCGCCGTAATCTACAGCGGATTCAAGGCATTCATAGTCACCCGCAGGCGATAATAATTCAATCATTTTTATTCCTTTCTATTTCCTGAATAACACCTGTTCTCCAAGGAAAACAGGTGTTAAAATTTATTCTGATTTAATCAGCAATAGCATCGTCAAGTCCGCAGATACGGAGATTTTCTTCATGCTCACTGATAGTTTCTGCAAAGTACATCTCCATTGTTTCGGGATGTGCACAGAAATAATAATAGTTGGTTTCAGGAGCGTAGAGAACTGCCTTTATTGCGTCGAGCCCGGGATTACAGATAGCTCCCACGGGTATGCCGTCACATACGTAAGTATCATATGCATCGAACATTGCCTTATTCTTTGAATGTTCGGAAGCGGGCATATTGGGTTTTATTCTTTCCGTTACATAAAGAGTAGTAACGTCAGATTCAAGTCTGGGGAAAACGTCGGGATTATTAAGTCTGTTCATAAATGCCGATGCAACGTATCCCATATTTTCGATCGAGTCAGCCTCTCGCTGAACAACAGAGGCAAGAGTTATAACCTCATCCAGCGTCATATTCAGCTCGTTCATTCTGCTATAATATCTTGCGGTGAGCTTATTGTTGAAGTTCTGATATATAGCGTCAAGAGCATCCTTTGCATATTCTGTCGTATCAATTTCGCTATTGTCCTCAAGCTGAGGAATTATATAGAATTCATAAGTATCAGGGAAAACGTATCCTTCCATCTGATAGAACTTGAGAGGCTCGTCGTCAAGACGCTTCTGGAACTTATAAGTCTTTTCAAGCTCCTTGCATTCTGCCAGGAAATCTTCAGCACGACAAACAAGATTCTCTTCAAATATTTCTGCTATTTCGTATATCGTCATACCCTCGGTTATCTGAACGGTAACCGTCTGGTTTATGGTAGTAACCGTCTGCAGATTCATAAGAAGTGCACTGTAAGACATTGTGGTATCTACAGTAAACGTACCCTTTATAAAATCATTTTCTGCATCTGATATCTTTGTGTAAAGTGCAAACACGTCAGGCATTGTAATAATTCCAAGGCTTGCAAGATCCTTTGATATATCATCAACGGTTGAATCCTCGCTTATATAAATCTGTGCCTGACAATAGGTTTTTCCGATACCGGTAAAATCCAGCGCCGATTTTACTATGTAGACCGCCAGAAAAGCAGAAACAGAAACTATGAAAACAGATAAAAGCACACCCGCAAGAATATGACTGAAGGTCCTTTTGTGTCTGTTCTTGGTCTTTATCTTCTTGGCGCGTTCCCTTTTTTCAGCTAAATACTGCTGATACTCTTCTTCTGTTACTTCATCATCTTCATCGGTATCAGCTTCGTCAAAGTTCGTATCAGAAGCCTCCTGTACCGAGTCTTCTTCGGGAATAGCTTCTCTGACAGGTGCTTCAGCATCTTCAGGTCTGTCAAACTGAACCGTGCTTTCCACTACCACGCCCGCTTCCTTATTTGCTTCCTCATCTTTTTTTGATTTCGGAAGAGAAAACAGAATATCATCAAGAGATTTGTTCTCCATAAAGTTTTTCCTTTCTATGTATTCAATCGGTAATAACAAGGGGTATCTGCTTATCAAATTCATCAGTAGGTATATCCTCTCTGATAAACTTCTTATAACACAGTCCCAATGCATCACCTGTATAACCGCTTAAAAACTTATCGTAATAGCCTTTTCCATAGCCTATTCTGTATCCGTCGCTATTAAAACTGAGTGCAGGAACAATACAAAGGCTATTACTCATTTCCTGAGATGAGAGCTTTCTGCAATATTCCTTCGGCTCGTTTATTCCATACATACCCTTTTCTGTATCCGATAAGGATTCTATAATATAAAAATCCATTTTTGTAGGCGTGCATCTGGGTACGGCTACTTTTTTACCATTCTCAAAACAATAATTTATAAATTTCATCGTATCAACTTCGATTTCAGTTGAAATATAACACAGAAAAATATCATATTTATCAAAATCTACAGCTGACAGAAGATTTTCCGAAACTCTTTCATCAAGGCTTGTTTTCTTACCGCTTGATAATAGCTCTTTTCTTTTTGATATAAGCTCTTTTCTGAGCGCAGTCTTCTTTTCCTTTATCGTCATAGCTTACATACACTGTAAAGACTTGCGGATAGCACTTGATTTACCCTTGCCCTTTATAAGCTCTGCAAGAGCAAGTCCGAATTCTATAGCAACACCTGCACCTTTGGCGGTAATAATGTTACCATCAACGTAAACCTTCTCATCTCCAAGCTCTGCACCATATAAGAACTGCTCAAAGCCGGGGAAACAAGTAGCCTTCTTCCTTTCTAGAAGATTCATTTTGCCAAGTATAGAGGGCGCCGCACATATAGCACCGATGTATTTGTTATTTTCTGCACAGAAGCGGATAGCCTCCTGTACCGTTGCGTTCTTTTCGAGATTTAACGTTCCCGGCATACCGCCCGGAAGAACGATCATATCCACTTCATCAGATAAAATAACGTCACTCTCTACCATATCTGTAAATACAGTAACACCGTGCGTACTGGTAATCTGATCGCCACCGATTCCGACTGTAGCAACCTCTACCTCACATCTTTTTAAAATGTCGATAGGCGCAATTGCCTCGGTTTCTTCAAATCCGTTTGCAAGAAATACGTATATCATAATGCTTTTCCTTTCTTTATCCGTTATATTCAGCGCTGAACTTTTCGATCATAAAACAAGGTCTGTATGAACGCTTCGCTTTACGAAGATTCTCCTCGCCCATATCTTCTTCTCTGTTTATATAGGTTAGCTCTTTACAGAACTCATTCGCCATAAGATAATTTATCATCGGATAAGCTCCATCGTAATCGGTAAGAGCCTTCTCTACGTGAGTAACAAAGGTATCGCTATTGAGCTGTTCACCATAAGAAAACGCCTGAATCTCACCCTTTACCCTGAGAATTATCCCCTTAAGACCTAGTGCAGTAAAATTATCAAGTCCGTTTTCAACACTACACATTTCTTCGGACTTTTCTTTACTCATTTCGCAGCCGTTTCTTTCGCACCAGATAGTACTCATTCTTCTGCATTCATCTATATTTTCCTCGGTGATTTGCTCATAGCTCCAATCAAGCTGCTTGAAGCGATTTATATAATTTCTCTTTGAGTGCAGCTTTTTACCCGAAAGTGTAGAAAGGCTTTCCGCAGTATAGACGTAATCGTAAAAATCCTCGTTAGTGTCAAAACTGAATTTCCCTGGAAATTCAGTTTCCAAAAGTACCTTTGCGGACTTATCCATCGTAATGAATTTCAGCTTTTTACCTTCACCCTCCGAATATTCGGAAAGCTCTTTTATAAGCGACTTTATATCACCACTTCCGGCAGGAAAAAAGAAGCCGTTTGAAGCCTTTACAATGAAATAATCCATAAATCTGCAGATAGTTATTCCGTAAACGTTACGCCATACGTAATTATTGGTGAAATTGTATTCGCATCCCCGATAATCCGATATAGCAAGCAATTCATCTATCCAGGACTTGTCCTTTAATTCTATAGGTCTGAACTGTAACAACTCTATTCTTCCCTTTTTAAAAAATTACTGATTCTATAATTCCACTTATCTCGTCGTTTATTTCTTCTATCGAGCGGATATTATCTCCATCTGCACAGCTTACGATCTGCCAATTATCATTCTGTGCCGTATATAACGCCGTTTCTCTGCATCTACGCAGAAAATCAACGTTCTTTTCGTGTATATCCTTCTTGCTCTCATCTCCGTCATATCGCTTTGATAAAAGCTTCTGGGAAATTTCGATAGGCATATCCAGGAAAATAACCTTATCAGGCTTCGGGATAGAGCATTTATTGTATTCAAAATCCCACAACCATTCAAGATATTCATCCCACTTGTCTTTTCCGAGCTTTGCCATCTGATAGATTGCATTGGAGGTTGTATATCTTGCGGCAATTATATTTTTGCCTTCCTTAAAATCCTTCTCCCAGAATTCCTTATAGCTTGTATATCTGTCAACTGCGTAAATACTGCTTGCTGTAAAGCATCCTATCATCATATCTTCTTCAGGAAACTTACCTGAAAGATAATCCTTTACTATACTTCCGCTGGGACTATCATAATTAGGAAAGCTAATAAATCTTGCTTTACCGCTGAATTTATCCTGCAACAAATCAAGCTGGGTACTTTTTCCACTTCCGTCAAGTCCCTCTATAACTATCAGCTTACCCTTCAAATATAACATTCCCTTCTATTAAACATAACTATACATTTTTATTTTACCACATTTTATTTATTTAGTCAACTTTTATTTATCAGCACATAGAATGTTCAACCGTTATCACTGCAAAATAGCTTTCATCAATTTCATCAAGCCTTTTTCTGATGATTTCCACAAGCTCACCATCAGAGATTCTGAATTTAAAAGGCGTTACAAGGTCAAAGATAAAGTTTATATGCTGTGTACCTTTTGTCATTCTGAAATCGTGAATAGAAAGCACTTCATCTATATCCTTCACTATTCCCGTTACCATTTCTTTCATCTGTATAGTTTCTTCATCATCGTTTGCAACGGGGTCCATATGTATAGATACAATACTCTTGTATTTTATCTTAAGATCATCCTCTATAAGATCGATAAGCTCATGCGCTTTCATTATATCGGATTTGCAAGGAACCTCGGCGTGCATGGAAATTATCATATTTCCCACACCATAATCATGCACCATAAGATCGTGAACACCGATAATTCCGGGATAGCTCATTACCGTATCTTCAATTTCCTTCACAAGCTCAGGGCTGGGCTTTTCGCCAAGTAACGGTGTAAGGCTGTCCTTAAACGTATTGAAGCCTGTATATAGGATGAATGCCGCAACCAGAAGACCTGCATATGCATCAAGATTGATTCCCGTAAAAAGTGCAAGAAGCATTGTCAGGATAACTACCGTAGTAGAAATACAGTCTGTGAGCGAATCCATAGCGGTTGCTTTCATAGCCTTGGAATTTATGATCTTTCCCAGCTTTCTGTTAAACAATGCCATCCATAGCTTAACAAGAACGGATGCGATAAGTATACCAAGTGTAAGCACACTGAAATGAAATTCTTCAGGATTTATAATTTTTTCCACCGAGGTCTTTCCAAGCTCAAAGCCCATAAGCATTATAATCACGGCTATAATAAGACCTGAAACGTATTCCATTCTGCCGTGACCATAAGGATGCTCGTTATCAGCAGGCATACTTGCCATCTTGAATCCGACGAAAGTCATAATAGAAGAGCCTGCATCGGAAAGGTTATTGAAAGCATCAGCCATAACGGATACCGCACCCGAAATTATCCCTGCAATAAGCTTACCTAAAAAGAGCAGTATGTTGAGAGCAATTCCCGTAAACGCTCCAAGATAACCATAATTAGTGCGTACAACAGGATCTGACGTATTATTTCTGTCTTTAATAAATATGTGAATAAGTAAATTTGTCATAATTTCCTCACTATAAAAAATTGAGGATCAAGGCAATAGCTTAACCCTCAACTTATCGTGCTTTAAATCAGTTCTTGTCGGACATGAGCATTACCATAACTGCCTTCTGTGCGTGCAGTCTGTTTTCTGCTTCGTCGAATATCTCTGTAGCGTGTTCTTCAAACACCTTTGCTGTGATTTCTTCTTCTCTGTGTGCAGGTAAGCAATGCTGTACCATAGCGTCAGGCTTTGCAACAGCCATAACCTCATCGTTTATCTGATAACCCTTGAAGGCAATCTTTCTCTGTTCAGCCTCGCCTTCCTGTCCCATAGACGCCCACACGTCAGTAAAGAGAACGTCAGCATCCTTTGCGGCTTCAATAGGATCGTTCACAAGCTTGAAGTTAGGAT
>JAFQUH010000134.1 GCA_017408635.1 Ruminiclostridium sp. | reverse complement strand
CCCCAAGCCCCGGGTAATACAGAGATTGCGAGCCTTTTATTGTTTTGAATTACCTCAAGAATTTATAGGGGAAATGTAGGGGGCGGCGTCCCCGACGCCCCGTTTTCATATTACACCAATCTCCCCGATAAACTACAATTTAAACGCTTTTCAAATTCATCAATCGCCTTCGGCGATTGATACCGTTGCCGCTCCGAAGGAGCGATATCACCAAATCCGAAGGATTTGATATCACCGAAACCGAAGGTTTCGATATAACCGTGTCAACGGCACGATATCACTTTGAAATCTGCTCCGCAGATTTCAATTTATAATCAGGCATAATCTCTTCCACCAGTCTGTAAAATGCGGTGGAATGGTCGGGATGTACAAAGTGAGAAAGCTCGTGTACAATTACGTATCGGCAGAATGCCTCGCTTTTATGTACAAGCTCCGTATTGAAGAATACCTTACCCTTATTTGAGTGACAGCTACCCCATCTCGCCTTCATTTTTCTGAAACCCATTTCGGGATAGGCTATATTATATTTTTCAAATTTCGGGAATATCTCCCTGCACCAGTTATTGATATTTTCAGCCACAAGGGTGCGAAGGTATTTGTTGCAGAGCTTTTCAAGTAATTCCTTGTTTTCAGGCTCCTTTGCGTATATCAGCACACATCCGTTATCGGAAATAACCTTGTTATTGCCATACAGTATCTTAAGCTGATAATCATTACCGAATATTCTGATAATTTCCCCATCTTTATAGGATAAGGGAGCAGGCTCCTTTTCCTTCGCCCTTTTGATTTTCTCCTGTGCTTTAAAAATATAGTCGGCATTTTTTATAAGTGCCTTTTCTATCATTTCTATAGTGGCACGGTTGCTTGCAGAAACCTTTATAACACTTTCAGCGCCGATTCGCATATTTATATTCTTTACCTTTTTCCGTGTTACTTCGTATTCCAGTATTCTGCCCTTTACTTCTAATTTTCTTATCATAATACCTCGATTTATAAAGCCGTCGGAAAATCCGACGGCTTTTTTCATTATATATCCTTGTTGTAAACCTCTTTATATATGACTCTTTTAATATCAGTAAACCTTTCAGGGTTTATAAAACCTTCTGACGTCATTATCACAAGAGGCACTGCCGCCTGCTTTTCTGAATAGGCAGGCTGTTCATAAGGGTAGTCGTTTAAGAAGAATCCGTTTCGCTGATAAAAACCTATCCTGCGCTTTGCGATATTGGTATCGGGTGGCTCTGCCTCAAGCACAAGCGGGAGCTTATAAAGATCAGTAAGCTCCTTCAGTATCTGTGCGCCGAGTCCCTTGTTTCTGAAGCTCTTATCTACTGCAAGATATTCTATAAAGATAAAATCTGAAAGTTGCCAGATTGCCGTGCCGCCGATTATTCTGTCCCCATCGCAAAGGGAAAAGAGAATATATTTTTCATTGCTCATAATCCTTTGCATATTTCTTTTAGGGCGTAGCTCGTTTTTGGGAAAGCTATCGTTCAGAATATCGTAAAAGCTATCGAATTTTTCGCTTGTAATTTTATTCAGCATATCATTCCTTGTGGCTGTCCATTGTAGCGTAGCCTTCCTTATAGCTTCCGTCAGGCTGTCTTATCTGGGACTTTTCTTCCTCACAGTCGATTACTGCGGCTTTACCTATAACAACACCGGAACTATCGGAAAGTGTAACTATTTCACCGCTCTTCAGATTGAAGTTTGCCTGCACCTTTAAGAGTGATGAGGAGTCCTTATTGTTCTTGCATACTACCGTAAGAACGGAATGAGGCTGGATGCTTACCGTAGGTATCTTCCACTTATTTAAAACAGCCTCGTCATCGGATAAATACATATCCTTTGTAGAAACTGCGGTATCGTTGGGATTGTATAATTCCAGCCAGTCAGCGTCGCCTGAGGTGTAGATTTCGCTTATGTAAAGAGGTGCGCCTGCTAAGGTCTTTTTAGAAACTGCTCTGACGTTTACTTCGCCGTCCTTCGCCATATCGCTTGTAATGAGAAGCTCCTTACCCTCTACCTTTTCGCCGTTTACTTCCCAGTAATCAAATTCGTAACCGCTGTAGCTATATGCCGTAACAGGTACTGAAAAGGCGGTATAGTAATTACCCCATACGCTATCTGCATTAAGGCAGGACTGGGTATTGAGCATAGTCTTAAGTCCGGGTGCGCCCACAAGATTTATCTTATAGGTCACCTTTTCAATGCCGCATACCTTTACTAAATCGTTGGTTATAACGTTGGCTCTCAGCTGGGCGAACTGTCTTATTTCCTTACGGCTGTTTTCAAAGGTGCCACGGTTTGCCCATTCGCTTGTTATCTTGTTATCGAGAGCATAGAACTGCTCCTTGTCGCTTTCTTCAAGCAGTCTGTCAAGGGTAGCTATGATATTTTCGTGAGTAAAAGCACCGCAGATAAGATCGCAGATATTATTTGCCAGCTTTTCTCTCATATCAGGTCGTTCCATAAGAGATTTTACAAGCACCGAGCCGCCTGCGGGATGTGTGCCGTTTATAATCTTTGTGAGAGTTGCATTTCTGAAGCCGTCGGAGTAAAGTCCCCAGGCAAATTCAGCGTCAAAAAAGAGATAACGCCATTTGCCGTCAAGATACTCGCTGGTTACCTCTTCGCCCTCGCTTGCTACGTAGCGCCACGCCTTGTAGTTGTTGCCTGGCCAGTCACGGTTATCTATAAAGAGCTGCATTGCAAGATAGCGCATATAGTTGTCTATATCTATCATAGAGCAAAGCTCTTCAAACTTTTTATCATCTGTAAGCCCCTCTTCCGCAAGCGCTAACATCTTGTTGTAATCCTCTGCCGCACCGGGAGCATTTTCTTCGTCAATATCGCCTTCAGCCTTGCCGACGATCTGGAAGTTATCCTTATTTCCGCCGTAACGGGTTTCTAAATATCCCTTGCAGAAGTTCTGATGAAGCCATGCGAAGCCGTAGTATTTGCCGTTTAAGAATACCGCCGCAGGCTGTGTTGCCTGTACGTCAAGGTAGCCTGACTGTTTTGCAAGATCCGCTGAAAGCTCATCTCTGACGCCTGCAAATTCTCTGTCGTTGGCGCCGTTGCGGAGAGTTACTCTGTCGTACTTTGTAAGAAGCATTCCGTCGGCGTCAGTAGCGTCGTCAAAGAAATTGAACTTGAACATACCGTCCTCGGGCGTGTACATAGTACGGGCAATCAGCTTGAAGGATTTCTGGGGTGTTGCTCTTGAATAGGCACCCGCTACCCTTGCTCCTGCCGCCTGCTGAAGCAGAGTGTTACCCTTGCTGTCGTAGACCTCCACGTACATAGGTCTTTCACCTGCCATACCATCCTGATTCCAGTTTGCAGGATCGGTAGGCTTTATCTCGCTTTTGCCGTCGTATTCTTTTTCGAGCCATTCATCTCTTATTTTACCTTCTACGCAGATACCGTTTTCGTAATCGTATAAATCATAGGGATCTGCCGAAAGTACAAATACGTAGGTACTGTCATCAAAGCGCTCGAAAACCTCTGCGCCTGTAACGTAGCTCTTTGTAACCACGTCGGAGGTCTTTTCCTCGCTTACCGTGATAGCCTTTATAGTAGTCGCATTAACCGTACTGCCTGATTTCACAAGAATAGGCTCGGTATATTTCTTTGATTTTGCGGTAGGCACAGAGCCGTCTGTGGTATAGTATATCACAGCATCCTTTTCAGCCGCCTTCATTTCTACCATGATATTTTCCGCATAGAAGGTGCTGTTGTGGGAAAAGGTGATATCCTGGGCTAATGGTACTGCGCCATCCTCGACGGTGCTTGTCTGCGGCTTTAAGGGAGCTAGCACGGGAAGGTCCTCCTCGTTTTCGAGGAAAGCCTTATAGCTTATAGCACCCGTAATACCGATTGCCGCTACAACGCCCAGACACACAAGTCTTTTTGTTAATGATTCCATAAAATCTCCTGTATCGTCATATTCATCTGCAGAATTCTTCTGCGTATTTTCCGAAAATTATACTTATAATCATTTTAACAGAAAGAGCGGGTAAAATCAACACTAATATAAGTATTTTCACAAAACTTTTAACATTTTTTGAAAAGATGGCAGAAAAATTCTATGTATATAAACGGAGAAATTTTCATAGATATTAATAAAATTAATCGGGAGTACACCGAGGAAGGAATGGTAGTCAGATGACGGAATATTTACCGGAGGGCAGACTTATAGGACAAAGACAGAACAGATTCTATCTTTCAGCCCTTCACAACCTTGAAACGGCAATGCAGGAGAAGGTCATACTTGAAGCCCCCTGCCTTATGTGTGATACAGGGCATAATCTTTTAGTTGATATTCCCTTCGCAAAGGGAATAATACCACGGAATGAAGGTGCTATAGGAATAGAAGAGGGCAGTACAAGGGATATTGCGCTTATTTCGAGAGTCAACAAGCCCGTGTGCTTTTACGTTACCGCTATCGATAACAGCGGAAGTCAGCCTGTGGCGGTACTGTCAAGAAAAAAAGCACAGCTTTCGGCTATGGAGAATTATATTTCAGGACTTGAAAACGGGGATATAATCCCCGCCCGTGTAACCCATATGGAGCAGTTCGGCTGCTTTGTGGACATAGGCTGCGGTATACCATCAATGATACCTATAGATTCTATTTCGGTATCAAGAATAACCCACCCCTCCGACCGCTTCTACATAGGTCAGGATATCTATGCCGCAGTAAAGGGCAGAGAGGATAACAGAATATGCCTCACCCACAAGGAGCTGCTTGGCACCTGGGAGGAAAACGCAGGGAGATTTTCTGTAGGAGAAACCGTTTCGGGCATAGTCCGTTCTATTGAGGATTATGGAATCTTTGTAGAGCTTGCACCGAACCTTGCAGGTCTTGCGGAGCTTAAGGAAGGGGTACGGGTAGGAGATAGCGCCTGCGTATATATCAAGGCTATCATTCCTGAAAAAATGAAGGTAAAGCTGATCATCGTCAATTCCTGCCCCGATAACTATTTAGGAAGAGAGCTTGATTATTATATAAAGAAGGGCAGAATAAAAAGCTGGCTTTATTCTACCGATAATGCACCAAAGTACATTGCTACGGAGTTTTACTGATAAAAAATCAGCCTCTCGTCAGAGAGGCTGATACAGCGTGTAGACATAGTCTTTGTCTACACGCTGTCAGACGATGAAAAACGCACGTCAGCCATTGATTTTGACCTGTTCGGTCAAAATCGTCAACTGCCCCGATAGGCATATAAACGGCAAGGATGCCGTATAGCGAACACACAAAGTGCGTCAGGACGACGCACAACAAAGTGTTCGCATAAGGTATAGTTGAGGGGATTATGACGAAGTAAGCAAAAATGCTTTTAGAGAGCCGTTTAAGGCTCTCTAAAACTTTTATATCACTATTTCGTGTATATCCACAAATTCGTTACAAGTTACCAGCATTTTTGCGGTGCGTGAGTTTGTCTTCAGTCTGAACGGTCAGCCTTTCGGCTGACCGCTCTTTCTTTACTTAATACTCCTTATCAAAACTGAAAAAGAAAACCCCATCCCTACTGTGACAGATCAGTTTCCCGTTTAAAAACCATACTGTATCCTTATACTGAAAATCTGTCTGTTTGCCGTCCTTTGAAATAAATATTCCGTCTGAAGAAATTGCATTTCCGTCATAAACAGAAAATATATCGCCTGTATCAAGAATTTTTTCTTCCGAAAGATTATCAGCGTTATATCTGTAGGTCATATTGTCGTTTGTGCAGTAAACGTATTCTCCGTCAGAGCATATACCAAAGAATATTCTGTCTGACATAACAGTTTTTCCTCCGTCAAAGCATACCGGGTTACCGTCTGAATTTATATAAAATATCTTACCCTTTGCCACACATATATCATTCATATAGCTTTCTTTAAAAAGCAGGGTGCGGATACCTGTAGCCACGTCTATAGAATATACTCCGTACTCTTCGGTAAGAATACATAGCTTGCCGCCGCAGGTGAACATTTTACGGATAGTCCCTGTATCCGTAAGACCATCGTTCCATATTGTAAGGGTGTCAAGATACTTGCTGACGTTGTTTGAGTCATCGGAGGTATAAACAAGCTCCTTACGGAAGGTCTTAAGGTCAATGCGGTGTATATAGTGGGGTATCGTGCCTATTTTCTGACTCCAATAATAGAGATATCCGTCAAAGCAGAGCATCTCGTTTATATCCTCATCGTGAAAGACCTCTCTTAAAATATCATCGTGAATAATTTTTAGCTCGCTATCATACATCTGTATTTTGTAGCCTGTCGGCGAGCTGTGTTTGTCAGTTTCGGTTACAAGATTATAGTAATTTATGCCGTCTGTACACAAGCGGGAGGAAACGACCTCCTGCCCGCCTTTACCCTTATAGGAACAGCCTGACATCAGCAGAATAAACATACTTAAAGCGACTGTAACAGTTGCTTTATTTTTTATTCTGAAAGCCTTTACACTGCCCTGATAGATCATAACCGCCGTAATAATTAAGACTATAGCTATAAGGATAATCAGAATAAATACTGTCGTCGGGACAGCGTTATGCTGGAGCATTACAAGATTTCCCGCCGTTATATAATAATCTCCCTTAAAATAGGGACTGCCAAGCACCAGAGAAAAGGGCGAATAATAGGTCACGTTGTTCGGAGAAAAGAGATATATCCACACGCATACAGCCGCTAACGGCGCAAATAGTGATAACGGAAGATTTTTTGTAAGGGTACACAGGATAATGCAGACCGAAGCTAAAAGAAGATAACCGATGAGCTTTGTAAACTGTATCAATGCAAATCCGCCTGCAATATTAAGGGATGGGTAGAGCGTATGCTCAAAGGCACTTAACGAGCCTATACCGCATAGCATATTTTCAGCACCGAGGATGCTGATAACTGAAACAAATTCAGTTATGAAAAAGGCAAGCCAGCATAGGAAAATAAGCGAGAATAAGGCGGTAAGTCTGTAAAAAGCCGACCTTCTGCCCTTTACCGCAGTTTTTGTGATTGAAGCTGTTTTTCTTTCATAATAACACATCATTGCTGACAGATAGCATATAAGAATTATAAGAAGATATTCTGCACCCACCGTCATTCCGTTTGCGTCAGAGGGGAGCATAAGCAGATTTTCTTTATCTCGACTTACCCTTTTATAATTTTCATATAGCAAAGCTATAGCGTCATACTTTTCTATAATATCGGGTACTTCGCTCATAGCCTGCATAAATTCTTCGGGGGTTTCATATTCTCCCCTTGTTCTTTTTTCCATTATCTGCGTCTGCAAGGCTTTTGCAGATTGTACCTCACCGTAAAGAGAGAGTATCTCCTGCTCCTTGTCATCGGTTATTCTGCCGCCATATTGCTCCATATACTGAAGATAATATTTCTGCTGAAAATGATCTAAATGACTGTAGCTTGTTTCGTAAAGAAATCCGCTTGTAGCGAGCTTTATAATAAATACAATAAGGGCGAGAATAAGTCCGTACTGCTTTATAAAGAGCTTTTTAAATTCAGCCTTTAACAGCATTTTCTTCCCCTCCTTATTGCAAAGGTTATAAAGATAACCGACAAAAGAGCTACCACAAAAAGAGCCACAACAAAGCTGAATACGGGAAAGCCCAGCACGTCAGTCAGCTTTACCCTGCTGAACATATCCGACGTTCCTATAAGTGACGTGGGACTTATCTCTGACGGGATATGCTCTGATAATATCACCAGCAGAAATGCCGTTCCCATAGAAACCGCCATTGAAGCTATCTCGTTTTTTGATAATGCGGATATAAAAACCACCATAAAGCTAAAGGTCAATAAAAACGCAAGTCTTAAAAGATAGGTCATAAATACCGCACCTATAAGAGTAAGCTCAAAGGGGCAGTTTTTAAAGGCTTCTATAGCGTATATCGGAAGATCTGAACCGTCAAAGCCATATATCTGCTGATAATAAATTACATCCGATACAAACAGAATAAAGGAGCTTATAATGGTAAATAAAGAAGCGGTAATAATTTTCGCTATCATTACCCGTGTTCCCTTTCCCGTTGATACTATCAGTCTGTCATAGCCTATGCTTTTCTCCTTTGCCACAATGGGAGAAATGGCAAGAATGATAATAAGCATAGATAAAATCGTAGAAAACTTATAGTCAAAAATAGCGCTATATGCCCTTGTCCTGCAAAAGCTGTCAACGGCTCTCGACTTATAGCAATCTGCCAAAAGCAGATTTTTCCGATAGTCATAATCGTTTATGCCTTTAAAAAATTCAGCATTGGAAAGAGCCTTTTCAGAAAGACTATTACTGTATTCAGAATACAAAATAGCATATTCGTAGGCTTTAATAATATCCTTTGTCACGTTTACGTCACCGTAAGGATAACCCGTGTAGCTATCCTCTATCGGCTCTTCTATAATGCCGTATTCCTTGAGCTTTGCTTCTGCGGTTTTCAGCTCCGCTTTCAGCATTTCTATCTTTTCATCTGTAATCTCACCACGGTATTTTTCATACAGAATTTCTTCTCCGATAACAGTTCTGTCCTTGCCGCCAAAAAGAATATTTCTACCGCCGCCGGTATAATAATATATCTCCAGCACCTTTACAAGATTTATCAAAAGAAAAACCGAAAGAGAAATAATTATTGACGACTTCAATATGTATTTCTTTATTTCGTATTTAAGCATATTATCTTTCAGCGTCCTTGCTTTCTTCCCTCACCACTATACTTGTGGATTTGCGGACATTTGTCCCTTTTTCACTATCCTTTAACGGCACCTCGACCAGATATATGATATCGCCTTTATGCACGTTGTCAAGGGTAGCTACAAAGGTACAAAAATAACCTTCCTTAACATCTACAGCCATTGCAGGAGATACTCGTTCGTTATTTTTATATATGTAGACGTTGTAGTTATCTGCTTCCCCGCCATACATTTTGACTCCTATCTGAAGCTTGTCCGAACCTTTTTCAAGAGTCAGCTCCCGTTTTTCAAAGCTGCTGTCATATAGGTTTATCATATTAGTACCATTAATCTGAGATACGTCGAGATCATACTCTGCCAGTGTCTTTCCACTGGCAAGATGTGATCTATAATCAGTAGAGAAATCAATAGACGGGATAATTTCAAGGCTTGTTTCAGGCTTAATATAGAACTTTTTGAAAAACATTCCCGTATGGGCATTCCCAAAGCCGTAATAATTTTCTCTCGGCTTATAAGAGGGGTGCGTTATTGTCATTATCGTGACGGAAAGCTTTTCTTCTTTGCTGTATTCTTCGGTTATTTCGGGGGTAAATGAAAGAGTTATTCTATCTACCGTTCCTGCCTTTTGTCTGACACAGGCAAGCTCTGATTTTTCCGATCCATTGTAGGACAGTTTTTGCGGTATGCCATTTATAAACGCCATAAAACCAAGCTCTCCGTCATATATCTCACCTGACAGATCACAGGTAAAGCTCAAGTTTATATCTTCTCCTGTATAGCTTACTGTCTTATCTCCGTTTATACTGTAATCGCTGAAAAAATATCCGGTCTGGTATTTTGCAAAATCCTCATCGCCATCGTTGATACTGTCATCCGATGAATCGTTGAAAGGTGGTAACGTTTCAACAACGAGAGATGACTCAGGCTTTTTTATATCATCAAAGGGATTTGTCATAGAGTTGTCGCTTGATTCATTTAATAAAGCATCTTCATTATTGCAAGAGCATAAAAACATAGTGCATAATATTAAGGATAACGCTTTTATAAATTTTTTCATATCTTCTCCTTTCACTGTTTCAGCTTATAAAAAAATCTGCTGTGTCCTATAATAGATACCCCTTCATTAAATGCATCGAATTTTGTGGTATGGAGATTATCTATTCCGAGATTTTCGCTGACAAGCTTTTCACCTGTTGCAACGTCGTATACATTTATCACAGTATCCTCTCTCCTGTGATAAGGTATTGCCACGTCTGTAACCTTAATATCATGAGGCACACAGGTTATAAGGTGCTTGCCGTCAGGAGTTACTGCACAATACTGTTTTCTATCCGTTCGTCAAAATACTGCACTCTCATTTCGTTTTGCTTATGATTATAGAAAATCACACCGTTTGAAGTCTCGGATTCTATAACGTCTCTTTCAGTTTCAAGGGGTGACATAAAGCAGATATAATCCCCTGCCATCATAAGTCTGCGGGCAGAAGAAAAAAAGCCTACATTGACTTTTCTAAGCTCATTTCCGCTTTTATCCATAACTACAAAATAACACGCCTTACTTTTACCGGGAGTGGCTTTTTCTATGTAATAGCATACTATTTCATCATCCGTAACGTAAAATCCTGATGGCGTATACTGAGCTAAACGGACTGTATTACCAAAGGCGTCTGTTTTGTAAAATCCGTTGCTGCCATTATCGCTAAACTCATCAATCACAAAGTACAACGCATCTTCTGATGGACAATACGTATAATCCTCCGAAGAAATTGCCGCTTCCTCTTTTGCTTTTACACTGCCGCCAAAAATATCCGTTACCTCATAATAAACCCTGTACTTATCGGTATCATCATTTTCATATTGGTAATACGTAAACGTCAGGGTGCTATCACAGAAGCTGACACTTCTGTCATAACAGCTAAAGGAATTCACCACTCTGTCTTCAAGTTCATCGTAAACGTAATAAACGTAATAAATATCTCTTTCTGTAGTCTTTTGTTCCAATAAAACAAGATATCTCTGGTTGCTATCTGCGTATCCGAGAGGTGTATAGTGATACTTATTTATTACAGGAAAACTATCTTCTTCACTTTCTGCTAATGAAGATGCTTCGTTTTCGGAGCTTGCATTATATATATCGCTTTGCGTACTTTGAACAGTGCTTTGCGTTATACCTTCGTTCTGCTCAATTTTTGTACAGGAACAAAGCAAAGCCACAAGCAAAACAACAAATACCGTTTTTTTAAATTTATTCATTATTTTCCTCCTGATAGCAGATGATATTTTCTTTTATTATCACAATGCCGCTATCGGTGACGTAAGCGTCTGAAATATCTGTAATCTCAGTTTCTTTGCCACCGCTTAAATATATTGCCTTTTTCAAAAAGGGAGAAACAAGTAGTATATTATCGTCATACACTCTTGCCGTAAAATCATTATTTCCGATACTGTATATCTTAGTAGCATCTCCTGTTTTTTCATCAAGAAGAAAAAGACTGTCTTCATCCTGACAGTACAGCTTACCTGTTACATTATCAACAGTAAGATTCATATACTGCTTTTCTGTTATAATGGTTTTTTCTTTATCGTATTTTACAACTTTGTTATTTAAATTCACGTAGTATAAAGCGCCCTTGCTGATACAAGGATATTTTATCTTAACGTCTTCAAAAAGGTAGGATAGCCCACCTCCCGAAGTGCTTACAGTATATACTTCTCCGCTTTCCATAAACAGTAAAACAGTATCGTCGCATATTATAAAATCATTCACGTATATACTTTTTCTGTCAGCATCAGGCCATACAGTCATCATATCCAGATATTTCGGTGTACCGTTACGTAGTGCGCCCATATCTCCCGTATATATAACGTTTTCTGTACGTGACTTAATATCGACCTTATATAAAAGGCATTTATCGTTGCTGATATCATCCATAAGATAATAAAGGCTTCTTTCATCCGATGCAACCCGGTACACTCTGTAATTTTCAGAAAAGACTCCTCTGTTAAGCTTTTCTGCCGTAACCTTCAGAGTATCATCGTACATTTTAATTTCAGATCTGACAAAGCCGTTTTCATCTTTATAGGTATCAACCGTTTTATTAGTTACAGTAAAATAGCAGTCATCACTATACGCAAAATCTGAATATGCACTTTGTGCATTTGCTGAAAACTGAATTTTCTTTTCATTGCTGCACCCCACCATAAAAAAGCATAGCAGTATAACTATGCTTACGATAGGCGGTTTTGATAAAGTGCGTAAGCTGATTTTATTGTTCTTGTTTTTCTTCATATAAAGCAGGCAGGCAAAAGCTATAGTAATGACAGCTACAGCAATTATCAGCATAAATACAAGCGGTTCAATACTCTGATATTCGTAAAAGGACGGTATATTCTGATGTTCTTTTCTGCCTGTAAAATAAGCTGAAGGGCGTAAAAGAGCGAAGGGTGAATAATAGCTTTCCGTAGACGTACCGAAATAATATATCCACAGCACGTTTACCGCTATCGGTGTAAGAGCGGACAGAATAAGATTTTCTGTTATCAGCATAAGTATCATAGCTACTGCTGAAGTAAATAACGCTCCAAGGAGCTTTGCAAGTTCTATAAATATAAAGGCACCAACGATAGTAAGTGATGGGTAAGGAGTTTCCATAAAGCTTTCAAGGCTTGCAACGGATATGTTTAGATTTTCCGCACCTATTTCGCTGATAAGTGCAAAAAAACAGATAATGCTGTAAAGAAGCTGAATAAGAGCTACTGCAATAAATAAAGAGATAAGCCTTGCCGCAACCGCTTTACCATTATTTATTGCAGTTATATTAAGCGGTTTCATTTTTCTTTCATAATAAAGAGATAATGCGGTTATAAAGGCAGAAAAGATAAGCAGAAAATAATCCATACCAATAGTCATAACAGGCGCATCTGATGCTATCAGCAGGCGGTTTTTCGTATCAGGACTGACCGATTCGTATTTGCTGAACAAAAGAGTTATAGCAGCCTCGTATCTTATTATATCGGGGATGCTATCAAGACTTTCGAGATAGCTCTCTGCATCATCAAGCTCTCCTTTATTCAGCTTATCCTGATGCTCCTTTACCTTCGCTTTGGCGTCAAGGAGCTTTTTATAAAGACGGATTATACCTTGTTCTTTTTCGTCGTTCAGTCTTCCGCCATACCGCTCTATATATCTCAGATACTGCTCTTTTTGTTCCGGGGAAAGCGAGCCGTAATCGGCACTCCATAATCCGCCGGATAACAAAAGCTTAAGTATAGCAAGCACTATAATAAAAATAAGTACGTATTGCTTTATAAAGAGCTTTTTCAGTTCCTGAAAAAACATTGTCATCTGAAAGCCCTCCTTACTGTCGCTATAATAAAAAGAGTAGCTATAATAAGTGTTAGCAGTATTGCAGTAACAACAGAAAAGACGGGAAAGCCGAATATATTTACTACTGAAAATCCTCTGAATAAATCAGACGTATAGACGAGTCCCGCAATATCAAGGGACTGTGGCAGGACCTCCGACAACAAAACAAATAACGCTCCCACGCTAAAGGATAGTAAGCCTGATACCGCAGTATTTTTCCCGAAGGTAGATAAAAAGCATATAATTGACGTAAAACAAAGCATCACGATAAATCGTGATACGGCAGAAACGACACAGCTCTCAAAAAGCGTTATATCAAATGAACAGTTCTGAAATTCGCTCACCGCATATATCGGTGCATTAAAACAATCAAGACCGCTGAAAGCATCTATTATAAGCATATCTTCAAAAAAGAAAATAATCGTCAGAAAAAAGCTCAGCAGCAAAGCTAAAATCAGCTTTGATCTTATTGCCGCTTTTCTCTTGCCACTTGATATTATAAGTCGGTCAAAGCCCCCTGCACGCTCAGAGGAAAACAGAGGGCTGAGTATAAATATCAGCAAAAAAATAACAAGGAGAGAAGAAAATTTGTAATCAAAAAAGGCTGACCACCCGTTACCTTTTACACAGTAATCTACCCTGCGATTTTTGTAAAGAGAAGAGATCAGGGTGTTTTTTCGTACTTCATAATCGGAAAACTCCGCATAATAGACAGCATTCTGTCTTGCGGCTTCTGATATCTCATTACTGTACCGGAAATAAAATATTGCATATTCATAAGCCGGGATAAAAGTATTTTTAAAAAGCTCAGCATCGCCGTAAGGATAGCCCGTGTAAAATCCCTCCATCGGCTCTTCTATAATGCCGTATTCCTTAAGCTTCGCTTCTGCTGTTTTAAGCTCTGATTTCAGCATTTCTATCTTTTCATCGGTTATAAGTCCACCGTACTTTTCATACAGCTTGCTCTCTCCCTCTGAAAGAGCAGTATAACCGCTGACTATGGCACGGCCACCATCAAAATGATAGAACAGCTCAAAATATTTTCCTATATTAAGCAGTAAAAATAATATCAGACAAAGGATAACCGACGGCTTCAATATGTATTTCTTTATTTCGTATTTAAGCATATTATCCTATCTCTCCGAAATGGTAGATGCAGACGTCTTCCAGTGACGGCTGAACTGATACTGCGTCCTCTGTCGGCTTTTCATCCGATACTACTCTGACGTTAAACAGCTCGCCCTCGCTTACTACGTTGCTGACACGCTTTTCCTTCATCAGCTCCATGCCTTTGTCATAGTCGGTGACTGTTTCCCACACCTTGCCGTAGATATTGCTGCAAAGCTCTGTCTGGGATGCACAGTCGATCATTCTGCCCTTATCCATAAGTACGACGTTCTTTGCGATAAAGGCAATATCCGTTACAATGTGGGTTGCAAGAATTACAATCTTGTCGTTAGCAAGAGAAGAAATAACGTTGCGGAAGCGTATTCTTTCCTTCGGATCAAGACCTGCCGTCGGCTCGTCAAATATGACTATCTTCGGCTCTCCCACAAGAGCCTGAGCAATGCCAAGTCTTTGCTTCATACCGCCTGAATGTGCGCCGACCTTCTTATTTCTGTCATCATAGAGATTTACTCTTTTCAGTATCTCGTCAGCATAGGCTTTGGGATCATCCGCCTTTACGTCCTTTAAAGCCATAGAATAAAGTATCATTTCTCTTGCGGTAAAGTTAGGATAAAAGTCCTGATTCTGCGGTAAAAAGCCAAGCCTTTTCATATAATCCCTGTCGCCGTTATCATCAAAAATTATACTGCCGCTATCGGCTTTTATTATCCCCGTTATGCAGTTTATAAGGGTGGATTTTCCTGCACCGTTAGGGCCTAAAATTCCGTACACGCCCTTTTCTAAGGTAAGCGTAAAGCTGTCAAGTGCCTTTTTGCCTTTAGAGTAGGCTTTTGAAAGCTCTCTGATCTGTAACGTCATATATCCTCCGGAAATTCTTATTCAAAATCAAATTTATATTCATAGCGTACAGTATTGACGTCCCTTACAATAAAGCCATCATTATATACTACAAGCGTTGTAAACCAGAAGGGTTTTTCTTCTGTAAATTCCTTTATCACCTCTCCTGTAGCAATATCGTAAATTCTTACTGTATTTATACTTCCGAGATACTGAGTCTGATTTTCATTAGTTATATCCTCTACGTTTACGGCAACGGCATATCTGCCATTCGGAGTAAAGCGTATCAGGGCGGCTTCCTTAACAGTTTTTGGCTTAAAAATAAAAAGCTCATCCTTTTCGGTATCATAAACAGCTACCTCGCCTGTAGGTAAAGGCTTATTACGAAAATCCGTTCTCTGACTTGGGAGCATATAGATGTATTTCCCTGCTCTTTCGGTATGGATAGCGTTATATTCATTGCCTATGGTTTTTTCGTATAAGGTATTTCCCTTTAAATCCACCACCAGAAGAGTATCCTCCATAGGATGCAGCTTCTGTTTTCTTATGATTATTCTGTCATCCTCGGCATATATCTGACCGCCGGTATAATTATCAACGTTAAGGAATTTTTCTTCGTTGCCATTATTATCAAAGAAGGATATTATACGCCCGTCGCTCTCATTATCCTGATAGCACACTACATATCTTTCTGATTTTTTATGATATGCCGCACTTAAAACGTATTTTATGCCGTAGTCATTGTTGGGATAATAAGGAATTTCTATCCTCCCGATTTCCTTGCACTCTTTATCATAATTTATTACGTATGCGAGGTAATCTTCATCATTACTATCCTGTTTTGAAAAACGGTACTTAAGCAACGTAAAAATACCATCTCCGTAGCTTATTATCGGTTCGCCTGTATCATATTCCGTTATCGGAGCGGAAAAGCGTTTTTCCTGCTCGTTATAGAGTACTATTTCATAATCTCCGATACTGCCTTTGTAAAGCAATAGGTAGTTCATCTCATCGTCAATATATCCCATAGGGGTATAGCTGTATAATTTGTTTTCGTCCGTGTCTTCCTGAACAGGAGTGCTTTCAGTAGGCTTTGTAGTCTGTTCAGGCATGTTTGGAGCTTCTCCCGTTATAATACTGTCATCGGGTGAAAAAGCAACCTTACTACCTGATTTTGCTATTCTTCCCATAAGATGCTCCTCTGTCACAGGCACGGCTATAGCGTATATGATATCGTGGTTATTTATATTTTCTAAATCAGCTTTAAGTATAGGTACGTACCCTGCTTTTGCATTCATGATAGCGTAGTCTTTGCCGCTTACACCGATTCGCTGATGATTTTTATAGAAATAAACACGGTAGCTATCAAAAGCCATACCATCAAATATAACGTCACACGAAAGCCTGTTTCCGTCAAGAATAAGCCTTTCTGTCTTATTATCATCGCTGAACATACGAAGAAGATAACTACCCGAATTTACTGCTCCTGCGTTATTAAGCGTATATTTGTCAATTGCTTTATCTGTTGCAACAATATATTCAGGCTCGGTATAGGTGAGGTCATCTATCATTTCGGGCTTATTAGTCAGCTTAACAGTCTTTGCAAGCAAGGTCGAGGTATTATGGATATTTCCGAAGGAAAAGCCTATATACTGCTTATCGGGGATGTAATCCGCACTATGTAAGTGTATAAGCTGCAGTTCTAACTCTTTTTCATCCTCCATATCCTTTGTAATAACAGGAGCAAATTTAACAGATACTCTTGTTTTTTCGTTATCGGGGAAAGGCACGGCTACAAACTCCGCTTTTTCACCACCGTTTGCAGAAATCATCTGCGGCACTCCGCCAAGATAAAGCATAAAGCCCTCTGTAATCGTTCTGTTATTGCCGCTGGTTGCAAATGAGAAAACAATCTCTATCTCTCCGCCGTTATATTCTATATAAGCCGAGTTGTCCATTCCGGGAAAATCGACAGAAGCTCCGCCAAGCTGATATTTTCCGTAAAGCTCATAGCGTTCATCGGTCGGTATGCTTTCGTCGGTGCTTTCTTCTGCCTTACTTGTTTCAAAGGGATTGGAAACCTCTGTGTGATTTGACGTCACCTTTTCAGAGCAGGAGCAAAGTAAGACTGTGATAAGTGTGATAACCAGAATAAAGAATAGTTTTTTCATAGCGTTTCAGTCCTCCTGACGCTTATCCGAACTTATATTCGTATCGTACATCATCGGCATTCTTTACGATAAACCCATCATCGTATACTATCAGTGGTTCAAACCAGAAGAGCTTTTCTTCTGTAAATTCCTTTACCACTTCTCCTGTAGCAATATCGTAAATCCTTACCGTATTTATGCTTCCGAGATACTGAGTCTGATTCTCTTCGGTTATATCCTCTACGTTTACGGCAACGGCATATCTGCCATTCGGAGTAAAGCGTATCAGAGCGGCTTCCTTAACAGTTTTTGGCTTAAAAATAAAAAGTTCGTCCTTTTCGGTATCATAAATAGCTACCTCGCCTGTGGGTAAAGGCTTATTACGAAAATCCGTTCTCTGACTTGGGAGCATATAAATATATTTTCCTGCTCTTTCGGTACGGATAGCGTTATATTCATTTCCTATAGTTTTTTCGTATAAAGTGTTACCTTTCAAATCCAGCACCTGTAAAGTATCTTCTGTGGGGTGATGTTTTTGTTTGTGAATAATTATCCTGTCATCCTCGGTATACATCTCAACAGCGCAGTATTCTTTGCCCTTCGCTATCTGTTCTGTTTCTTCGCCGTTTTTATCAAAGAAGGAAATCACGTGATCACCACTCTGACTATCCTCATAACAAACTACATATCTGTCAGACGCTTTATGATAAGCAACGCTTCTTACAGCTATATCCTTATCGGCTGTAAGCGGCAGATTTGATATTCTACCCACCTCTTCGCACTTTTCGTTATAGCTTACTGAATACGTATCAGTAACCTCTTTTCCGTCCTCCGAAAGCTCGTAGCCAAAGAGTGTAAAAATTCCGTCGCCGTAGCTTGCCGTAGGGATAACTGAAGCTACGTTAATAGGATCTGACAAGCATTTTTTCTGCCCGTCATAGATTACATACTTACAATCCATACTTTCACATTTATAAAGCAACAGATAATTCATTTCATCATCAATATATCCCATAGGGGTATAGCCGTATAATACGCTTTCATCCGCTTTGCTCTGTTCGGGAAGGCTTTCGGCAGGCTTTAAGGTCTGCGTAGTGGTAGTTGCTTCAGCATGTGATATTTCGGAAGCGTCAACAGAACTATTCTGTACTTTTTCAGAGCAGGAGCAAAGAAAGACTGTGATAAGTGTGATAATTAAAATGAGAGAAAGCCTTTTCATAAAATCTCCTTAATTATTTAATTTGTCTAGCTTCTTTTCAAGCTCCTCGCCGTATAAGTCCACCGCTTCTTTATAGCTCATTTCTTTACGCACGGGAGATATCACTATCCGATAGTCAGCATTGTCCAGACCTGCGCAGACGTCAGGTGTGTGATTATAGGTAATCATTCCGAAAAATATATCTGTCACAGGATTTAACTTTGCCTTCTGATATACGTCAGAAACCCTCTGGAGCAGCTCGCTGTTCAGTCCTGCATTTTTCAGAAGCTCCATATTATAGCTATCTGTAAGTCCGTTATTATAGGAAATAAGGCAGGCGTTTATAACGGCTTTGAAATTATCTGCATTTCCGCCCTTGCACAAATAATATCCGTCTGCATATACGGGGAAGTAACCCTCTGTCTGATTATCCTTTTTTGGCACTGGGACAACGCCTATATCCTTTTCCTCTATATCCCCTTGTCCGATGTACCTTGTGATTTTTTCGTAGCTTAAATCACTCATCTGTAAAAAGAGCGTTTTATCCTCTGCAAGCTCCGATACTTTATCATAATCGTAGACGTTTATTTTGTAGCTATTTATAAGCTGTTCTAAAAATTCCATACAGGAAACTGTTTTTTCGTCTGTCAGCTTACTTACAAGTCTGCCATTTTGCGTATCTATAAAGTTTATATCAGAAGCTGAAGCAAAGGCATTCGCTAACAGATATGAGCAGGAGGAAAGAAAAGCGGTTCCGTCACCGCTACGGGAATGTAAATCGGCATATTCTGAAAATTTATCCCAGGTCCATTCGTTCTTTACGTAAAGCTCATAAGGATCGGAAAGTCCGTATTCTTCCATACGGGTTTTTTTATACCACAGAAATTCTCCCGAGTCATAAAGCAGAGTGGTAGAGGTTATAGCGGCATATCGCTTATCACCTGTCGTAAACTTTTCATTCATCCATCTGACCTTGTCCCAGAGTGGCTCATTTATATCAACGACGTTATCTATTGGCTCAAAGAGTGACTTTCCGTCATTGTTGTAACCATATCTTGCACAGTATTCGCCCGAATAATAATCGGAGTGAATAAAGGGGGTGATATCAGGTGAATCGCCTGAATTTATTGCCTTGCTCAGTTTTTCAAACCGCTCGTAATAGCCTGTGAGCTTAATAGCAAATATGTCATCTTTTTTTGCTTCATAGCCGTCAGGAATTATTTCAGGCGTGCCGTAAAGCTCTCTGAACGTCTTAAAGGCAGGATGCTCCTTATCCGGCTCGTAATAGGTCATCAGCTTTATCTTTTCCTTTATCTCTATATCGGGTACAGATGCATAGTCAGAGGTAGATTCGTCTGATAAAATATCATCTTCCGATGATGAAAACAATCCGCTTACAAAGGAGGAGTAGCTGTCAGCTACGGGAATTTTGTTTAAAGAAATTGCCGCTACAAGTGACATAACTGCAATCACCACGGCAACCGAAGCGGCGGTAAGTGCAAAGATACTGAGGCGGCTTGCTTTATGGCTTTGTGCCTCGCATTCGATAAAATCATCCGCAGAAATATTTTCCGTTCTTTTTTCGTCTGTCATAACTTCAAGAGCAGACTCTATAAATTTTTCATCCAGCATATCAAGTGCCGATAAAAAATGTTCTGTATTCTTATCCATGCTATCTCTCCCTTCTATATATCGTAGCCCTTACCTGAAAGGAAGTCTTTAAGCTCCTTTTTAAGTCTTTGCAGGTGGGATTTTACCGTTGATTCATTCATTTTCAGCATATCTGAAATGTCTTTTAAAGAGTAATTGAAATAAAATCTTAAAACAAATATCTTCCTTCTGCTATCCCTTTGTTGTGACAGAAATTCATTTATAAAGCCGCCGAGCAATCTACTGTCGATAACACTTTCAATATCCCTGCCGTCGCTTATTTCCGCAAGCTCCGACGCAAAGGGAAGGTCATCTCTTCTGCTCCTTCTTTTAAACATCGCAAGGGCGGTATTCCGCACTATAGCACACAGATACGACTTTAACGAATCAGGTCGTGCGGGCGGGATAGAATTCCACAGGCTGAAATAGGAGGAATCCACACATTCCGAAACGTCCTCCTTATTATGTAGGATATTATCCGCAACCCTTCTGCATAAATCTCCGTATTTCTTTTCGGTATATGATAAAGCAAGCTCGTTTCTGTCAAAAAAGAGGCTTACTATTGCTTTGTCGTCAGGATACATTCTTTTCTCCTTTCATTTTTCGCTTCTATATTATATGAGTGGTTTTTTCTTAAAAAAGTTGCAGTTTAAATATAACATAGATTTACAAGTTATACAATGATAAGTGGCAAAATGGGTGATGGAAATTCAGGGGATTTAACAAAAGTTACTGATATCACACTTTTATCGGGCTTTATCTTTATTTTTGCCGCTTCGTCTTGGTCACTTTTTAATTATACCCTTGACTGACCTCCTTGCAAAATGCTATAATTAAAAGGCATCTGAAAACAAAAAGGGGAGATACTATGCTTCGTATCGCTATATGCGATGATGAAAAAAGTCTGGCAGAAAAAAATAAGACTGTACTTGAAATGGCACTGGCGGAGCTTTGCGTCAGCGCTGAAATAACCGTATATACAGACAGCCGCAACCTGCTTTACGATATTAAAGAGGACGGTTTTCATTACGATCTTCTGCTTTCTGATATCGAAATGCCTGAAATTTCGGGTATGGAGCTTGCGGAAAGGATAAAGCCCTTTCTGCCCGATATACGTATAATTTTTATTACCTCGCACATTGAATATGCAATCGACGCCTTTGAGCTGTCTATTTTCAGATACGTACCGAAATCAGATATAGAAAAAAGACTGCCTGCCGCAATAAAGGACGCAGTTTCGCTTATAAATCTTGAAGCTGACAAAAGCTATACGATACAGGTAAAAGGCAGATTTGAAAAAATACCCTTCAGGGATATCCTGTATATTGAGCGTGACGGAAAGAATGCCGCAATAAATACCGCCGACGGAGTGTCAAAGGTGCGCAAGAGCTTACAGACTGTTTTTGACGAGCTTCAGTCGGAAGAATTTATATTCATCGACAGAGGATGTATCGTAAATCTTATCCACGTCATGCAGATAAAGACCAGCACCGCCATGCTGAAAAACGGGACAGCGCTTCCCATCAGCCGTTCTCATCTTCAGGAGGTAAAGGAGCAGATAAATAATTACTGGGGGAAGCTGATATGACTATTATTTCTGAATTTCTCGTTTCCTTTATCCGCATAATTCTTTGTCTGTTCTTTATTACAAAGGAAAAGCCGTGCTTTAAAAATCTGCTTATTTCTGTGGCAGGTGCGGGTTTATCGTGTGTTGCAGTGCTTTTTACGGATATGCCGCTATTGTACGTGCCTCTTTGCGAGATAATTGCAGTTTTGCTATGCCTTAAGCTATACGGTAACACGGACAGAAGAAAAAATCTCTTTTTCTGCATTATGTATGAAATTGCCGTTTTTCTCTGGAGCTTTATTTTCGGAGAGGCACTTGCCGTATTTTCTGCTATAAATGATTTTTCGGACAGAACAACACTTTTGGGACAGCTTCCTTTATGGATAGTAAACGTCGCTGTGATAATCGTTGCCGTGGCTATTTACAAGGGCGTAAAAATAACCGTTAAAGTAGTTTCCCTTGGAACAATTCTCACAATTTTCGCAGTCGTTATTTTATCGGACAGACCAGGCGTTTCAGAGGATATGGCATTTATATATCTTGTCTTTTCTCTTATTCTTATCGCAGGAATAATGGTTTACAGGCTGAGCAGTCAGTATGAAACGGAAAAGGAGCTTGCCGAGCTTAAAGAAAAACAGGCTGATTTACTCGAAAGAGATTATAACCTGCTGAACAAGGCGTATTCGGAAAATGCAAAGACCTTTCACGATATGCATAACCATATAGGTGTGGTACGCAGTCTGCTGACTGCGAAAAAATACGACAAGGCTATCGAATACCTTGACGACCTGCAAAAGCCTGTAAGCGGTATGACAACATCCGTGTGGACAGGCGATGAAACGGTTGATTATCTTATAAACAGCAGGATAGCCGCTGCAAAAAACGAAGGCTTCAGCTTTGAAACACATATTGAATTTCCGAAGAACACCGATATATGCGGTGCAGATTTATGTGCGGTGCTGGGCAATTTACTGGATAATGCCTTTGACGCTGTACGAAAAGACAGCCGCAGGGAAAACCGCCGTATAAGTCTTACCATCAGAAGAATAAACCGTATGCTTATTATAAAGGTTGTGAACACCTTTAACGGCGAAATAAATATTTCGGGCGGTAAGCTGAAGACTACCAAAACAAGTGGCGGTCTTCACGGCTGGGGCGTGGAAAGTGCCAGAACTGCCGCCGCAAAATACGATGGAACAATTACTACAACCGCAGAGGATGACGTTTTCACAGCGGTTGCTACTCTTTCATTCTGAACAATTCACGGACAAAAAACTGCCGTTTGCGGACATTTCCGCAGACGGCTTATTTTTATGCTATTATGTAATCACAACAGAAAAACACATAAACGGAGGAAAAATTTATGAGACACATTGTTACAAGAACAATTATCGGAATCATCTGGCTTATCGTTGCAGGATATTGCCTTTTTACCGCAAACTATCTGATGACAGTTATAGGTTTTGCCGCAGGACTTGTATATTTAAGCTCTGCATACAATATGAGAAATAAGGAAAAGGAAAGCAAATAATGAGTGAAGGCATCTTACAGATAAATGAGCTTAACGGCTGGTACAAAAAGGGCAGTAACGTATTATCAGGGCTTTCCCTCGAACTTCAGAAAAATGAGATAGTAGGTCTTATCGGACTTAATGGTGCGGGAAAGACTACGCTGATAAAGATACTTTCGGGTCTGCTTGACAGCTATAATGCTGATATAATATCCTTTGACAAAAAGCCTGTGACATTCCGTGACGGCAAGTTCAAAACAATGCGATACACCGTTTTTTCCGAGGACAGCTCCTTTGGTTATTTCACCTTCAGAGAATATCTGTCCTATGTATTTTCGGCTTATGGGAAAAAGCTCCCTGATGTAACGGAGCTTGTGAAGGGATTTCACTTCGAAGAGTATGAGAACAAGCTCCTTAAAGATCTGTCAATGGGTAACAGACGCAAGGTAAATCTGATAACCGCCTTTGCGCTGAAGACTCCGCTCCTGCTTCTTGACGAGCCGGTAAACGGTCTTGATTTTCAGAGCACGGAGTTTTTATACAGTCTTATTTCAGGCTACAAGGAGTATGGCACTCTGCTTTTTTCATCCCACGTTCTCGAAAGCATCACACTCACATCGGACAGGGTTATGGTGCTGGAAAACGGCAATATTTCGCACGTCTTCACAGGTGATGAAATAACCGCCGAAAGCGTAAGAAAGGTATTAAGACTTGACAATGTTATTTAACGTATTCAGAAGAAGGCTATTCGGTAAGGGCTTTGAAAAATTTATAAAATATATCGCTATGTGTACTATTCTCTTTTCAGGACTGTATATGGCGGAAATAAGAATTGAGATTGCACCCTTTTTTAAATATCTTATGTCGGGTACCTTCACCGCAGGCGTTATGTGGCACGCTCTGTCCTCTGACAATTCCGCAGAGCTTTACGGCATAGCCGCACTTCCTTTCAGAAGGCACAGTTTCACTCTTTCGTATATCGGAGCATACGGACTTTATACCATCATCACAAAATCCGCACTTCTGATAGCGGTAATACTTGCGGTGTCCGTTCCTGATATTACGGAAATTATCGGTATGCTTATCTGCACCTTGAACGGCGTCCTTGTAACGTCTGCCGTATACGTTATGAAAAAGCATCGTATCGCAGGCTTTGCGTGGGCGATAACCTCGGTTGCGGCGGTATTTTCCGAATACGCACGTATTCTTCTTTCTGCAAACCTTATCGTCGCAACACTCCTGCTGTTTGCCGCAAGCCCTTATAACTTCATCAACTGCTTTACGGCAGGCGCACAGCTCAGAGGCTCTCATAAGCACAGCGTATGGAAATATCTTTTCCGCTATATGACCGCCCGTAAGAATTATCTTGTAAATTCATTTGCAATGTGGGGTGTAGCGGTAGCTTTTCCTTTTTTATTAAGGGAAAGCGGAGCCGATGCCTTTTTGCCTATAGGCTTCGCCATTCTGTCAATAAACACTCCCCTGTGCGTGCTTGTTTCGGCAGATAGCTCTATGAGAGAAGCTATTCGTTTTCTCCCCTCGGGAACACGTACATTCTGCCTGCCCTATTTTTCCTTCATAGCGGTAAATAATATTATCGCCTATACGTTTTATCTTGTGAGCTTCGGATTCCAGACAGGCGGCTTTGAGCTGAAAAACATTGTGCTTGCAGTTATATTTGCGCTACTTTCGGCACTTGGCTCGGTCGTTATGGAAATGAAATTTCCACTAACCGAATGGAAAACCGAAAGCGACCTATGGCACCACCCGAGAAAGTATATCGTTCCTGCAATACTGATGCTTATTGCAGGAGTGGTGTGCGTGGTGTGATATCCGCAGAATTACAAAACGGAGATTCAGTCGAATCTCCGTTTCAGATTGAATACAAACTGACCGCACAGAAATCTGTGCGGTGATTATTTGTGTGTTTTGTGATTTCCTTCTTACATAAGGTCTTGGTCAGCCTCACGGCTG
>JAFQUH010000007.1 GCA_017408635.1 Ruminiclostridium sp. | reverse complement strand
GCGGCAGCAGTATGAAATACTGCGGCGCCCTTTAGGGCAATGGCTCGCCGCAAAACTACCTTTATTCATATTTCGTTTTTTACTATCTGCTTGTAGAAGTCAACGCCCTTCGGGAGTGCGCCGATGAATATATTCTCATTCAGACCGTGAATGGTGCTGTACTGTTCCGGGTTTATATAGAGAGGTGCAAAGCGTATACTGTTGCGGCTGACCTCACTATAGAACTTGCAATCGGTACCGCCTGTCATAACGTAGGGGCTTACCAGCACCTCGGGATAAACCTTACCGCAGACCTTTTCCACAAGTCTGAAGGCATCCGAATTATAATCCACTATGGGACAGGGCTTGTCCTGATAGATTATTTCGGTATCGATATCGAATTTCTTTGCCATTTCGCTTATTATCTTTATACTCTCTTCATTCGGCTGATGATGGATAAAGCGCATATTACCCGTTACGTAAGCCTCCTGCGGCAATACGTTCAGTCCCCTGGAGCCTTCCGCCTTTGTAAATGCCAGAGTCGTCTTTGTCATTGCGCCTGCCACAGAGCTGATTGAGGGTAACAGCTTTGCGAGAAGGGGCTTTGTAAGCCAGAGATTTGCAAATACAAGTCTTAAGGGCAGGCTTACGTTGGGAGCAATTCTCCTGAACATTTCCGCTACCGTAGGAGTGAGCTTTGCCTTGAAGGGATTATGCTTTTCGGCATAAGCCATAAATTTTCCGAGTCTTACAAGGGGCGTATTTTTCGGCGGTGCGCTGGCGTGACCGCCCTTGCCTCTTGCGATGAACTTAAGATCGCCGTAGCCCTTTTCCACAACGCCTACCATAGCGTATATACCCTTTACGCCCTTGATTGGCTCTTCGAGTATCATACCGCCCTCGTCAAGTAAAAGCTCAATTTCTATATTGTTCTCTTTGAGATAGCTTGCTATTGCGGGAGCACCGTTGCCGCTCCATTCTTCAGTACAGCTGCTGGCTATATACACGTCATTTTCGGGGACTATTCCCTCTGCCAACATTTCCTCCACCGCCTGAAAGATACAGAAAAGGCTTCCCTTTGTGTCAACCGTTCCTCTGCCCCAGAGTCTGCCCTCCTCGTCAATATGACCGCTGAAGGCAGGGTATTTCCATTCGCCCGTTGCCTCTACCACGTCCTGATGGCTCATAAGCATAATAGGTTTCTTATCGCTTTTTCCCTGCCACTTGAAAAGCAGACTACCGTCGAATACGTTTTTAGTAAGCTGCTTATGTACAAGAGGAAATAATTCCTCTAGTGTTTTATGAAATTCGTAGAATTTCGTTCTGTCATTATCAAAACGGCTGGATACGGTTTCATTCCGTATCATCTGCGCCAGCTTTTCGCCGTAGCTTTTCGCTCTGTCGCTCTTGTCGGGAACGAATACGGCGTTCTTTGATATATGAGGCTTAAGGCTTAAGGCTCTTATCAGCATTACTGCGAAGAGTAAAAGCAACGCCCCGAAAATCAGGGATAAAACTATTAAAATTTCCATAGCGCACCTCTTATAGCTTATTCTTCTTGAACAGGAACCAGCCTATTGCAAGAGCAATACCGCCGCTGGGGAGTAAAAGCAGGCTAGTCTGATTTATCATAGAGGGTACGAAGATGCAAAGCAGAGTCAGTAAAAGTAAGGGGATTACTGCAATCTTCGGACTGTCAAGGAAATATTTAAGACCTAACGCACCGAAAAGTGCGGGTACTACGTTGTTGAAGGCAGGCGCTAAAACCTCGCTGTTCAGTACCGGCTGAAGAGGTGCTAAAAGGATAACGCCCACTACTATTACGAGAGTTGTAACGATAGCGCTGGTAGCAACGCTTATGGTGGAGATTATCTCGTGCTGGGGAGTACCCGGCTCTGTGCCTGCGATATCCTTTGCATTCATTACGCAGGGGATCTTCATATTGGTGATATTACCCGTTATAAAGGAAAGGTAGCTACCGCCCACACCAAGCATGGGAGCGTATACTAAAAATTCTGCAAGAGCTACGGGATAATAGATGATGCCTACTCTTAATATACCGCTGAAGAAACCGCCTATATCTACGGAAACTCCGTTTACGATACCGTATATAAAGGGGACTGCCACAAGGATGATAATTGCGGCTATAAGGCTTATCTTACCCAGCTTATGAAGACCGTTATTGAATTCGTTGAAGAACTGCTGTTCTGCGGATATTTCT
The DNA here is from genome assembly GCA_017408635.1 of Ruminiclostridium sp. Classification (GTDB taxonomy): domain Bacteria; phylum Bacillota; class Clostridia; order Oscillospirales; family Ruminococcaceae; genus Ruminiclostridium_E. The sequence continues at coordinate 17,099 of JAFQUH010000007.1, read as the reverse complement.
TCGCTTACCGTGATATTTTCGTTATTCATACTGCTACCCCCCTTCTTATATAATTGCGGCAATTCCGACTGCCGCCGCCATTGCTATAAGCATACTTGCCGCAAGGCTGAAGTTTTCAAGCACCCTGATATTCTTTTTTCTTATAAAGAATTCAAATACCGACATTACTATACCTGCTATTGCCGCTACGATAAGGGGCATTACGTCCGAGTCCTCTCTTGGTATGGCTTTACCGATATAGGAGCCGATATATGCGGCGCAAAGACCGATAAACATTGCCGTTGTCGCATATGCGCCAAAGCTCTTTTTACCCGTTTCTCCTGCCGTTTTAGGCTTTCCTGCCAGCTTTTTGAGATACTTTTTAAGGAAGAATATACAGTAAAGCACACCGCCTAAAATTCCCACCGTCATAATAAGTGCAATTGTAGTAAAGGCCGTGGGATCAAGACCTGATACGCTGAGTCCCGGCATACCAAGGCTCTGGGCGGACATTTCAGCTACGTTAAGCTCATACTGTAACGCACCGATAACCGATAAGCGAAGCCAGGAGAAAGGCACGCCCAGGGTACCGCTTAAGGCGATAACGCCCAGCAAAATACTGATTGAAGGGAGCAGAGTGAAGGATGCGCTTGCCATAATGGTCTTTTTAAGCACCTTTTTATCCATCCCGATTTTAATTCCTGCCTTATAGCTTTTAACTAAAAACAGTACACAGATAGCTGTGATGAATGCCAACACACCCGCTACCAGCAGGTAGAAATAGCCTGCATTTACGCTTTGCAGATATTCGTTCATAAAAGTACCTCCGATACTTGTTGTTGTATAATAGATTATATCATAAGATTTCATATATTGTCAATTTTAAAGGATAAATATAGCTTTACTTTATTTGCAATAACATATACAGATATTCTAAAAATAACAAACATTTTCCAAAAGACTTGACATATCATAGTATGTGTGCTAAAATAAGATAACAAACAAAAATGTTGGAGGACGTTATGGCACGGATAAGTAAATCTGATCTTACAAAATTAGAAATTATCAGAGTTGCGACAAGAATGTTTCTGGATAAGGGGTATTCTAAAACCACCATCAAGGCAATAAGCGATGAGCTTGGAATGAGTACGGGAAACCTCACCTTCTACTTTCCTACGAAGGAATATCTGCTGGGCGCTCTTGTTGAGATGCTGATAGATTTTCAGTGGAAGGAAATGAAAAAATATATTGACGAGGGTGTAAACCTGGTGCTTGCAATATGCTTTGAGCTCACCTCAATGGCGGCAGCCTGCGAGGAGGACGCCAATATAAAGGATTTTTACCTTTCCGCATATAAATCCGAGATCACTCTGGATATGATAAGAAGAAACGACACAGAGAGGGCAAAATCAGTATTCAGGGAGTATTGTCCCGACTGGACAGACGAGCAGTTTGCCGAAGCGGAAATGCTTGTATCGGGTATCGAATACGCAACGCTGATGACTACAGAAAGCTCTGCATCTCTTGAGCTTCGTATAAGCGGCGCACTCAATGCAATTATGGGTATACATAATATGCCCAAGGAGTTACGCCCTGAAAAAATAGAAAAATGTCTTTCAATGGACTATCGTGCCGCAGGCAAGAACGTACTTCAGGAATTCAGAAAATACGTTTATGACGCCAGCGAAAAGGCGCTTGAAAGACTTTTAAAGGGTATATAAATATCAACCCTTGATTTTTAAAGGAGTTCCATATGAAGAAAAGAATAATCAGTTCTCTGCTTGCACTTTCAATGGTTGTATCACAGCTTCCGTTAACGGCTATGGCAGAAGAGAGCACAGAAAAATCCACAACCGAAGCAAGCTGGGGCATAAGCGCCGATTCGCTGACAGAGAGCGGCACGTTTCAGCAAGCGGTTGACGCGGTAAATTCCGACATGGAAAATACCGTTTATATAAAGCTGAACGACAATATAAAAAGCGACACCGCTATATTCTTCTGCGAGGATGCAGTTATTGATTTCAACGGCTTTACCGTATCTGCAACCTGTGAGGAAAGCTTCATCACCCTCGAAGGTACAACCGCAGATATAACCTTAAAGGATACGTCAGAAAAGGCAAACGGCGGATTAAACACAACCTACACTACCTTTCTCATAGCAGATGGAAAACTCACCGTTGAAGGCGGCAGGTACGTTTCCAAAGACGGACGTCTTTTTGAATTATACAAACAGGAGTATGATACGACGATAACCGTAAACGACGGTGTTTTTGCAGCTATTGAAGATACTATTTTTTATTCCTTTGGCGGATACGCCGAGCTTAACGGAGGCAATTTTATCTGCGGAGATCAGCTTGCAGACTTATCAGGCGGTACGCTTAAGATCGGTGACGCAGATATAGTCGATGTTTATGATACGATATATATCAAAATATACGACGCCGCTCTTGACATAGCGGAATATAAAAATCCCGAAAGCCTTGCAATTTACTGTAGCGTCACGTCAGAGTGGGATAGCTACGAGCTTCCCGAGGGTTATTTCTTTGTATCGAGATACACAAGAGAAATTGCAACAGATGGTATTTTGCATTCGGGCGAATATTTTATCAGCAACAAAAAATCGACCTACACCATTGATTACGGCAACGGCACAACTGCTTCCTTCAATACTGCGGATGAAAAAATACGCTTTCCCGAATATGACAGCACCTTACCCGAGGGTAAGGAATTTGCATACTGGAGCGTTGACGGAAACAACATTCCTGCGGATTTTGAAGAAAAAATCGAAGATGGCGATGTAATAAAAGCGGTCTTTGTAAACGAGCCCGAAAACGTAGTATCCTGGGGTGCTGACAAGGACAATCTTACAGAGAGCGGAAGCTTTGACGATTTAACGATGGCGGCAACTGCTTCCTCCGATATAGGCTATGCAAGGCTTAACGCCGACGTAATAACCAACGATATGATTGAACTGATTTCAATAGAATGCCCCTTTATTCTTGACCTCAACGGTCACACTATTACCGCTTCTGACCGGGGCTTAAGATTATCCGTATGTTATGACGTTACCATTACCGACACCTCCGAGGATGAAAAGGGAGGCATTGAATCTGTAGGTGAGAACGCCATTGAATTTAACGATTTAACACTCACCATAGACGGCGGTGTAAAGCTTACAGGCAAATACTCTTCAGCGGTACTGATGCTAAACTGCCTCTACGGCAAGGTGACAATAAAGGACGCCGAGCTTACAGGCAGTCACAGATACGGCATAATAGGAGGTAACTACCCTGTCTGCGATATCGTTCTGTCCGGCGGTAGCTACAAAACCTATATAACAGACGATTACAATCCTGACGTCTCCTTTATTATAGGCGACAACGGTATCGATATGAGCGGTCTTACAGAAGAAAACCTGCCCGAAGACTATTACGTATTAGTATTTCACAACACGGAAGTTGCTACCCTTACTGTGGGAGAGGACGTAATTCTCCCCGAGGGCTACCTTCTTTACGATGAAGACGGCAACGTAGCTTCAACGCTCTGGTACGATAACGAGTATATACTCGAAAAACATCACGAGCATACGACCTACTCCTGCCTTGACACCGGAGATCCCCATAATCATCTTGTATACTGCAGTATCTGCGGCACAGACGAGGTAATCTCTTACGAGCCTCATAACTTCAACGATAGCGGCGTATGTGTTGACTGCGGAGCAGAAATCATCCTGCTTATAAACGGCACAAGCATAAAGGCTGATACCTACTACGATAACAAACTGCAGATTACCGATGAAAATGCAGAGGGCTATCTTTATTACGATTCAGACAGCAACCTGCTGACTCTTAATAATATCGCTCTTACAGGTAAAGGAATAACAGACGATTATTCCAATGCTATAATATATCCCTATCTGCCGATGGACATCGAGATTATCGGTGACTGCCGTCTCGAAAGTGCGGACTACGGCATCTGCGCAGATTATCCTTTAGGAATAACCTGCAAGGACGGTGGAACGCTTGCTATAAATAACATCTATGACGGCATCAACGCCTATATGGGCAATATAACGCTCACAAATTGCGTAATAGACATTACGAATGCAAATTCGTATGGTATATGTATCTATGACGGAAGCCTTGCTATAGAAAACTGCGATCTATCCATAATCTCGGCAGACGACTGCATCGGCGTTTTTACGGGTAACGCAGACATACAAAATAGTAATATAGATATCATCTATACCGCCGACGATGGCATAGACGTCGAAGACGGAGATATCTGTATTGAAGATAATTCAACCATAAATATCTGTTCAGGAGATCACGGCATAGATCACGATATCACTGATACAGAGGAATATACCGAAATAATCTTTACCCTGACTGATAGCAAGCTGTATATCAATGCAGGTGACGACGGCATGGACAATGACGGCGCCGCAATAATCAAGGACTCTGACGTAAATGTGATCGCAATGGATATCGGCTTTGATATTTATAACAGCGTGAGTCTTGACAATGTAAGTCTGGATATAAATTCAGGCGATTCGGGTATGGAGGTCTGTGACCTTATCGCAAAGAATTCCGATGTATGTGTAAACGGCGGCTTTATTGCAATAGAGGTACTTACTGACGACAACGATGAAACAGAACACAATGCCGTATTTGAAAACTGCACTATCGATTTAAGTTCAGAAGAGGAGCAAGGCTTATGCCTAGGCTGTTCCTACGGTATCGTCCGTATTTCACAGTCAGAGGGTAAGATAAGCACAGGTGAAAGCCTTTATGCAATCCACGGCATGCTTGGAACGGAAATACTCGAAAGTACGCTGGATATCATCGGTAGCTCCGATTCAACCGAGGGTATCTCATCAATACTCGGTGATATCACTATATATGCAAGTACTCTTAATATATCAGGAGTGTATAGTGCCATCAGAACGAATTTTGACCAGAACCCTGAGGGTGCGGTTAAAATTATCGATTCCAACCTGATGCTTGACAGCACCTCTCTTGCGATAAACTCGTTAAAGCCTATAGAATTCGGTTGCAACATGCCTTTACTTGAAAGAGGTACGAAAGCAGAAGACGGCAGTACCACCTTCCTTCCTACCGAGGTTATCGGAGTAAAAAGCGGACTTGAAACTGTTCTTTACTACACCACAGGCGATAAGGAAACCGAGGCCGGCGACTCTGTACTTAAGGTAACAAAGAGTGATGAAAACAATCACAAGATAACCTCCTCTGATCATATCTGTGATATATGCGGATATGAAAGCGAGCATATCTACACAGAGTCAGTAACAAAGAAGCCCACCTGCACGGAGGATGGCGAAAAGACCTTTACCTGCGTCTGCGGTGACAGTTATACAGAAGTCATCGATAATTACGGTGGTCACGTTGACGAGGATAATAATCACCTCTGTGACAGAGAAGACTGTGATTATGAATACGAGCATAGCTACGTAGAAGAAGTAACCAGGAAGCCCTCCTGCAAAGAGGAAGGCGAAAAGACCTTCACCTGTGAATGTGGCAAGACCTATACGGAGGCTATTGCAATAACAGACCATACAGACGAAAATAACGACGATGTATGCGATATCTGTGATGAAAAACTGGGCGAAGCTGACGATGATTCGGGTGATATCGGTGATTCTACACCTCCCGATGATGATTCAGGCAACGTCGGAGATTCCACATCTCCCGATGAAGACACAAACCCGCCTACAGGCGTAGCGCTCAATTCTTCAGCTCTTATAATTTCTGCAATTGCACTTTGCACAGCGGGTTATCTCCGTAAATCGAGAAAGAGCAATAAATAATAAGTAACAAAACAACCATTCTCCTTTACGGAGAATGGTTGTTGTTTTTTATTCTTCTATAAACTTAAAGCTTTCCATACTGAACTTTGTACCGGGTAAGAATACAAAGCTGATATCATATACGCCCTTAAGCTCCTCTATATCGAAGGCTACCGTGGTATAATCCGTGGCATTCGGGAATTCTACAAGTCTTGTGACCTGAACTCCGTTCTTGTCGGTTGCTCTTATCTGTACTGTACAGAAATCAAGGGGAGTCTTTGCGGTGATTTCTATTCTTTGTGTACCCTTATCAAAGTCCATATCACTGAACTCAATAACTACGTTATTACCGATATCCTCGATATACCTTTCGTTTACGTTGAAGTCATCACCGTAAACATTGTCGGTATCGCCTGCGAAGTTTAGCTTATAGGCACGCTGGCACTTTATAAACTCAAAGCCACCGTAGATGCAGTTTCTGTCTATGACGAAGCTGATATCCTGTATACCCTTTATCGTTTCAGGCAGAGCAAACTCCTGGGGATGCGCTCTGTCCCAGCCTCCGTTGAAGGCTATACCGAAGGTGCCTATATACCTTCCGCCCTTGTCGGCGTCGCCTATGTAAAGCTCTACGGGGAAGTCCTCACCGCCTCCACAGTTGCCTACGCTTATTATCACTCTGTCAGCGCCCGAGCCGAAATCCACCGCAGAATAGCCTATCACAGTTCTGCCGTTAAAGCCACCCAGCGCACCTCTTTCAATAGTGTTAAGAGGGCAGTTGCTGAAATCGGAAAGACAAGCGGCATTGAATTTATAGGGATTCTTTGTAGCGTCGCCCAGTCCCGTTATACTGTATTCAAGCTCGGAAATGACTTCGGGGAAATCCTTGCCGTTATTTGCAAAAGCACGGAGTCGGAATTTTCCGTCACCCTTGGCGGTAATGGTAAGCTCCTTGCCGTCGTAATCGGTAACCTCGGCAAAGTTTATCTCTACCCCGTTATCACTGCAACACTTGAAGCCTATATCGGTATAGGTGGCGTTTTCAGGATATACCTTTACCGCTACCCTTCTTGTAGTGCAGTTTTCGTTAAGCTCTCTGCTATTTGTATCGGTAAGCTCTATCTTTCTTACATATATCTCGTTACTGTATTCCTTTGTTACTGCGGGGAAGGTGTTTTCCGTCACTACCGAAATACCCTCGGGAGTATCGCAGGGGGCGGAGGTAAGTGTGATGGTAGCAGGTGCAAGACCTTCCGCCTCGGCAGTTACCGTTATTTCGCCTGCGTCAAGAGTCGTCATCAGCATAGCGGTCATTCTGCCTGAAAACAGTCTGCGGTTATCACCCTTGTAGCTATCGTAATCGGTACTGTTGCCGTTATCCAGTCCCACAAGTCTTGCAGGACCCTTTACCGTTATCTTTACACGGTTGTTGGCGTTTCTTACCGCATTACCTTTATCATCGGCAGCGGATACGTCAATAAAGAACATCGCTCTGCCATCAGCGTCTGCGACCGTCTTATCAGCCGCAAGACGAAGTGCCGACGCCTCGCCGAAGGCACATATACTGCTTTCGCAGACCGCCTTCTTATCCTCTATATTCATATAGCCCTTTACCGTAACAGTCTTTGACTTGTCATAGGGGATTCTCCATTCGCCGTAGAGCTTATCGGAATTTTCCGTATCAATAATCTGTCTTTCGTAAGCCTTACCATCATAGCAAAGCTCTAATACGGGGAGATTCGTATAGGCAAGTATGTCTATAAGCTGTCCCTCGTTATAATCCCAATGGGGAAGGATATGTATATAAGACTCGGCGTTCTTGTCCCAGAAGGATTTGTAGAGATAATATACGTCCTTCGGGATGCCCGCCGTATCCACGATACCGAAATAGGAATTCTTCGTACTGTAGGGAGTAGGCTCGCCTATATAGTCAAAGCCTGTCCATACAAACTGTCCCATTGAAAATTTCGCATCTCTGTCCTTTGTGAAGGAATATCTGGGAGATGAGCCCCAGTTTACAACGCTGTTTAAAAGGTCGGAGCATTGCAGATCGTCGTGGGTTAAAAGTGCCGTGTCCGCAGGGAAATGATATATACCTCTTGATCGGACTGTAGATGCGGTTTCACTTCCGTAGATCACCCAGTCGGGATGCGCCTCGTGATGCTCGTTATATAATCTTTCGGCATAGTTATAGCCTGCCAGCTTTAAAAAATCCGCTACCTTCTGGGCGTTCTCCCAGGGCATAAAGTTAGAGCCGATAGTAGCCTCGCCATTCTTTGCGGGATCGTGCTTTATAACCTCCTCGCAAAGCATTTTTGCTACCTCGAGTCCCCTTTCGCTCTTATGGGTGTCGGGTATCTCGTTGCCTATACTCCACATAATAATGCTGGGGTGATTTCTGTCACGGCGTATCCAGGACTTTACGTCCTCCTTGTACCAGTCACCGAAATATCTCGCATAGTCGAACTCGTTTTTCGGAATCTCCCACATATCAAGAAATTCGCTGACTACCAGCAGACCGATCTCGTCGCATATCTCCATAAACTCTCTTGAAGGAGGGTTGTGGCTGGTTCTTACCGCATTTACGCCCATTTCCTTTAAGATAGTAAGCTGACGGAGGGTGGCGTCGTAGTTTACCGCACTACCCAGCGCACCTGAATCGTGATGCAGGCAAACGCCGTTCAGCTTTATTTTCTTGCAGTTTAAGGAAACACCCGTATTACTGTCAAAATCTATCGCTCTGAAACCAAATCGGTTTTCCACCTTATCCAGCATAGTGCCGTCCTCGGCATAAAGTATGGTGGTGATGTTATAGAGCTTCGGCTCCTCCACGTCCCAGAGTACAGGAGTATCGGTGAAGTATGAGGTCTTGTCGGATATTCCGCATATTCTCTTGTTGGAGGTGTAGACCTCGTTTCCGTCGGGATCGGTTATGATATGCATCACAGAGCCGTTCATTTCGTCATTCAGCTCGGTTTCAACAGTTACACGCCATCTGCCCGGGTTGTTATCGTTTATATGATAGTTGCATTTTGTATAGATGTATACGCCGTCCTCTGTGATATACTGCTTTGAGGTATGACGGAGATATATGCTTCTGTAGATACCTGCACCGCTGTACCAACGGGTGTTGGGGGACTTGTGATTTACCCTTACAAGTATCTCGTTCTTACCGCTTTTTAAAAGCTCTGATATATCGAAATGGAAGGAGGTATAGCCGTACTTCCACACTCCCGCCTCCTTACCGTTTACGTAGACGGTTGTATCCATATACACACCGTCAAAGCACAGAATAAAGGCGTCGTCAAGCTCTTCCTTTTCTATCTTGAAGCTCTTTTTATACCAGCCACAGCCCGATTTGTATAGATTAGCCGTATCGCCTATAAGCCAGTCGTGAGGAAGCTCCACGTCATACCACGTGGCATCCTTTACTGCGGATTTCTTGCTGTCAGGCTCTGTCAGGGTAAACTGCCAGTTGTCATTAAATAATATCCTGCCTTTTCTCATATCGAAAATTTCCTTTCATAAGGGTATGTAATCGTTTTTATATATCCGTATACGCATATCCTGAATGCGTTTTATTTTCACATATCAATTTTCGGAGTTTTAATGGTGATGTAGCTTAGTTTTCCGTTCTTTTCGCCCATAATAAGCTCAACGCCTCTGCCCTACACCGTAACCGATTTATCGAACAGTAGCTCAGGCGGCTCGCTCTTATTTATCACCTTTATTTCATTACGAAGAAAATCGTGATATCTCATACGAAGTGTATAGCCGTTTTTGACATAGATCTTTTTTTCTATAAAGCCTCTTACTATATACACTCTTTCAAAGCTGTTTATTCTGAGTTTATCCTTTATCACAAGCAGTATGACTATAGCCGCAATAAAGGTAGCTATCCCCATCATAAAGCCTATCATATGCTTATCTCCGTTTACCAGAGGCACTGCAAGGAAAAGCAGATACACAACTCCTATTATAATAAAGGGGTAAGGCTTCAGCTTTGCCACGTTTGTTCTTTGTCTTGGGCTTAAGGGTATCGGCTCTATATTTCTGAGTGCCGCATCGATGCCGAGATATTTTTCATCGTTTCTTCCGAACATAGCAATATTTCCTCATAAAGCAATTATCCCCTTTATATTGTAATATTAAAGGGGATAATCAAATTTTAAAAATCGTCTTCCTCAAGAGCCTTTCTGCGTTCTCTTTCCTCCAGCTGAAGCTGCATGATAAAGCGGGCGATCTCATCCTCCGCTTCCTTCGAGATGTTTTCAAACTGACAACCATAGCCTACAAGCTCTCCCTCCAGATTTTTCTGGATGCGAAGCACCTTGGTTATGATTTTCAGCTTTCCCTTGAAGAAAACGGTATAGAATCTGTCACCCGGGTGAAGCTCCATTGCCTCGCATTTAAGCAGAACGCCGCCCAGATTGATATTGAGAATGGTGGCAGGAATACTCTGTCCCCCCGTCAGCCTTTCTCCGTATATGAAAACCTTTTCGTTGCAGGTCATTTTGAAGAATCTGCGGCGTTCCTCCAGCTCCTCCACCTCGTCAACCTGTGCCACAAAATAGGATTTACAGCATTCGTCAGCTATTACGGGAGTCCTGTATCGGTTGCCGTTGCAGTATTCAAAAACGAGCATCATAACGTCACCCTTCTTCATTTCAGGGAGATTATTGCTCATAACCTTTACTGTATAGGTTCCGGTTGCTTTGAACAATACTTTCTTTGCGGTAAAGGAAAACGCTTTTGTGGCGCCAAAATATTGATTTTTCAAATCGTATATTTCGACTTTTACCACGTCGTCTGCACTTATCATTACGTTCATAGCGAGTTATCTTTCCGCTGTCAATCACAGCTATCTTAATACATAATTTCGTTTTCTTTTGCCGTATTCTTTTATTCTTTATCTATCTGTTACTTTGTGCCGAAGATTCTGTCGCCACCGTCACCGATACCGGGAGTGATATATAAATCCTCGTTAAGTCCCTTATCCATAGCGCCGCAGTAGATTTCTACGTCGGGATATGCTTCCTGAAGAGCCTTTACACCCTCGGGGCAAGCGATTACGCACATAAACTTGATCGTGTGTGCGCCTGTTTCCTTTATCTTCTTGATAGCGTGGATAGCAGATGCGCCTGTAGCTAACATAAGGTCGGTTACGATAACGTCACGCTCGTTTATATCGAAGGGGAGCTTGCAGTAATATTCTGCGGCAGAATTGGAGTTTGCCTTATCTCTGTAGATACCGATATGACCGATCTTTGCGGCAGGAACGAGTGCAATTGCACCGTCAACCATACCAAGACCTGCTCTTAAGATAGGAACAAAGGCGAGCTTTCTGCCTGAAATAACGTTGGTTTCTGCTATAGCTATAGGAGTCTGTACAGTTACCTTCTTTAAGGGAAGATCACGGGTTGCCTCGTAGCACATAAGCATAGAAATTTCGCTTACTAATTCTCTGAATTCCTTGGAGCCTGTGTTTACATCTCTTAAAAGAGAGATCTTGTGCTGTACAAGGGGATGGTCGCAAATGTGGAGCTTTTCGTTTGACATAATGTCCTCTTTTCTCCCTATGATAAAAATTTTATTTTCAGCAGTCGGACTTTCATAGGGAAAAATCCGCTTGATTTATTTTAAAGCTGTTATTTTAACGCTTCATTTTCTTACTTTTCAAGGTTCATTATCTTATCTACTCTTCTCTGGTGTCTGCCGCCTTCAAATTCGGTATTCAAGAATACCGTTACAATCTCTTCGGCAGTACCCGCTCCGATAACTCTGCCGCCCATACAAAGTACGTTGGCGTCGTTGTGGAGTCTTGTGTATTTTGCGGTGTAATAATCCTGGCAAAGTGCCGCTCTGATGCCCTTTATCTTGTTTGCAGACATCGATATACCGATACCTGTGCCGCAGATAAGGATACCCTTATCACATTCACCGCCGGTTACCTTTTCGCAGGTCTTTTCTGCGATGTCGGGATAATCGCAGCTTTCGCCGTTACAGCCGCAGTCGATATATTCTATACCGCCTGCCTCTAAAAACTTTATTACCTCACATTTAAGTGAATATCCTGCGTGGTCGCTACCTATTGCTATCATTTTACTTTAACCTTCCTTTTATTCCGTCCTTATACCCTGCTTTGCCATAAGCTCTCTCTGGGCCTGGGGGAGCTTTAAATACATCGGCATAAGCGCCTCGGGTTTTATCTGTGGCTTTTCCAAAGCCGCAAGGCATACGCCCGCACCCGTCTGGTATCTTAAATGAGAGGGGGCGAGTCTTACGTTAGTAAGCTCTGCCTTCTGACATTTGCAAAGCACAAGCTCCGCTCCGTCACCCACAAGAACAACATCCTCATCCTTGTACTCTGAAAGCATTGTCGCAAGCTCCTCTGCCTTATGACAGCCTTCTTCGGTGAGTCTTGTCACCTTACCCTTTTCGACTTTAAATAAGGCGTCGAATACCTGATTGCATCTTGCGTCTATAGCACCGCATACGATACAGTCGGTAGCCGCAAGATTATACGCCATAGCCTCTGTAGTAGTAACCTCGGCACAGGGCTTGCTATTCGCAAAAGCCATACCCTTTACTGCGGATATTCCTATACGAAGTCCCGTAAAGGAGCCGGGACCTGCCGATACGGCGAATAAATCTACATCCGATACCGCAATGCCTGAATTTTTTATAATGTCCTCCACAATCGGCATAAGCGTTACCGAATGGGTGAGCTTGTTGTTAATGACAGTCTGGGCAAGCACTATATCCTTTTCGCTGTCGTATATTGCCGCACAGCAGGGTGCGGCGGCTGTGTCAATTCCGAGTATCAGCATAGGCACTCCTCCTGCGGAATATATTTTATGATTCTGCCCTCGTCACCTGTTTTTGTTATCTCAACTACACAGAAATGAGGTAAAAAGGTGACAAGCTCGGGAATGTTCTCGCTCCACTCTATAGCCATAATGCCGCCTCGGTCAAGATAATCGAAAAAGCCGATGGCATAGAGGTCATCCATTGTATCGATTCTGAATAAGTCGAAATGAAATACGGGTACGTTTCCCTCATATTCGTTTACAAGGGCAAAGGTGGGACTTGTCACCACGTCGCCGCATCCGAAATAATCGGCTACGCCCTTTGTGAAGTGAGTTTTTCCCGCTCCCATTTCGCCTCTGTATAAAATGCAGTCGCCTGCAGATAGCTTTTCGGCAAGAGTCTTGCCTATAGCTATTGTCTGCTCCGGACTGTCGGATATGAATTTTTCCATCAGAAAAGTCCTGTAATCTCGCCGTTTGCGAGTACGTCTATGTTATTTGCCGCAGGAACCTTAGGAAGTCCGGGCATTGTCATGATATCGCCTGTTAAAGCTACCACGAAGCCTGCGCCTGCAGAGAGCTTTACGTCACGTACTGTAATCTCAAAGCCTTCAGGTCTGCCGAGCTTTGCAGGATCGTCGGATAAGGAATACTGTGTCTTTGCAACACATACGGGAACGTTAGCAAAGCCTATATCTTCAATTTCCTTTATAGCCTTTTCAGCCGCCGCAGTAAAGATAACACCACTTGCTCCGTAGATTTCCTTTGCGATGATCCGGAGCTTTTCCTTTATAGGAAGCTCGCTGTCATAGATGGGAGCGAAGTTGCTTTCCTGCTCTTCAATGGTTTCGATAACTGCCTTTGCAAGCTCGATACCACCCTCGCCGCCGTTTAAGAATACGTCGGAGAAGGCAACCTTTGCGCCGTGCTTTTCGCAGTATTCACGGACAATGGCAATTTCAGCCTCGGTATCTGTATAGAAGTGGTTTATAGCAACAACTACGGGTACACCATACTTTCTCATATTTTCAATATGTGCGCCGAGGTTTACGATACCCTTTTTAAGAGATTCTGTGTTTTCTGTAGTAAGGTCAGCCTTTGCAACGCCGCCGTTGTACTTTAAAGCACGGATAGTCGCAACAAGAACTGTACAGCTTGGCTTTAAACCTGCGTAACGGCACTTGATGTCAAAGAACTTTTCAGCGCCCAGGTCAGAGCCGAAGCCAGCCTCTGTTACCGCATATTCACCAAGCTTTAATGCGAGCTTTGTTGCTCTTACGCTATTACAGCCGTGAGCTATGTTTGCGAAGGGGCCGCCGTGAATGATAGCGGGTGTGTTTTCAAGAGTCTGTACGAGGTTGGGGTTGATAGCTTCCTTTAAGAGTGCGGTCATAGCGCCTACTGCGGATAAATCCTTTGCATATACGGGCTTGTTGTCGTAGGTGTAGGCAACTAAAATTCTGCCGAGTCTTGCCTTTAAATCATCTAAATCGTCTGCAAGGCAGAGGATAGCCATAATTTCGCTGGCTACTGTAATCTGGAAGTGATCCTCTCTCGGTACGCCGTTTACCTTGCCGCCAAGACCGATTATTACATTACGGAGCGCTCTGTCATTCATATCAAGACAACGCTTTATCTGAATACGTCTGGGATCGATACCGATAACGTTACCCTGCTGGATGTGGTTATCGATAAGGGCGCAAAGCAGATTGTTTGCCGCTGTGATAGCGTGCATATCACCTGTGAAATGAAGGTTGATGTCCTCCATAGGAACGACCTGAGCGTAGCCGCCGCCTGCCGCACCGCCCTTTACGCCGAATACGGGACCTAAGGAAGGCTCACGGAGTGCGAGTACAGCCTTCTTACCGAGCTTGTACATACCCTGTGCAAGACCTACTGAAGTAGTAGTCTTGCCCTCGCCTGCGGGAGTGGGGTTGATAGCGGTAACGAGTATCAGCTTGCCGTCGGGCTTTTCTGATAATCTGTCTATGCATTCCTGGGATATCTTTGCCTTGTAGTGACCGTAGGGAACAAGCTCGTCCTCGTTTACGCCTAAATCAGCGGCGACATCCTTTATTTTAAGCATTTTTGCGCTCTGTGCAATTTCAATATCTGTAAGCATTTCTATAACCTTCCTTTTATGGAAATTTCTTTATCTGCCGCTTTTTACGGCAGATATAATCAGCTATTTTAAGTATATCACAATACTGTATAAATTTCAATAAAAATCAGCTAAATTTTATCTGATTTACGTCATTATCGTATAATGCGCCTGCAACGGGTACCGTCTTTGTTCTGTAGGTGTCCTGATTGGGCAGAGTTCCGTCGATATAAGGCTCTGCGGAAACCACCGATACGTTCTTGTGCTTTATTACCTGAACGCCCTGGGTATCTCTTGCCGCCTTTGGAAGAACTAAAACCGTATTGAAGATTATAGCCTTGCCCACCGCAGATACCACCATAAATTCGGTATCCTCTTTGATGTGATGCATCGATACTAAAGGTGAGCCGTCAAAGTATGCGCCTGACAGCTTTTTGCGGCGTGTCTTTGTTTCAAAGGAGCTTAAAGGCACCTTGGCGCACTTGCCGTTTTCAAAGAAGAGTGCCAGCATACCGCTGTAGTCCTCCATAGCAATGACCTTTATTATCTTTTCATCCGCTTCAAGCTCCAGCTTTACGGGGAGATAATCGCCCATAACACTTGCCTTGCTATCGTCAAAGTCGCAGACTCTCGCCTTGTATACCTGATACTTGTCGGTAAAGACTAAAAGCTCTGCTCTGTTTGTACCCTCGTAGGTGCAGGCTATGCGGTCGCCGTCCTTCAGCTTCTGCTCGCCGCCCATACGGAGTGACAGAGGCGTTATCTTCTTGAAGTAGCCTTCCTCGGTTATAAAGAGATTTACCGCATAATCGGGTATCTCCTCTTCTACCGCCGCTTCCTCCTGCTCTGCACCGTAGATGAACATAGTCTTTCTGGGCTTGCCGTATTTTTTAGCAATTTCCGAAAGCTCGGAAATGATTATCTGCTTTACTCTTCTTTCGCTACCGAGTATCTCTTCCATATCCAGAATTTCAGCCTTTAACTGATCGATTTCCTCGGTACGCTTTATGATATAGCCCTTGTTGATATTACGCAGCTTTATATCCGCCACGTATTCAGCCTGAACCTCATCAATTCCGAAGCCTATCATAAGGTTGGGTACTACCTCGGCGTCGTCCTCTGTTTCACGGATTATCTTTATAGCCTTGTCGATGTCAAGCAGTATCTTTTTAAGGCCGTGTAAAAGATGGAGCTTTTCCTTCTTTTTCTTTAAGTCGAACTTTGTCTTTCTCTTTACGCATGCAATTCTGAAGTCTGTCCACTCGGCAAGTATCTCTCTTACTCCCATAACCTTAGGCATACCGCCTACAAGTATGTTGAAGTTGCAGGAGAAGGCTTCCTGAAGAGGAGTTATCTTAAAGAGCTTCTGCATGACCGCTTCGGGATCTGTGCCACGCTTTAAATCTATAGCGAGCTTTAAGCCTGATAAGTCGGTTTCATCTCTTACGTCGGAGATTTCCTTTACCTTGCCCGCCTTTATCATTTCGATTATCTTATCGATGATGGCTTCTACCGTTGTGGTGGGAGGTATCTCGGTTATCTCTATACAGTTTTCGCTCTTGTCGTAGACGTATTTTGCCCTTACCTTTATACTGCCTCTGCCGGTTTCGTATACCTTTCTGGTTTCCGCTTCGTCGGCAAGGATAAATGCGCCGCCGGGGAAATCAGGGCCGGGGAGAGTGGAATATATATCGTGGTCGGGATTTTTCATCAGCGCCGCCGTGGTTTCGCATATCTCCGACAGATTGAAGGAGCATATGTTACTTGCCATTGATACGGCAATACCGATGTTGTTATTCACCAGCACCGCAGGGAATTTTGTGGGGAGTAAGACAGGCTCTGTAAGAGAGTTGTCGTAGTTCGGCACAAAATCGACGGTATCCTTTTCGATATCGGCAAATATTTCGGCACAGATAGGATCCAGCTTTGCCTCTGTATAACGGGAAGCGGCAAAGGACATATCCCTTGAATACGCCTTACCGAAGTTACCCTTACTGTCTACGTAAGGATGGAGCAGGGTTTCGTTACCTCTTGCAAGTCTTACCATCGTTTCGTAGATTGCCATATCACCGTGGGGATTTAGTTTCATTGTCTGACCGACAATGTTTGCGGATTTTGTTCTCGCTCCGTTCAGTAGTCCCATCTTGAACATGGTATAAAGCAGCTTTCTGTGAGAAGGCTTGAAGCCGTCTATTTCAGGAAGCGCACGGGATACGAT
This sequence comes from Ruminiclostridium sp., assembly GCA_017408635.1. Classification (GTDB taxonomy): domain Bacteria; phylum Bacillota; class Clostridia; order Oscillospirales; family Ruminococcaceae; genus Ruminiclostridium_E. The sequence goes on along the minus strand of JAFQUH010000007.1, from coordinate 186 downwards.
AACGCTCATCGCATAGGGCATATAGTTCTTTGTCAGCGTATCGGTAATAGGCTGATTTTCTACTATACCTGCACCCTCTATATAGGCTGTCGGCTTTTTACCGCCTGCGGATTTCTTTTCCTTTTTTTCTTTCTTCATATTTTCTAACCTTTCAGATAAGTCCTAACTCCTCTTTGAGCTTTGCAT
>JAFQUH010000133.1 GCA_017408635.1 Ruminiclostridium sp. | reverse complement strand
GAAGGTCTCAGCGTGTAGACAAAGCCTTTGTCTACACGCTGTCAGACGATGAAAAACGCACTCAGACGAGGACACTGACGCCGTCGGCGTACGAACGGCAAGGATGCCGTAAAGCTAACACCAAAAGTGCATCACGATGATGCACAACAAAGTGTTCGCATAAGGTACGTTAGGCGTCAGTTGACGAAGTAAGCAAAAATGCTTTAGGGAAGCCGTTTTCGGCTTCCCTAAACTTTTGTGTATCAACATTTTTATTTGTCCGTATGATAAGTATAAATTTTTACGCATTTTTGCGGTGCGTGAGTTTGTCTTCAGTCTGGGACCATCGGATAAACCGATGGTCTTTTGTTATATCATTTTATCAGATAAAAAGATACGCTTCGTCGGGGAAATAGTATTCGCCCTCGCTATTTTCAACACGCCAGAAGAATATATATTCGTCGTCAGAAATCGTTATTTCATCACCCTCCGATAATCCGGGGACACCGTCAATTCCTGAATCTATCACGCCTTTAAGAGGTGAAGTACCGGGAATAATTCTGGCGTATATATCATCCTCGTCTGCGTATTCATTGCAATACTCTTCAGGTATATCCACTGTAAGACCTGCAATAAGAATATCATTTTCGGAGATATTTTCTGCAACCTTTCTGAAGGTAGCATTCGCTAAAGCATATCTTTTAGCGTTCAGCCTTGCCGTATCACGGAATCTGAAAAGCTCTGTATCTTCTGTAGAAATCTCATTAAGAAGCAGAGTGGTGACTTCTCCGTCTTTAGTAAAGGAGATATACGGTACGGCAAATTCATCATCCTCAAACTCCTGTGCATCAGAGTACACCGACGTAGGAAGCCTCCAGCCGAACATCACCTGCGATTCCTCATTATAGGAAACGCCGAAGAGTATCTCGGTATTTTCGTCAGGCATATTTCCGATTCCCGTCACGTAGGTACATATCTGACTCATAAGTCTGACAATGAAATTAACGTTTTCCTCATCGGCATTGCGGACTATAAGCTGACGGGAGCCAAGACTTGACAAGCCTGAAGTCATAAGGGCGATTTTATTATCCTCACCCATCCCGAAGGCATATACACGGAAAAGAAGATTGTCAAGGGGCGGTACGTCAACCTCCGCCAGCATTTCCGCCCATCTGCACGGCAGAAGTCGGTAATTAACAAGCTCAAGTAAAAAGGGCGAAGCATCCTTATTCAGCTTTACCGCAAGTTTTAAAAGCAGGAAAAGAAGCTCGTCTGCGGGCATTTCATCACTATAACCGTTCAAGATAAGCATATATCCGTAATCTTCTATAAAGCCTTCATATTCCGACTGTGTTATAGGATGAACGGCGTTGAAGCGGTCCATATCGTTACAGATATCGCTGAGTCCTGCCACTATCTGAACGGATGCCTTGCTTTTCTCATCCGTTACTATGAACACAAGAGAGTTGGTTTCGTCATCGATATATCTTTCCTGGAGTTCTATGCCCTTTAAACTGATCAGGGCATCGTTTGTTTCACTACCCGAGGGAAAGGAATCGGACGTTCTGAAGGGTATTGCAAGGGATAATGGTATTTTATCGGCGGTGCTGTGACGGGGTAGTTTTAATTCCTTTACGGGTGTTTCGGGGTACTGATACGTGAGTTTATCCATAAAGCCAGTACTACCGTTTCTGTTATCGAATTTTTCTGCAAGTTCTTTTGCGGTATTATAGAAATACTCCTGAAGCTCTGATACTGAATAAAGGTTATCCTTATTATATTTTTCAAAGCTATGGGGCAAGGACATAGTAAGCTCGTCGCATCCCTGATCTGCTATGGCTTTAAAGAATCTTGCAGAAGCGTCTGCAAAGTAGAAGCGCATTTTGGGATTACGACTTCTTACAAAAAAATCAAGGCTACGGGTAAACAGTTTATACGCCTTGTCGGTATCGGTAAGAGCTTTTAAAAGGAGGATATGCGACATTTCCATAAGGAAATTATCGTTATCGTCTATCATCGGCAGTAGCATATCCGCATAATGCTGTGCCTCTGATATTGCACCTATTTTAGTGAAATGCTCAACACATTTCCCGAAGGTGACTTCGGGAACTTCGGCGCAGGAGATACCACGCTTCTTCATTTCTTCAAGCATGGAAATTGCCTTTTCCTCTGTACCAAAGAGGAATTCTACACAGATATCGTGATTCATCTCACAAGCGGCGCAGTCGCTTAAATCGTCCCTCTCTGCCTGACGGAATTTCTGCCACAGCTCCTTTGACTTTTCGGGATCGGTGTCGGCATAGAAAAGCATCGTCTTCATATAGTAGGTACGAAGAGAATATCCGTAACGCTCGCACCGTACTCTGAATTCTTCAAAATAGCTCTCCGCCATTTCTCGTGACACCTGATAGAAGTCCCTTATATCCTCAATTATCCATTTGAATGCTATCATAAAGGAGTTTATATCCTCTTCGCCCGGATTTGTCAGCTTATCGAAAAGTGACATATATTCAGGAAACATTATTACTGCTTTGTAGCAATCTCCATTAAATACCGACTCTCTTATGTACATATAACGAAGTTCAAGGGACTGCGATGAATCCTTTTCCTTGTCCGCTTCGTCGATACATTTTTTAAGATACTTCATTTTTTCTTCGCCGTCGGGAAGATTGTAAAAATATCCACTGTCAAACATTATAGCATCTCCTTTTTATTCAATACCCCACTCAATAAGCTTTATGAGGTTCTGATTCATTATATTCATTTCGCTGCTATGAACGGGAAAGCCGCCAGCAATAAGGGACTGCACGTATAAAATCTGTGCGTAGACGGATAGCTTTTCCTCGTCCGCTATTTCTGAAAGCTTTTTTATAAGGTGATTTTCACAGTTCAGATAAAGCACCGCAAAGGCTGAATTATCAAGCTCCTCTCCAAAAGCGTCAAGCATACTGTCAAAAAGTCCTGATGAATTTTCCTTTGATTTGTTTATATCACGTTTAAGCTCCGCTTCGCTACTCAGGGTATAGAGTGACGCCAGCTGATACGGAGAAAAGCCTTTAAGTACTACCCTGCAATCATAAGGATAGAGCACACTATTAAAAGTATCCAGCATATAGCTGAAATCATCTTCGTTTTCGGCATCCTCAAGAAGCTCCTCCAGCAGACTATCATGCATCTGCTCGGTATCTGATATTCCGAGAGCGGAAAGCATCGTGAGAAGCGCTCTATCGTGCACGTATCCGCTATTTACCAGAAGCTCGTTCTTTTCGGCAAACACGGGGCGGAGTTGTCGGAAGGCTTCTATATCGGAGGTGTAAAAGAGCTTGTTTTTGTACTGCATAAGCTCCTTGCCGCTGAGATTTCCGAAGCTGGTTTCAAAAACGAAATAAGGCATAAATATTCTGAACAGACGTTCATTTTCTGCACAGACGGATTTTAATGCCACTCCGTGAAGAGTTACCAGTTTTTGAAGCATAAGGGGATCCTTTACGGATATTTTTTCAAGATATGCCGATATGCAGGCTGAAAGCTCTTCTTTGGCTTCATCAAGTAATGAATCCTTGTAAAAATCCTCTCTTGAGGCTGTGGGGTTCAGCTTATCGGTATTGAAAAAGCATTGGATAAAGAACGCCCATTCGGGAAGCAGAGAGCTTCCATCCTCGGTAAGAAGCATATTTTTAAGATAAATTCTATGCTTGCTCTTTGAGGCGGCAGAAACAGTATAGGGCAGAATATAGGCTATTCCGCTGAACAGTCCCTTTCGGGAATTAAGGGGTATATAGTCAAGATAATCATACTCTGTGCCGAATATATTTTTACCCATACTGAGTATATCGCGGCGTTCGTCCCCGCTGTTTTCCGAAATCAGTATATTGACACGGAATTTTATATTTTCGTCTGTATGAACGTATACGGGATAGGGAATCGGAAGTCCGTAATATCTTATTATTTCAGTCACTTTTTCACGGGTAAAAAGATAGCTGTAACTTTTTTCGGCTATTATAGTTATTTCTGTGCCGACGGGCATATCGCTTTTTATTTCCTTTACGGAATATCTGCCATCTGAAAAGCCGTGCCATTCATAAGCCTTGTCGGGAGTTTTTACCGAACGGGTGCGAAGGGTTATCTCATCGGTGACGATAAAGCAGGATAAAAGTCCTATACCGAAACGCCCGATAAAGCCGCCGTCCTCTCCCCTTTTGGATGACTGCCCGATAACTGAAATGAATTTATGTATCTCCTCTTCGGTAAGTCCTGCACCGTTATCTGAAAAGCATAAAGAATTTTCCTCTTTTACCTTTATATCTATCTGCGGCTCACTGTAGGATGAGTCCAGCTGTTTGCGAAGGCTTATCGCATCGGCGCAGTTCTGGAGAAGCTCTCTCAGGAAAACTCCGGGACTACTGTATAGATGATTTGACAGTATATCTATCATACCGCCAAGATTTACGCTGAATGAATAATCGTTCATTGCCGCTCCTTTTTCGTCTATAAATTTCTATTTAATTATAGCACTTTTACATCTGAAATTCAATAAGAGCGAGCTTTAAAGGCCGTACAGATATTAAATTTTTATCACGTCAGAAAAATGACTATTACCCCTTGACAAATAATAGGTAATATGTTATCATTTATATGTAATATATTACTTAATTTATTGAGGAGGTAAAAATGGACATCAAAGAAGTTATTGACAGCGGCAAGGTGGATTTTTCGGGTATCGAATCATCTTATTTTCTCATTGGCTTATTAAGTGCCTTTGATAACAGATTTCAGGCGATGGCTGATAGTATGATGGAGGAAATCAGCTGGAAGCAGTTTTTTGCTATCATATGCATAAATATGTATAACGGAAAACCAACTGTAAAGGAGCTTGCCGAAATAATGGGCAGCTCTCATCAGAACGTAAAGCAGATACTGATAAAATTAGAAAAGAAGGGATTTGTCAATATCACCACTGATCAGACCGATAAAAGAAAGCATCGAATAGAGCTGACAGAATACTGCAGAGAGTTCTGTGAAAGAAACGACGAAACGAGTATGAATATTATGAAAACTATGTTCAGCGGTATTTCTGAAGAGCAGCTACAAGCTACTATAAAGACTATCATACAGATTGAAAATAATTTAAAGGAGATAGAGAAATATGAGTAAGGGTATCATTTTATATCAATCAAAATACGGCGCTACAAAAAAATATGCCGACTGGCTTACGGAACTGACAGGATTTGACCTCGTTGAAACGAAAAAAGCCAAGGCTTCTGACCTTGGCGGATATGATATAATTATTTTAGGTGGAGGCGTTTATGCATCGGGTATTCTGGGATTTTCTTTTCTGAAAAAGAACGTAAAGCTATTTTCAGACAAGAAAATTGCGGTGTTTGCAGTCGGCGCTTCTCCCTATGATGAAAAGGCAATAGAGCAGATAAGACAGCTTCATTTCAAGGACACGCTTGAAAGCATTCCGCTGTTCTACTGCAGAGGTGCCTGGGATGAGGAAAAGATGAAATTCGGCGACAGAACGCTTTGCAGGATGCTTCAGAAGGCGGTGGCAAAGCAGGACTCTGACACCTTCGAGCCGTGGCAGATGGCCCTTATGTCTGCGGTAGGGCAAAAATGCGACTGGACTGATAAAGCACAGCTTACACCATTACTTGATTTTATAAAGGATTAAAGGATAGTCGTAATCCAATAAATAACCCCATAGGTAACGCTTGCCGTTATGCCGTAGACTATTACGGGGCCTGCGATTATGAACATCTTTGCGCCTGTAGCCTTTATCTTTTTACAAAAACATTTACATTGAAACAGCGGTGTGATATAATGAAATAAAGTGAGGTAGAGATATGACTATAATTCAAAAAGAGCAATATGTATTTGAAGTAGATATTGAGAAAACAATAGAATATTATAAGACACACTCGCTTTGTGATTGCGTATGCTGTGAAAATTTCTATGCTCAAATACAGGGCAAGTTTCCAAAACTCGAATCTTTTCTCGCCGACTTTGGTGTGGATATATCAAAGCCTGATGAGTGTATGAGTGTTGAATTAGACAATACGATTCTGTATATTGGCGTTGACTATACCGTTTGCGGAAAAGTAGCAACTATGGGGCAATATAAAATTGATATACATGATAATCAATTCTTTAGCCTTGTTATTACCGAGGGTTTCGCCTCTCCAAATGAACAGACTGGAGAATATTTTACTATTTCAGTAAATAATGTTTTTGAGTTGCCATGGGTGTTGGATAAACCATTTCCAGAACCAACAACTTTCAAAGCAACAAGTAAAATAAAAGAATTTTTCAAAAAAGCATTTAAGGCTTGACCAATTCGGTCAAGCCTTTTGAATCAGAGCAACTTAGTTATCCAATAAAAAACCCCATAGGTAACGCTTGCCGTTATGCCGTAGACTATTACGGGACCTGCGATTATGAACATCTTTGCGCCTGTGCCTAAAATATAGCCTTCAGTCTTGAATTCAAGGGCGGGAGATACTACGGCGTTTGCAAAGCCGGTAATAGGCACAAGAGTTCCTGCACCGCCGTGCTTTGCTATACGTTCATACAGTCCGAAGCCGGTCAACACCGCACTTATCAGTATAAGCGTTATAGAAGTAAATGCCGCCGCCTGCTCATCGTCAAGTCCCGTATTTTTATAAAGATTCAGAAAAAACTGACCTACCATACAGATAAAACCGCCTATCAGGTATGCCTTTGGTACGGTCTTATACAGCTTTGATTTACCTGAATGCTTTTTGCTTATCCTACTGTATTCCTTTTTGCTGATATCCATAAAATCTCTCCGTTTTATATTTTATTGTTATTTTTCACATCTGAAGGCAATTTATACAAGGAAATTCAAGAATTATTGCTATTGCAATAAGCGAAAAAGTGTGATATAATTTTAACAGACAATTTTTGAACAAAAAGAAAGGCGAAATTATGAAATACGTAGTTTTACTTTGCGACGGTATGGCTGACCTTTACAGAGATGATTTAAACGGCACACCTATGAGCGTTGCGAATAAGCCGAATATGGATATGCTTTGCAAGAAATCAAGAATCGGTCTTGTAAAGACTGTAGCCGACAACTTAAAGCCCGGTAGTGACGTGGCAAACCTCTCGGTTTTAGGCTATGACCCTGCTATATACTATTCAGGCAGAAGTCCTTTGGAGGCGGGCAGTATCGGTATTGATATGAAGCCTACAGACGTTTCCTTCAGAACAAACCTTGTTACTGTAACGGATGAAGAAAAGTACGAGGACAAGACTATACTCGACTACTGCGCTGATGATATTTCAACCGAGGAAGCGGCTGAAATCATTAAGTTCATCGACGAAAAGTTAGGCACAGAGGAGTTCAGATTCTACAGCGGCGTAAGCTACCGTCATTGTCTTATCTGGGATAATGGTACAATGGATGTAGGCAAGCTGACGCCTCCCCACGATATCACAGGCAAGCCTGTAAAGGAATATCTCGGTGCAAATGAAAATGGTCAGGTTCTTATCGATATGATGAAGAAGAGCTATGAGCTTTTAAAGGATCATCCCGTTAACTTAAAGAGAATTGAAAGAGGTCTCCGCCCTGCCAACAGTATATGGTTCTGGGGCGAGGGTGTCCGCAAGGAGCTTACTCCTTTCAAGGAAAAGTACGGCAAGAGTGCGGCTATGATCTCCGCAGTCGATCTGCTCAAGGGCATCGGTAAGTTTACCGAAATGGACGTAATAAACGTAGAGGGTGCTACCGGCTACATAGATACAAACTTTGACGGCAAGGCACAGGCGGCTGTTGAAGCGTTAAAGAGCGGCAAGGATTTTGTATATATCCACGTTGAAGCTCCCGACGAATGCGGTCACCGTTTTGAAATTGCAAACAAGGTAAAGGCTATAGAGCTTATTGACGAAAAGATTCTTGGGGTTATATTAAAGGAATTCCAGGGTGAAGATATAAAGATCCTTATCTGCCCCGACCATCCCACACCCTTAGAGCTTAAGACTCATACCAATGCACCCGTTCCTTTTATGATATACGACAGCACAAAGGCTGTAAACGGTGCAGACAGATTCTGTGAGGAATCTGCCGCAGCAACAAAGGATTATGTAGCGGTAGGTCACGAGCTTATGGCACAGTTTCTTGCTTAACTGAATATCACGATCCGCAGGAGAAAATCCTGCGGATTTTAATTTTTAAAAATTCTTAAATTATTTAAGGATTATTTAATAATTGCTATGTTATACTGTAGTCACAACAACGAAAGGAGCATAAGAAATGTATCTTAACATTCTTAAAAAGGACCTTAAAAGAAAAAAGGCAATGAATATAATTCTGCTTGTATTCATTATACTTGCGACGATGTTTGTAGCAAGCGGTCTGAATAACGTGTTCACAGTTATAAACGGCACGGATTATTACCTTGACAAAGCGGAAATAGGCGACTTTGTAGTTATTACGATGGGTGACGATTCAAGAGGATATGCCGATGGTATACTCGAAAAAGCGGACTGTGTAAAAAGCCACAAGATCGAAACCTGTATTTTCGGCTCGCAGGACAGCGTTTCACAAGTTGACGGATCGGCGGTTGAAACTAAAAACACCGCATTATTCCAGTCAATATCCGATGCAAAGCTCAAATTCTTTGACACAGCAAACGAACTCGTTACCGAGGTTAAGGCCGGAGAAGTGAAGATAGCGGGCGGCTTTATAAAAAACAATAATCTTAAAAACGGCGATTACATCCGCATCAAATTAGGCGACGTAGAAATGAAGCTTAAAATTGCGGGAAAAGTCAAGGATGCTTTTTTAGGCTCTGATTTTATGGGCAATACACGATTTCTGCTGAATCAGGCGGATTACGATAAATTTCTCGCAGATGATATGATAAAGGCACACTATCAGGGTGAAGTTGCTTATATCGAAACAGATGACGTGGCATCGACTATATCAGCTATTGCAGATATTCCCGGTATCGCCTTTTCGGGTGCAAGAAGCACTCTTGTAATGTGCTACGTAATGGAAATGATAGTAGCGTTTGTAGTGCTTGTTTTAAGCATATGCCTTATTATCGTATCCTTTGTAGTGCTTCGTTTTTCAATCGGCTTTACAATCGCCGAAGAATACAGAGAAATCGGCGTTATGAAGGCTATCGGTATCAGAAATCACAAAATAAGAGGTCTTTACATAGTAAAGTATCTGCTTATGGCTTTAGTCGGTGGTATTATAGGCTTTTTCGCCAGCATCCCCTTCGGTAATCTGCTGATGGCGTCTGTAACTGAAAATATGGTACTCGGTAATAATGCAGGTGTACTTATAAATATTATCAGTACGATAGGTACAATAATTGTTATTCTTGCATTTGCATACGGATGCACGGTTAAGGTAAAGAAGCTGACGCCTATTGACGCTATCCGTTCAGGACAGACGGGTGAGCGATTTGGTAAAAAGAGCATTCTGAGAATCAGCAAAACCAGAGTAAGACCTGCGGTATTTATGGCGTTAAATGACGTTATGAGTGCACCTAAACGCTTTATGACGATTATAATTTCATTCTTCCTCTGCACACTTTTCGTACTTATGCTGGTAAATACCGTTGCTACTATGAAAAGCCCGAATCTCATTACAACCTTCGGAACAGAAAGCGACCTGTACATAACCGACGTAAACGGCGCAATGGAATTTATGAACACCGGCGACAAGGAAAGCCTGACAAAAGAGCTTGAAAGACTCTCTGATAAGATTTCCGAAGATGGAATGCCCTGTGATGTAAGCGTAGATATACAGTATAAATATAAGGTTACAGTCAAAGAAAATGAATTTTCCTTATCCTGTGCGCAGAGTATTAATATTCCCGTAGAGGAATATGATTATCTTGAGGGCTCTGCTCCTGAAAACAGAAACGAGATTGCCATAACACCCCAGGTTTCAAAGCTTCTTAATGCTGAAATAGGCGATACTGTTACAATTGACTTCGGAAGTGAAAAAATCGACTGTATAGTAACGGCATATTTCCAGACGATGAATAACTTGGGCGAGCTTATACGACTTCACGATGACGCACCTACCTCTATGAGCTATGTTTCGGCTATCAGACAATTTCAGGTGGACTTTACCGATAATCCTTCTGCTACAGAAATCGAAAACAGAAAGGAAAAAATCAAGGAGCTATTAGATATAGAATACATAATGAACGCAACTGAATACTGCATAGACTGCGTATCGGTAGTTCCTACGATGGAGGCTGTTCAGTTCATGCTTTTAGCGATAACCATTATTGTAGTTATTCTTGTTACGGTTCTTGTTGAGCGGTCCTTTATCTCCGATGAAAAGAGTCAGATTGCGCTTTTAAAGGCTATCGGCTTCAGAAACGGAACAATAATCAGTTGGAATGCTTTGCGCTTTGGTATAGTGGCGCTTGTGGCGGCAGTTCTTGCGGCGGCGGTTTCAATACCTATGACGGAGCTTTGCATAACTCCGATTTTCGGAATGATGGGTGCTACAAAAATCATATTCAATATCGATCCATTACAGATATTCCTGATTTACCCTGCAATCATCTTTGCGGTAACGATTATTTCAGCACTGCTCACCTCCCTTTACACAAGAAAAATCAAGTCATCCGATACAGCTAACATTGAATAAGAAAGGAAATCATTATGAATATATTAGAAGTAAAAGACCTTTGCAAAACTTACATCGTAAACAAGCTCCAGAACAACGTACTTAAAAACGTAAACTTTTCGGTTTCCGAAGGTGAGATGGTGGCAATAATGGGGCCTTCAGGCTCAGGTAAGTCTACCCTGCTCTATGCGGTTTCCGGTATGGACGGCATCACCTCGGGAGAGGTAAAGTTCTGCGGAAAGGACATTGCAAAGCTCGGTGCAAAGGAGCTTGCAGATTTAAGACTTGACGAGATGGGCTTTATCTTTCAGCAGATGTATATGTTAAAAAATCTCACGGTACTTGACAATATCATACTTCCTGCGGTACAATCAGATAAAGCGGATGAAAGCCGCAAGGAAACGGTACAGCGTGGTCAGGAGCTTATGCGTAAGCTCGGTATTATCGATATTGCCGACAACGATATAAACGAGGTATCAGGCGGTCAGCTTCAGCGTGCTTGTATCTGCCGCAGTATGATAAATAACCCGAAGATGATCTTTGCCGATGAGCCTACCGGCGCATTAAACCGCACCAGCTCCGACGAGGTTATGGATGAACTGACAAAACTGAATAGCGAAGGTACTACGATCATGCTTGTAACTCACGACGTAAAGGTAGCGGCAAAATGCACAAGAGTGCTTTATATAGTTGACGGAAACATAAAAGGAGAGTATAATTTAGATAGGTACGAAAATGCCTCCCAGATGAGAGAGCGTGAACGTGCACTTAACAACTGGCTTATGGAAATGGGCTGGTAAACGCAGGGCGTTTAATCCCAGTTCCGCCGTGCCACAGAAAGAGATAATCCGAAGGCGTTCTGCACGGCGGGGTAAGGTCTGTAGTTATTCAGCTTATAATTGCAGGGCGTTTAATCCCAGTTCCGCCGTGTCACAGAAAGAGATAATCCGAAAGCGTTCTGCACGGCGGGGTAAGGTCTGTAGTTATTCAGCTTATAATTGCAGGGCGTTTAATCCCAGT
>JAFQUH010000132.1 GCA_017408635.1 Ruminiclostridium sp. | reverse complement strand
GTTCGCTATACGGCATCCTTGCCGTTTATACGCCTATCGGGGTGGTTTCCTCCTCAACTGTACCTTATGCGAACACCTTGTCGTGCGTCGTCCTGACGCACTTTGTGTGTTCGCTATACGGCATCCTTGCCGTTTATACACCTATCAGGGTGGATGACGATTTTGACCGAACAGGTCAAAATCAATGGCTGACGTGCGTTTTTTGTTGTCTACACGCTGAAACCGCCGACTAAGTCGGCGGTTTATTTTGAAAGAGGTTTTTATCTTAATGCGTTAATTTTGAGTTACTTCCGAATGGGTAAATACATACTCATCCGAAGGACAGGGTGATCTTTACGTATTTAAGAAAGAAAGTGACATATTACTGCTCTTTGAGTTAGGTACAAAAATTGAACCGACTGTAATACCACAGTATTCTACATTCATTTCGCCGCTTTCCCAAGGACGGATAAGGTATTTGATCTGACCTGTTGTTGAGGGGTTATTATCGGCAGTACCCCAGAACTGAACGTCAACAACGTTGCCGCTGGTCGACTGCTTTGCATCAAGTACGAGATCAGGTCTGAAGGTTAAAATGTGTTTATCACTGATTTTGAAGTCAACGTATACTTCGTACATTCCGCCACTCCAGCTACTGTTGTACTTCATACTTACCTTGGTAATGTCAAAATTCTGATAGGTTCTTTTGCTTTCAAGCATTAATGTGTAGATGCACGAACTATTCTTTGTTACTGCGACAGGATATTTAAGCTCAGAAATATTCATACCATCGCCGTCATACAGATAAAGATCCTCCATGTAATTCATCTTGGTCGCTTCGTTTAATGTAGTTTTCTTTTTTCTTGCCGTAGGATCTGCTGAAAAATCAACGTTAAGAAATTTAGTACCCTCAATAAGTTGGTTAGAGCCATAGTACTTAGACCAGATTGAGTTGGTAAAATGAATGTTATTTTCCTGCATATACTGTAATTTAGAATAGTGAATAGTAGGAGCACTACCTGCATAATAAGTAAGCTCATAATTACCCACATTATTTCTTGTTACCGCTCCTGCACTGATTGTTGCTACTGCTACTACCGTTGTTGCTGCCAGTACAGCGGCAACTATCTTTCTTAATTTTTTCATGATTTTTTTCCTCACGTATGTCTGTTTTAAGTTTTTATTCTTCGTTAAAGTATCATCGCCCGATTTTTAATCGGGCGATATTTGACGTAAACGTTAAGATATAACGATATTCAATTAAACGTTCTTATAAGTACCATTTAAGTTACCAATGTATCTGTCAAAACCGATATGGAAGTTAGAGCTTAATTTAGGAAGAGTAACTGTACCAACGTTAGTGCCGTTTATTGTAACAGTTCTGGTTGAACCTGCATAGCTCAGAGGTACGAGGAGTTTCTGAGTACCTGTTGTATAAGCACCTTCGGTATAGAAATCGCTTAAATTACGAGTGAATTCTCTGTTTGAATTGCAACCGTAGACGTTAATCTCATTATCGTCGATTAAAATACGACCACCGTTGATTTTGTAGTTTACGTTAAGCCAAGCGTGTGTAGTAGAGTCCTTGCCGTCTGCTTCGCGATAAGGTGTAAGTGATACGCCTGTAATATCAAAATTAGATGTTAATCTGTAACCAGGAACTACCATAACGTCAAACTGGGCGGATTTGCTACCCTGAAGTACTTCGAGAGTATACTTACCTGAGACGTCGACATCCCCGAGATACTTCTTAAGATAAAGACCTTCCATATAATCATCAACCACGCTCTTTACCCACGATTCTATCTTTTTTTTCTTAGCTGTAGGATCCTTGGAAAAATCTACGGTGAGGATTTTATTGCCTTCCTGCATATCCTTTTCTACAGTCTGGTACCTAATAGTCGCATCTTCAAACATACTTAACTTAGAATAGTGGATAACGTTTTCTGATGCACTGCTACCGTAAACATCGCCTGTTGTGTCAAACCAGAAGGTCTTTGTTGCCGCTGATGCTGTTACTGCCATTGTTGTTGCTGTTGCTACTGCAAGTGTAGCTGCGATTATTTTTTTAATCTTCATAATAAAAACTCCTTATTAAATAATTTTAGATTTTAGAATAAAAGCTTGTATTTTTTATTCTCTTTCCGTCTTATGAGTACTTACGATGCGCGCCTCGTTTTCCTCTCTGTATCTACATAATACACAAAAAAAATAAATAAAACAATATTTTTGGGTTATATTGCACAATACGGTGCAAAAATTGCCTTTTTGAACATTTCAACAGTTGTTTTTTATTCACAAAATGTACACGGTGTCATTTCATCAAAATCGCCCCGACAAAATGCCTCATCTATGCCTGCGGCATTTCGTACATCAAAAGCATTTCATACCGCATATGCTTATTTTTCGCTTAATAATGCCTTTTTCTCAATTGCATTTTATCCGTGCCTTGTACAATTCATCCTACAATAAAACAAAAAACACCTCTTAATGAGGTGTTTTCAGCGTGTAGACAAAGTCATTTGTCTACACACTGTCAGACGATGAAAAACGCACGTCAGCCATTGATTTTGACCTGTTCGGTCAAAATCGTCAACCGACGCTGTCGGCATACGAACGGCAAGGACGCCGTAAAGCGAACACCAAAAGTGCATCACGAAGATGCACAACAAAGTGTTCGCATAAGGTATGGTAGGCGTCAGTTGACGAAGTAAGAAAAAATGCTTTAGGGAAGCCGTTTCCGGCTTCCCTAAACTTTTTGTATCACATATTTATATGCTCGCAAGACAAAGTACAAAATTTTACGCATTTTTGCGGTGCGTGAGTTTGTCTTCAGTCTGAAAACACCTCTGAAACGAGGTGTTTTTACTTTCACATTTTATCTACAGCTTCTTTAAATTCGCTGACCTTACCACGTGATACCTTTACTTCAATCTGTCCTGTCAGTGTTACAATAAGCGTGCGATCACTATCGGCAACATATTTCACTACTTTTTCCATATTAACAAGAACAGATTTGCTTATACGCATAAATTTCTTTGACGACATCAGCTCTTCAAGCTCTGTCAGCGTTTTCTTTATCTCATATCTTCCGGATTTCAGTACCGCAAAGGTCTTTCTACCCTCTGACTCAAAGCACTGTATATTTTCCACAGGCACTCTGTTAAGGCTGCCATCCTTCAGCACAAATACTGCTGACGCCGTATGCTTTACCGAAGCTCCTGCCGCAGTAGGCGTCATTTCAGGAGTATCTGTCTGTACTTTAGTAACGGTCGGTTCTGTTATCTGTTCATTCTGTTCTGTCGCAGAGCCTCTTATAGAAAGCACCTCAAATGCCACCGCAAGTCTGCTGACATAGCGCTTGAGCAGGAAATTGTATACAACAGGCTCGTTATAGCCCACCGCCACGTGGCCGTATACCTTGCCGTTGAACATAATAGGAAGAACGTGTACATTCTTCGGCTGACCGGCAAAAACGTAGGATTTAGGATAAATATCCATTGTTTCAAAATCAACGAAGTTACCCTCTCGTATTACCTCTGTCATATATATACATTTCGACATTTTATTGTCAAGGCGGAGATTTACTGCAAGTATCTCCTTATCAGGAATAAGATAGTGGGTGTTACTCACCACATCAACGATTTCATCATAGTTCTTACAGCTATAAAGTCGTTCTTCAAGCTCGCTGTTATGATAATATATCTCCTCCATACGCCTCTTTTCATGAAGCTCAAGTCCACGACGAATATCAAGGGGCTTATGTATTCCGCATCCACAGCTTACACCTGTGATAATCTCACCTCTGGGATAGCTTATCTGTACAGGAAGCTCTCCTTTAAGCAATGAATAAAGCTGAACGACCGCTTTTCTTCCGATATACTCACCGTCAGAGGGGAAGGTCGTGATAGAAATAACATTATTTCTTGAATGTGACTTTGCTCCAAAGCCTACTACTATAATATCCTCAGGAACACGTATGCCGTACTTCGCCAGCGCCTTGATAAAAAAGAATGCTACAGCATCATCATAACAAACAACTGCGTCAGGCTTTTCAACCACATTATACGCAATATCCTTAGCCAGCTTTTCTCCGCTCTCCAGCCAATAGCCGCCATATATCATATTGTCATCGGTACACACAAGTCCATGTTTTTTCATGGAATTTACAAAGCCTACATCTCTGCCGCTTGAAGCATTCGGGTATCCGCCAAGAAAATACAACACCTGACTTCCATGCTCTTCAATGACGTGATTTGTCATCAGTTCAGAATCACGGCTGTTTTCGCTGGCAAGTGCGTTTTCGTAAAGGTTGCTTTCGCCGATAACCACAACGGGTTTTTTACACTTTTCAAAGATTGTCCTTTCAATCTTCTTACCCAAGGACTTGTGAGAAGAAAAGGACATCTCAAAGAAAACAACACCGTCATATTTGTCGAAATCAATAAGATCAAATACAGACTCTTCATTTCTTGTGTACATTTCATTCAGCATAGGCATTGAAAAAATGGTGGTGTTATACCCCATCTTATTTGCCTGTCGCTCAATACCCACAACATAATCGTCACGGTAGTCCTCACGCATATCCATCATAACAACGCATATATTACCGTTTTGCTTCATATCAATTCCTCCGTTATAATCACTTTATAAAGTTATTATAACGGACAACCTGCCAAAAGTCAACAATATCTGTAAGATTTTTCTCAAAAATACATTTCGTACGGCATCTTATACCATATCTTATGCGAACACTTTGTTGTGCATCGTCGTGATGCACTTTTGGTGTTCGCTTTACGGCATCCTTGCCGTTCGTATGCGAACACTTTGTTGTGCATCGTCGTGATGCACTTTTGGTGTTCGCTTTACGGCATCCTTGCCGTTCGTATGCCGACAGCGTCAGTTGACGAAGTAAGCAAAAATGCTTTAGGGAAGCCGTTTCGGCTTCCCTAAACTTTTGTATCAGCGTTTTTATATGCTCGCAATATAAGTACAAGCTTATACGCATTTTTGCGGTGCGTGAGTTTGTCTTCGGTCTGAAAACATCCGTGAATTGTATTCACGGATGTCAGTTTGTTACCTGCATACTGAAGCCCCCTCCGATTGCTCTGAGGGGGCTATAACGTATTCGTTAAATATTACCAAGGCTTTACCGTACCAACGATATCAGAAAGCTTTTCAATCTTATTTTCGATAAGGAACTTTTCGATACCCTCGCACACCTTGATAGGCGCATAGGGATCGTTAAAGATTGCCGTACCCATCTGAAGTGCAGATGCACCCGCCATCATCATTTCGATAGCGTCCTCAGCGGTTGCGATACCGCCCATACCGATTACGGGAATCTTGACTGCATTTGATACCTGCCATACCATTCTTACTGCAACAGGGAAAATAGCAGGACCTGAAAGACCACCTACGTTATTGTGAAGGATAGGTCTTCTTGTACGGATATCGATTCTCATACCAAGAAGAGTATTTATCACGGATACGCTGTCTGCACCCTCCGCTTCAACTGCTCTTGCTATCTCTGTTATATCCGTTACGTTGGGAGTCAGCTTTACGATAACGGGCTTCTTTGTGGCGTTTCTTACTGCCTTTGTAACAGAAGCCGCACCCTCGCAGGTAACGCCCCAGGTAGCGCCACCCTTCTTTACGTTAGGGCAGGAAATGTTAAGCTCTATCATATCTACGTCGGTTGCATCCAGCTTTTCGGCTACCTCTCTGTAGTCGTCAATGGAAGCACCTGCGATGTTTGCAATAACTACAGTATCCTGAGCTTTGAGTCTTGGGAGATAGTAGTTTATAAACTTATCGATACCGGGATTCTGCAGACCTACGGAATTTAAGATACCGCTGGGAGTTTCTGCGATTCTGGGAGGAATATTACCATCCTTGGGGTTAAGGGTTGTACCCTTGCAGGAAATACCGCCAAGTGCGGATAAGGGATAGAGGTCGGTATAATCCTCACCAAAGCCATATGCACCTGATGCAGCGATTATGGGATTCTTAAAATTCTGTCCGCAGACGTTAACTGAAATATCAGGTTTAAAACTCATAATACTACCTCCTCACCCTTGAATACGGGGCCATCCTTACAAACTCTTAAAACGTATTCCTTGCCGCCACGGATAACCGTGCAGGCACATACGACGCAGGCACCTACACCGCAACCCATTCTCTGCTCAAGAGAAACCTCGCTGTCAACACCTGCCGCCTTAGTTGCTTCTACAATAGCCTTCAGCATAGGTGTGGGACCGCAGGCATAAACGCAGGCTACGTCACCCTTTGCCAGCTCTTCTGTAAGAGGTGCTATTACAGTACCCTTTACACCTACAGAGCCGTCGTCGGTGCAGACTATAGTCTTTGCGCCTGTAGCGGCATAATCCTTATCTAAAATCACTCTGTCGAAGCTGCGGAAGCCTAATATAGCCGTGCAGTTTTCGCCGTACTGCTTTGCAATATCCAGCATAGGAGGTGTACCTATACCGCCACCTATCACGATTACTCTTCCTTCCTTCTTTGAAGGAGTTGTAAAGCCCTTGCCAAGAGGAGCAATAACGTCCATAAGGTCACCCTTGTTAAGCTCGGTTATCTTATCAGTACCCTTGCCTCTGACCTCAAATACAAGGCGGATAGTTCCCTTTTCCTTATCTGTACTGCAGATAGAAATGGGACGGCGGAGAGTATAGCCCTCTGCCTTTATCTGTACAAACTGACCGATACTTGCATTCTCTGCCACTTCAGGACAAAGAATAGTGTAGGAATAGATATCCCCTGCAAGTGCTTTTTTCTCGATTATCGGATATGAATTACAAAAAAAGCTCATTGTGATTTTCCTTTCATTTAAAGCATAAGCCACCGTAAGTATTCCCTGCGGTAGCTTCTGTTATTACAGGATCAGCCACGCATTATAATATCCTCGTCGCCGTTTTCCTTTTTCTTTATCTTAACTTTTCCTTCTTCTTTTGCAGAAGTCTTTTCTGAGGGTTTTTCATCCTCTGCCGTTCTCACCTTTGCAAAGGCTTTTATACGGCAGTATGTAACATAGATTACAAGTCCTGCTACGAATATATCAAGAACAAACTGCAGACTGAACCAGGAGGTATCCTGAAGAAGAATATTATTCTGGCATATATAAGTGAGATCCCACAGAGCAAAAAGTGCTAAAATACGAAGCAGACTGTTCGTTATCATTATCGTATCGTAATACTTCTGTGCATTTGCCTCGGTTATTATAAATCTCTTCGGTTCTTTATGCTTTCTGAACATAAACCATACTGAAAAAATTATAACTCCAAGAGCAATAATGGGAAAGGTGAAGCCCCACAGCCACACGTGAAAAGGTATGCCATCGGCAAAGATGGTTTCTACTATTCTTTTCAGTATCGCATTTGAGGGATTTGTCATATTACCCACAAAGGCAAAGGTGGTCTGATAGATGAGGTATGCTAAAAGCAACCCCATCACATCAATAAAACCCTTTAATATGCCATAGTTTAATTTAATCTGATATTTACCTATCTTCAAATTATCACCTTAAATTTTTGTGATGTCAATCATTTCGATATCATCAACCGTCTTATCCATAGCAATACACTTTACAAGAGCGTTTGCGGTGTCTACTGAAGTAAGGCAGGCGATGGAACGCTCAACTGACTTACGACGGATCTTAACGCTGTCACGGGCAGGCTTTCTGCCGGTTTCAGAAGTGGAGATAACGTAGTTTATCTTTCCGCTTTCAAGCAGGCTGATTACGTTGGGCTCCTTGCCCTCGTTTATACGATAAGTGAAGTTTGTAGCTATCATATTTCTGTTAAGCATCGATGCAGTACCGCTGGTAGCATAAAGCTCAAAGCCGAGCTTTTCAAACTTTTCTGCAAGAGGAATAATTTCGGGCTTGTCACTGTTCTTTACAGAGAACATTACGCCACCCTCCTTGAACATCTTGAAGCCTGCCGCCATAAGTCCCTTGAATAATGCTTCTTCAAAGGTCTTTGCAATACCGAGTGCCTCACCTGTGGACTTCATTTCAGGACCGAGCTGGGTATCTACGTCGTGGAGCTTTTCAAAGCTGAATACGGGTACCTTTACCGCTACGTAGTCGCCTACGGGATAAAGACCGCTCTGGTATCCCTGATCCTTTAAGGTCTGACCGAACATTATCTTTGTTGCGATGTCAACCATCTGTACGCCTGTAACCTTGCTGATATAAGGAACAGTTCTTGAAGAACGGGGGTTAACCTCGATTACGTATACTTCATTATCGTATACAACGTACTGGATATTTACAAGACCGATAACGTTAAGTGACTTTGCAAGTCTTTCCGTATAGGTGATGATGGTATCCTTTATCTTGTCGGAAAGCGTCTGGCAGGGGTATACAGAGATACTGTCACCTGAGTGAACGCCTGCACGCTCAATATGTTCCATAATACCGGGGATGAGGAAGTCTGTACCGTCACAGATAGCGTCAACCTCAACCTCTGTACCCATAAGGTACTTATCGATAAGAACGGGGTTTTCAAGCTCTGTTGCCGTGATGATAGTCATATATTCATCAACGTCGCTGTCGCAATGTGCGATAATCATATTCTGACCGCCGAGTACGTAGGAGGGACGGAGCAGAACGGGATAACCAAGCTCGTTTGCAACCTTTAAGGCTTCTTCAGTTGTGAATACCGTGTGACCTGCAGGTCTGGGAATTCCGCACTTTTCAAGAAGCTCGTCAAACTTTTCTCTGTCCTCTGCATCGTCGATGCTCTGGGCAGAAGTACCTAAAATTCTGACTCCTGTTTCCTGAAGGTGCTTTGTCAGCTTGATAGCTGTCTGACCACCGAACTGAACAACTACGCCATAGGGCTGTTCTGTAGCGATAAGGGAATCAACGTCCTCGAAGGTAAGAGGATCGAAATAGAGTCTGTCGCCTGTATCAAAGTCAGTAGAAACTGTTTCGGGGTTGTTGTTGCAGATGATTGCTTCATAACCCAGCTCCTTTAACGCCCATACGCAGTGAACGGAGCAGTAGTCGAATTCGATACCCTGACCGATACGGATAGGACCTGAACCGAATACTATAACCTTCTTCTTGTCTGTGGGGTGCTGCTTTATGAATTCAGCCGCTTCGTTTTCATCGTCGTAGGTGCTGTAGAAGTAGGGAGTTTCTGCGGCAAATTCTGCGGCGCAGGTATCAACCATCTTATATACAGCCTGACGTGTCTTTATACCCTTGTCGGCTATTGACTGACCTGAAAGCTTTTCAATAGACTTATCAAGGTAGCAGTACTTCTTTGCAAGGTCGTATTTTTCCTGAGTAAGCTCACCGTCAGCAAGCCACTTTTCAAGCTCTGCAAGGTTTTGGAGCTTTGAAATAAACCACTTGTCAATCATTGTGATTTCGTTTATCTCATCTACGCCGATGCCTCTCTTAAGAGCCTCAAAGATGCAGAAGCATCTGTCAACGTCAACGTTGTGGAGGTTTGCTCTGATTTCTTCGTCAGAAAGCTCTGCGAAAGCCTTTTTGGAGAGTGTGTCCATACCAAGCTCGATAGAACGTACAGCCTTCATCATAGCCGCCTCAAAGCTGGGAGCAATGGACATGATCTCACCGGTTGCCTTCATCTGTGTACCAAGCGTCTTCTTTGCATAAACAAACTTATCAAAGGGCCACTTGGGGAACTTTACTACGATGTAGTCGATGGAAGGCTCAAAGCAGGCATAGGTCTTGCCTGTTACCTGGTTTAAGATTTCATCAAGGCAGTAGCCTATAGCAATCTTTGCCGCTACCTTTGCTATAGGATAACCTGTAGCCTTTGAAGCAAGTGCAGAAGAACGGGAAACTCTGGGGTTAACCTCGATTACTGCATACTCAAAGCTATCGGGCTTTAATGCGAACTGACAGTTACAACCGCCCTCTACCTCAAGTGCCTGAACGATATTCAGCGCCGCTGTGCGAAGCATCTGATATTCTCTGTCTGTAAGGGATACTGCAGGAGCAACTACTATACTGTCGCCTGTGTGTACGCCTACAGGGTCAAAGTTTTCCATTGAGCATACTGTGATAGCATTTCCCTTGGCGTCACGGATAACCTCAAATTCGATTTCCTTCCAGCCGGAGATACACTTTTCAACAAGTATCTGTGTGATAGGAGATAAACGAAGACCATTTGTAGCAATTTCGTGAAGCTCCTTCTCATCGTATGCAATACCGCCGCCTGTACCGCCGAGAGTGAAAGCAGGTCTTACAATTACGGGGTAGTCGATAACCTTTGCAAAGTCCATAGCGTCTTCAACTGTTTCTACAACCTTTGAAGGAATGCAGGGCTCGCCTATTTCCTCCATTGTATCCTTGAACGCCTGTCTGTCCTCTGCCTTGTGAATTGTATCAGGGTTAGAGCCGAGGAGCTTTACGTTGTTTTCAGCAAGGAAGCCTTCCTCTGCAAGCTGCATTGAAAGGGTAAGTCCTGTCTGACCACCGAGGTTTGACAGAATACTGTCAGGCTTTTCAATCTTGATTATCTTCTTTATTACGTCAAGCGTTAAAGGCTCGATGTAGATTTTATCAGCCATGTGCTTGTCCGTCATGATTGTAGCAGGGTTTGAGTTTACGAGTACGACCTCAAGTCCCTCCTGCTTTAATGCGCGGCAAGCCTGAGTGCCTGCATAGTCAAACTCTGCCGCCTGACCGATTACGATAGGTCCTGAACCGATAACCAGAACCTTTTTGATATCACTTCTTAAAGGCATATTACTTATTTCCCTCCATCAGACCGATAAATTTATCATAAAGATAAGATGTTGTGCTCTTCTGTTCACCTGTTTCGGGGTGGAACTGTACTGAAAATGCGGGAGTGTTCTTATAAGCGATACCCTCGCAGGTCTTATCGTTTGCGTTTATATGGCTTATTTCAGCCTTTGCAGTATCAACACTTTCGTTTACTACCACATAGCCGTGATTCTGTGAGGTTACGTAGGTCGTACCAAAATTCATATCTGTAACAGGCTGACTTGCACCTCTGTGACCGTACTTCAGTTTTTCTGTATCAAAGCCGTTGGCAAGAGCTAAAAGCTGATGTCCCAGTCTTATTGCAAAGGTGGGGATATTTTCGGGGATAAGCTCCTTAAGTGTGTTTATAGCCGCCTCGTTATCCTTAGGATCGGCAGGTCCGTTTGAAAGCAGAATTCCGTCGGGAGCGAATTCCTTTATTTCTGCCGCTGTTACGCTACTTGGGAATACCGTTACGTCACAGCCTCTCTTTGTAAGAGAATTTACTATATTCTTTGTAAAGCCGTAGTCGATAAGCGCTACCTTGTACTTGCCGTTTTCAGCCTTGAATTCCTTCTTTTCGCCGCTTACCTTTTCTACTGCACCCGTAATCTTATATTCCTTGATTTCAGGGATTGCCTTTGCAAGAAATTCTTCCGTAGGCTCTTCGGTAGTAATCATACCGTTCATAACGCCCTTTTCACGAAGGATTCTTGTAAGTCTTCTTGTATCTATATCAAAAAGACCTATAATACCATGCTTTTTAAGGAAGCTATCGATATCTCCTTCACAGCGGAAGTTTGAAGGCGCTTCGCAATATTCACGTACTATATATCCGTTTATTGCGATCTTTTCGGAGGAATAATCCTCGCCATTCACACCGTAGTTACCGATAAGGGGGAAGGTCTGCACCATAATCTGTCCGCAGTAGGAGGGATCTGTTATTGCCTCCTGATAACCGACCATAGATGTGCTGAATACAACCTCACCGATTACCTTGCCTTCACTACCGAAGCTCTTGCCCTTGAAAACTGTGCCGTCCGCTAAAATGAGATATGCGGTTTTTGCTTTAATCAGGTTTAAAGTCATTGTTTAGTCTGTTCCTTTCGAAAATTTATATAAAAAAGCTTCTTACGGGAGCTTGATTTCTCCTACAAAGCCCATAATTTCATCTCTCATACGGAGTGCTTCTCTGAACGCCGCACCTGCGTAATCACGCTCGTCGCAGCCTTCCTTCTTGTATGCGCACATAATTCCTCTTGAGCTGTTTACGATACCGCCAAGACCATTGCTATCGAATGCCGCCGCAATATCCTTTGCAGAAGCACCCTGTGCACCGTAGCCGGGGATAAGGAAGAAGGTGTGAGGTAGCTTTTCACGAAGCTCTGCAATCTGTTCGGGGTAGGTTGCACCAACTACTGCGCCTACGCCTGAATATCCGTACTTACCCATAAGCTCCTGGCCCCACTTTTCGCACATATTACCCATATGCTCGTATACTGTGATGTCGCCTATCTTTAAATCCTGAAGCTCACCGCTTGAAGGATTTGAAGTCTTTACTAAAACGAAAATGCCCTTGTCGTTTTCCTTGCATACCCTGAGAAGAGGATTGATACCGTCGCTTCCGAGGTAGCCGTTTACTGTGAGAGCGTCGCCCATAAAGGGTGTGTATTCTTCGTTTCCTACCTTTATCTTGCCGAGGTGTGCCGCCGCATATGCTTCCATAGTTGTGCCGATGTCGTTTCTCTTACCATCGGTAATTACGTACATGCCTCTGCTTCTTGCGTATTCCTGTGTCTTGTACAGAGTCTTCATACCTGCTGTACCGTACATTTCATAATAAGCCGCCTGGGGCTTTACTGCAGGAACTATTTCGCAGAGTGCGTCGATGAGTCCCTTGTTGTATTCTAAAATTGCCTTTGCCGCGCCCTTAAGAGTTTCACCGTACTTGTTGAAAGCCTTCTCCTTGATGTATTCAGGTACGAAGTCGAGCTTGGGATCAAGACCTGCAACCGTAGGGTTCTGCGTGCGCTTTATTCCCTCCATAAGTAAATCGAGTGACATAATTTTTTCCCTTACCTTTCTTTTTTATATTTTAATTATCTTTATATACAACCTGTCCGTTTACTAGTGTGTATTTTACCCTTCCCTTCATCGTCATACCCTTGAAGCAGGTGTTCTTTGACTTTGAGTGGAGATTTTCAGGTTCAACTACCCATTCTTCGTCGGGATCGAATATTGCGATATCCGCCACTTCTCCTCTTGCGAGAGAGCCGCCCTCGATACCGAGGATTCTTCTGGGGTTGATACACATAAGTCTTACTATCTGTGCTATGTCTATCGTTTCTGTATGATAGAGTGCCGTAAGCGTTGCCGCAAGAGAGGTTTCCATACCTACTACACCGTTGGGCGCCTTTTCAAAGTCAGCCTTTTCCTCTGCCGAGTGGGGTGCATGGTCTGTTACGATACAGTCGATGGTACCGTCTGTGATTGCCGCTCTTATCGCCATAACGTCGTCAGCCTCACGAAGAGGAGGATTCATTCTGTAGTCGGCGTCACGGGAACGCAGAGCCTCGTCTGTCAGCATAAAGTAGTGGGGTGCCGTTTCACAGGTACACATTACACCGATGTGGGTATTTCCTCTGATTATATTGATGCTTCCCTTTGTGCTTACGTGAGCAATGTGTATCGGCATCTGGCTTGCCTGAGCAATCGCCAGCTCTCTTGCCGTTATAGTGTCCTCGCTGAGTCTGCTCATACCCTTTACGCCAAGCTCAAGGGAAACCTTACCCTTGTTCATAATGCCGCCGTCGATTACTTCCAGATCCTCGCAATGAGAGATAACCTTCAGTCCTGCATAGTGAGCCTTGACCATAGCCTGTGCCATCATAACGGTTGACTTTACAGGTCTGCCGTCATCGGATACCGCCACACAGCCTGCCTTACGAAGTGCCTCGAAGTCGCATAGCTCTTTTCCTTCGAGTCCCTTTGTGATACAGCCTACGGGATAAACCTTTGCCTTGGCATCCTTTGCCTTATCTAAAATGTAGGAGATGACCTCGGGAGAGTCTGCCGCAGGAGTTGTGTTGGGCATACACGCTACCGCCGTTATACCACCTGCAACTGCCGCCTCACAGCCTGTAAGGATATCCTCCTTATGAGTCTGTCCCGGATCTCTTAAATGAACGTGCATATCGCAAAGTCCGGGGATGACTGTAAGTCCGTCACAGTCGATAACCTCTGCACCGTCGCAGGAAAGATTCTCGCCCAGCTCCGCAATGACTCCGTCATTTATGAGTATGTCTGTTTTTCCCTGAAATCTGTTTACAGGATCTACTATAAATCCATTTTTCAGTAAAACTGCCATTTTACACCTCCACAGTATATTTTTGCAAAAAAAACCACGATTTTCTCATTTGACAAGGAAAAAATCATGGTAAAAGGGGATTTTTAATTTCAAGGAAAACCGAATTTGTATTCCTTTTTTTTACAAATCCTCCGTGTTTATTCAGCGTATTTCCGTAGTCATTTTATTATACTATATTTTTTTCATTTTGTCTATAAAAATCACAAAAAAAATTGCTTATTTTTTCACCAAAAATACGGTCGTATTTTGTCAGATTTTTTATTATCTTATTTTTTCTATAAATATCTCCCTTACGTCGTCGTTTCTTATGGCTATAAGTGTGCCTCTTACAAGATAGGCGGCTATATCGGATTTCTTGATCTGGCAGGAGATTTTCGTTCCCTTGATAAGTCCCATATCCATAAACCGCCTTCGCATATCGCCTCTTGTAAAGATATCGGTAACTACGCCCTTTTCCTTTTCAGACAATTCGCATAACGTATATATTCTTCTGTTCATAAAGAGTAGCCTCCAACCTCTACTCTTTATTTTATGAAAAATAACGGTATCTGTGAAAGGTCATAAAAAATCCACCGCAAAAGCGGTGGATTAAAAATTATTTACCTAAAAATTCTTCTGTAACGCTTACAATATTGGATGCGCAAAGACCGAACTCCTTAAGAAGCTCTACAGCAGGGCCGGAATGACCAAAGGTATCGTTTACGCCGATCTTCTTAACGGGAACGGGACAAAGCTCGCTGACAACATCGCAGACAGCACTGCCAAGACCACCGATAACACTGTGCTCTTCAACCGTAACTATCTTGCCTGTTTCCTTTGCCGCCTTTAAGATAATATCCTTATCAATAGGCTTGATTGTATGGATATTGATAACACGGGCATTTATACCCTTTGCCTTAAGCTCGTCGTGAGCCTGTAAAGCCTCTGCAACCATAAGACCTGTAGCGATAATTGTAACGTCGTCGCCGTCACGGAGCTGGATACCCTTACCAAGCTCAAACTTATAGGTATCCTTATCGTTGAATATAGGAGCGGCAAGTCTGCCGAATCGCATATATACGGGACCTTCAAAATCAGCCATAGCAAGTACAGCTGCCTTTGCTTCTATATCGTCTGCAGGGTTGATTACAGTCATACCGGGAATAGTGCACATAAGAGCAATATCCTCGTTGCACTGGTGAGTAGCACCATCTTCACCTACAGAAATACCTGCGTGTGTTGCGCCGATCTTTACGTTGAGGTGGGGATAGCCGATGCTGTTTCTGATAATTTCATAAGCTCTGCCTGCGGCAAACATAGCGAAGGTGCTGGCAAAAACGAGCTTGCCTGTTGTGGCAATACCTGCCGCAACGCCCATCATATTAGCTTCTGCGATACCGCAATCGAAAAAGCGGTCGGGATAAGCCTTCTTGAAGGTGCCTGTCTTTGTAGCCGCCGCTAAGTCAGCGTCAAGCACTACTAAATCTTCTCTCTTCTTTGCAAGCTCTACAAGAGCTTCGCCGTAGCTTTCACGGGTTGCTTTCTTTTCCATTGTATCCATTCCTTTCGATTACTTTTCGAGCTCTTCAAGATGAGCCTTAAGCTCTTCCATAGCCTTGTTGTACTGCTCTTCGTTGGGAGCGGCACCGTGCCATGATACGTTATCCTCCATAAAGGAAACGCCCTTGCCCTTGATACTCTTCTGAATGATAACAACAGGCTGATTTACAACTCTTTCAGCCTCTTCAAACGCCTTTTCGATCTGGTTGAAATCGTGTGCGTCAATTGTGATTACGTACCAGCCGAAGGCTCTGAACTTTTCGTCTATGGGGTAGGGTGACATAACCTCACTTACTCTACCGTCTATCTGCAGACCGTTATTGTCAACGATTGCAATAAGGTTGTCAAGCTGATAGTGAGCCGCAAACATAGCCGCCTCCCATACCTGACCTTCCTGAATCTCACCGTCGCCGAGAACTGCATAAACCTTGTAATAATCATCGGAGATCTTGCCTGATAAAGCCATACCGCAAGCGGCGGATATACCCTGACCGAGTGAGCCTGTGCTCATATCAACGCCGGGAACCTTTTTATATACGGGGTGTCCCTGAAGTCTTGAGCCTACGTGACGGAGCGTCTTAAGCTCTTCTTCGGGGAAGAAGCCACGCTGTGCAAGAACTGAATAAAGTGCAGGTGCTGTGTGTCCCTTTGAAAGAACTAATCTGTCTCTTTCAGCCATAAGAGGATTTGCAGGATCTACGTTCATCTTCGCAAAATAAAGATACGTCAGCATATCAGCAACGGAAAGTGATCCGCCGGGATGTCCCGACTTTGCATTGTATACACCTTCGATAATGCCCATTCTGACCTTTGTTGCAGTTATTTCCATCTGCTTTTTTAATGTTGCATCCATTTTTTAAAATATCCTTTCTGTGATATTTCTTTTAATTCGCCTTTAATATTATATTACATTAACTCCGATAAGTCAAGAGTTAAAGTGAAGCAATGTGATTAATTATCTGCGTCATAGGATCCTCGTTATTGCTTCCGATAATGAGCTTTGCCGCTTTTTTAACGTCCTCGTGGGCGTTTGATACCGCAACGCCTAAATCGGCGTAGCCCACCATTTCGGCGTCGTTGGGATAATCACCTGAGGCTACCGTGAATCTTCCCTCGTTACCCGTAACCTCCAGCAGTTTTTTATAGCCGTATGCCTTGCTTACTCCCACGGGTAAAAGCTCGTAGAATATAGGAGCGGAAAGTACGCAGTTGGTATCCTCACTGCAATGCTCGTCTACGAATTTCATAAGCTCCTCCATCTTTTCGGGGAAATAGGCAAAAAGCACCTTCAGCCAGCCGTCATCGGGGATATCCTCAAGTCTGCACTGCTCGACCTTGGTATTTTCAAGGGACATATGAAAGCGCTCCACCTCGTTCATAGCAGGTACGTATACCGTCTGCTGATGAAGCACCTCGATACCGATGTCGGGAAAAGCCTCCATAACCTTTGCTATATAGCCTCTCGCCTTCTTTGTAACCGAGCTTTGACACAGAAATTTATCCTCTTTAAAATCATATACCGCCGCACCGTTAAAGATAACCGCAGGAATGCGCAGTCCTATCTTTTCTGCCACAGGCTTCGCCATAGAGTAGCCTCTGCCCGTTGCTATAGTAAAAAGTCCGCCCTTGTCACAGAAATTATTTATCGATTCCATATCCCTTTCGGAGATATTCTTTTCATCGTTCAAAAGAGTTCCGTCAAGGTCAGTCATTATAATTGCATTTTTAAAATCCAAAGCTATTACCCTTTCCTTTATTCTGTCTTCTGCCCTTCAAGATTCTTTAAAAGTTTTGTAAAATATTCAGGCAGTTCGCTGTCAAATTCCAGATATCTGCCGTCAGGATGAACAAAGCCTATCTTCTTTGCGTGAAGGCATTGTCCGCAAAGCCATTTCGGACTGCCGTTTCCGTACACCTCATCACCCACTACGGGATGTCCTATATAGGACATATGTACCCTTATCTGATGAGTTCTGCCCGTTTCAAGCCGTAAGCGGAGCAGAGTGTTCTGCTTGTATCTTTGTTCAATAAAATAATGAGTAGTGGCTTCTCTGGAGTTTTCGGCAGTAACACACATTTTCTTTCTGTCGGTCTTATGTCTGCCGATGGGAGCATTTACAGTTCCGTTCTCCTTGATAACTCCCTGCACCACCGCCATATATTCTCTTGTAAAGCTATGTTCCTTTATCTGCTCGCTTAAAATACTATGAGCATTATCATTCTTCGCAACAATGAGCAGTCCGCTGGTATCTCTGTCGATTCTGTGAACGATACCCGGCCTGATAACTCCGTTTATACCCGACAGACTGTCACCGCAATGGTACATCAACGCATTGACAAGCGTTCCGCTGTAATGTCCCGGAGCAGGATGCACTACCATCCCTTTCGGTTTATTTACTACCAGCAGGTCGTCGTCCTCATATATTATATCAAGAGGTATATTTTCAGGAACTATATCCGCTTCTCTAGGCTCGGGAATCTCAATATCCACCGTATCGCCCGTTTTCAGCTTACAGTTCTTTTTTGCCGCTTTCCCGTTTACAAGACAATCGCCCTGCTCTATCAGCAAGGCGGCGGCAGAACGGGATAAGCCCGTTTCACTATCAGCTATGAACTTGTCAAGTCGTACGTCGTTTTCTTCACAAATAAGGCTGTAATTCGTAATATCAGTCCTTTCGTCATTCTGCCTGCTCGTTCTTCTTTTCCTTTTCCTTTTTTGCATCCTTGATTTCATCGATCATTACAAAGATGAAAAGTCCGATCGCACCAACCACCGCACAGATGTCAGCTACGTTGAATACCGCAAAATTTATTATCTTGAAGTCGATAAAGTCTACTACAAAGCCTCTTACGATTCTGTCGATCAGATTTCCTATACCGCCTGACAGAATAAGGGCCATACACCACAGATACTGTGGCTTTTTTACTCTCTTTGATACCATGAGATATATTATTCCCAGCATTATAAGAGAGGTTATTATTATAAGAAAAATCTGCTTGCCCTCAAGTATACTGAAGGCGGCTCCCGTATTGCGCTCATAGGTGATATTAAGCACCTGGGTATCTCCGAAGGCAATTATCGGGATAGAGTCGTGAAGCTGCATATTGGTATCTATCACTATTTTTGTTATCTGATCTATTACAAGCAGTACCGCAGCCACAGCAAGAGTAATAAAAAGCATATCTTTACCCTTTCATTATCTACACATTATATTTGTAAACAGAAGTTTATTATATTTATAAACAACTCATCACCGTCTGATTTTTCATCAGACGGTGGTGATATTTTTAATTATCTGATTTCTGACCGAATTCGAGATTTTCGTGAGTATCCTTCTTTTCGCCCTTACCTACGCCGAGCTTGAAAAGGATGGAGTCACCGAGAGATTTCTTCGGCTCTTCCTTCTTTTCTTCAGCAGGCTTTACTTCCGCCTTGGGTGCTTCCTTTTCAGGTGCGAGAGTTACCTCTTCAGCGTTAACCTCTTCCTTAACGGGAGCGGGCTTTGTTTCTTCCTTCTTAGGCTCTTCCTTTACAGGAGCAGGCTTTACCTCTTCCTTCTTAGCTTCTTCCTTTGCAGGAGCAGGCTTTACCTCTTCCTTCTTAACTTCTTCCTTTGCAGGAGCGGGCTTTACCTCTTCCTTCTTAGCTTCTTCCTTTGCGGGAGCAGGCTTTGCTTCTTCCTTCTTAGGTTCAGGCTTCTTTGCAAAAGCGCTGTCCTCAGGCTTTCTGCTTTCAACCTCCTTTACAGTGTTTATAACAAACTCGTTTTCGCACTGTGCAGGGATTCCCTTGATATATTCGATATGTGCATTATAAGCCGCAAGGATCTTTGCTGTGTAGTCAGCAACTTCCTTCTTTGTTCTCTGTAATACGATCTGTTCTCTTTCGGTGCGCTGCTGCATGATAAGATGAATCTCATCAGACTTTGCATTAGCGTCAGCTACTATATTCTTTGCCTTTTCCTTTGCCGCCGCTACGTCCTTGTCAGACTGCTCCTTCTTCTTTGCGGCATCCTCTGTAGCGTCCTTAACTATCTTTTCAGCCTTTTCCTTTGCTTCCTTGATAATTCTTTCAGCCTCTGCCTTTGCCTCGTTTTCAACGGCAATAGCCTGCTTCTTTGCGATAAGAAGCGCATCACGGAGAGCGTCCTCGTCGTTGCGGTATTCCTTTATCTTTTCAGCAAG
This sequence comes from Ruminiclostridium sp., assembly GCA_017408635.1. Classification (GTDB taxonomy): domain Bacteria; phylum Bacillota; class Clostridia; order Oscillospirales; family Ruminococcaceae; genus Ruminiclostridium_E. Next base: position 4,000 of record JAFQUH010000132.1, on the reverse strand, counting down.
GATCTTGAGCTTTTCCTCAAGCTCCTCGTTTTCCTTCTGGATACCAAGATATTCAACAGATACGTCTCTTAAGAATCTGTCTACGTCATCAATATTGTAACCGCCCTTTTTAACGGTTTCAAAGCGCTTTTCTACAATGTCCTTTGCGTTCACGGGTTAACCCTCCTGATTTATCTTTTTATTTATATTTCTTCACTTTTATATGTGTATTGCCTTTTCTGCCCGTATCTCCGATTTCGGACAGAAGAAACTTTCCTTTTCCTCTTATCGTGATTATATCTCCCTCTTTTATCAGCTTTGAGGGATTATCACACACCTCGCCGTTGAGCTGTACAAGCTGTGGCTTTAAGTATCTGTCGCAGGCAGTACCTCTTGAGCAATTCGCCATATTTCTGACTAAATTGTCAAGTCTTAAGGACGCCACCGAATAGGAAAGCTCCTCATACTGCTTTTCGGGTAACTGAAAATCCACGCCGTAAGAACAGCTTACGCCGACTTTTCCTATTTTCGATACGGAATCCATTATGAATTCCGCCAGCTTTTCAGTAACAAAAACTGCCGCCTTACCCTCTGTTATGCAGATATCCCCTATAGTATCCCTTTCGATACCGAGTCCCATAAGCGTGCCTAAAATCTCTCTGTGAGTAAGCTCGTCACACTTGCGGAAGGTGAAGGTTATAGCCTTGACGGGAAAAAGTGCAGGAAAATCCGACTCGTCATTCACGTAAAAGGCAGGTACTATACCAAAGCAATTTCTCACCGCATCCTTGTTGCCCTCACCACCGTAAAAGCCTGTGACAAGGTCAGCAGGAAACTTCAGCACAGATATTCTCATCTGCTCTGCCTCTGTAAGAAATCTTGTGAAATAGGGACGGGATTTATCCAGAGCATCTCTCGCCGCACTCTGTATGCGGGAAAGAAGCTGATCCTGCTCGTTCATATCAGCCTAACGTATCGAAAATATCGTCGCTACCGGAAATGTTGCTGATCTCTTCGATGAAATCACCGGAAATATCAACGTTGTAGGGAGCGAGAACGTAGGTAGTATCACCGATTCTCTTAAGCTCGCCGTCTGTGATGTAGCTTACGCCGCCTAAAAAGTCGATAAGGCGGTTTGCAATATCCTTGTTGGTGTTATTGAACATAAGGATAACTGTTGTCTTGTTCTTGTAAAGCTCTGCGATATCTCCTGCATCGCTGTATTTTTTAGGTCTGCTTACAACAAGGTGAAGTGTTGTGCTTGCATTGAAGGTAAACACCTTTGAGCCTGCTGCCGCACCTGAGTCTGTCTTTGCTGTTGCTACGTCCATTTCGTCGTAGCCTTCGTATTCTTCTTCATTTCTTTTGCCTATACCGCCACCAAAAATTTTCATAATAATTAAATCCTCCGTATTTATTTTATATAACTTCTATAGCCGAATAAACCGCTGCCTATTCTGACTATGTTTGAACCGTATTTTACCGCCGTGGCATAATCGCCCGACATACCCATTGATAAGGTATCCATACCGCTTAAGCCTTTTTCCTTTGCCTTAAGCTCTTCATAAAGCTCCTGCATACAAGGAAAATAACGCTCGCCTTCAAAGGGTGGCGGTATGGTCATAAGTCCTCTTATGCGCACTCCCTGAAGCTCTTCTATTACCTTTGCCGCTTCTGTAAGCTCCGTATCAGAAAATCCGCCTTTAGAAAGCTCATTTCCGATATTCACCTCCAGCAGTATATCCATAACGAGATTTTTCGATAAGGCTCTGCGGCTTATCTCCTCGGCTAGCTTTATACTGTCCACCGAGTGAATCATCCTTACCTTATCAATTATATACTTAACCTTGTTATTTTGCAAGCCTCCGATGAAATGAATTTCAGAATTTTCCGAATAATTTTCATACTTTCCGAGAAATTCCTGAACTCTGTTTTCGCCCAGCAGATCAATTCCGAGGCTTTCGGCATAATTTATCTTATCCACCTCTACGGTTTTGGTAACTGCCATTATACGAACAGTATCACTTCTGCCGGCTTTGTCCATAGCCTTGGCTATCTGCTCTCTTATAAATTCTAAATTTGCCCTGATATCCTGAAGAGCGGTATCAGCGGCAGGTTTAATTTCAGGTACTTTGCTCATCTGAACTCTCCTCTTGCGGAACGTAGATTTTGAATTTGCCCTCTACTATAACGTTGTCGTAAAGGTCAAGATATGCGTCTGTATTGCCCGGATGATGCTCGACTATAACAAAGTCCTCGCCGGAATATACTTCCGTTACTCTTCTGAAATAGCCCTGATTTCCGTAAAGGATATAAACGCCCTTTTCGCCCTCGTCATTAAAGCGGATAGCGTCTGATGAAATTCTGATGCCGCTGTATCTGCTGAGCACCAGCTCAAATTTTCCTGTACGGGCAGAGGCAAGCTCTGCATTCAGCTCATCACCCGAAAAAATGACCACGCTTTCGGTGTCGCTGTGTTTCTGGATATGCTCGACGGTAACGCTTAAGGTGGAGTTATCTCCGCTGAAGAAAAGACTTTCCTTATCGCCTATCGACATCAGCGAAGCTCTGTCAGAGTCGATAACCGCCGCCAGCTTCCACTTATAGCTATCTATCATCTTACCGATGACGTCGCCACCCGAAGCTGCTTTTTTTGGCTTTTCCAGAATATCCTTTATCTGTGACGGAGTAAGCTGCTGTGCTTCAGCCATCGAAAATGCGCCCTCGTAACCGTCTGTAACACTTACGAAATAACCCGTTTCGCCTGAAATAAGCGGCGTCGCATCACTGCTTATCCTTGCGGTAAGCTCGTTTACTTCGTTCTCCAGCTTTTCTATTACCTCCTCAAAGCTTTCGGTTCTGCCCTTTGCGACATCCCTTTTGCTCTGAAGACTAAGCATTTCATATTTAAGCTCTGACGCCTTTTTGTAATCGCCCTCGTCAAGTGCGGTTATTATTTCGCTATGCAGATCGTCAATAAGATTGTTGTAGCCTTCTGCCTGGGAGCCGCCTGCACTTGAAATGCTCTGGGCGTCCTTCAGAGTTTCGATTCTCTCCTTCAGCTTTTCAATCCTCTGACAGATCTCTATATCCGACGACGACGCATAGACGCTTGCCATTACACTGTTTATAGCAAGTCTTGAGCCGTCCTCGTGCTCGTATCGTAAAACACCGCTATAGGAACGCTCGACTATATGCTCGTCCCTTATGAATACACCATCAAATTCCACAGTATTCTGAAGCTCGTATAGTCTTGCAACCTCTGTTCTGCAGGCGTTTTCGGGTATTACTATTATCTGTCCGATAATGGTAAGCACTAAAAACACCGAAATAACCGCCGCAAGTATAGTTGTGGTTCTTGATTTATCCATTTATCCTTTTATACTTCCTCGTTCTTTTCAAAGGCATCAAGTATCGAAATGCTTCTCATAGGAGAAATTGTGGATATAGCGTGCTTGTAGATAAGATTCTGCTTACCGTCTGTATCAAGTATAACAGTATAGTTATCAAAGCCTCTTACCATACCCTTGAACTGAAAGCCGTTTGTTATAAAGATAGTTACAGGTATCTTCTCTTTTCTTGCCTGATTTAAAAATACGTCCTGTAAGTTGAGTTCCTTTGCCATAATTGTTCCTTTCTTCCGGAATAACAGTCCTTCCGTAAATAAAATAATGTTATATAGGTCGTCGGCAATCTATCTGTCTGCGTTCTTTGACGGAGCGTGCCTGCCTATTCTTATATTGTAACACATTTCAGCAGAAATTTCCATACATTTTTATATATTTTTTTGCAATTTCTAAAATTTCCCTTGAATCCGTGTTATCAGTAACCTTTATCCAATGAATTCTCTCGTCTTTTCTGAACCAGGTGAGCTGTCTTTTGGCATATTTTCTGGTTTCCTGCTTGAGTCTTTCCACGCAGGTATCCAGCTCCTCACTACCCTTAAGGTAAGGCAGAAGCTCTTTATAGCCTATAGCCTGCGCCGCCGTGGGATAATCCTCCCTCGAGTAGAACTCCCTTG
>JAFQUH010000131.1 GCA_017408635.1 Ruminiclostridium sp. | reverse complement strand
GAACCCACGACCTCCGCCGTGACAGGGCGGCGTTCTAACCAACTGAACTACCAGGCCGTAGGAGTAATGGTGGAAACTATAGGGCTCGAACCTATGACCCTCTGCTTGTAAGGCAGATGCTCTCCCAGCTGAGCTAAGCTTCCGTGGTCTCCTTTTTGCCAATCACTTAATCTCTTCAAGCGACTTTTATATTATACACTTTTCTATCTCGTTTGTCAAGTGTTTTTTTAAAATTTTTTAAAAAATTATTCCCAGGTCTTCCAGATCTCCGGCTGATAGCCGATTGTAGCCTGTTTTCCGTTCCTTACGATAGGCGTTTTGAACATTGCGGGAGTTTCAAGTAGCTTCTCAATTTTATCCTCTTCATAGGCAAGATATTTTATCGTACTGCTTTCATACGCCTTCGATTTTTCATCAATCAGCTTTTCATATCCGCCGACTGCGGCAGATATGCTGTTGAACTCACCCTTGCTGAGTCCCTTGCTCATTATATCCACAAGCTGATATTTTATTCTTCTTTCCTTGAAATATCTTTCAGCCTTTTTTGTATCAAAGCATTTTGATTTACCGAAAATCTGAATATTCATATATATTCTCCTATTTGTTTTTCCAGAACATAGTTACCGTAGTTTTTTCTCTTTCCTCGGGAACGGTCAGCATCTTCATAGAAACCGCAGTTGAGATGAACACCATACCGATACCTATCGACATATCCACAAAAAGCAGAGTATTGAGGGTAGTCAGTACGTAGGATAGTATCGTTCTGTAGCAATGGGGCGTTACTCTTATCACAAGAGTGAAGAGCAGGAAGAAAAAGCCGAGAGTCAGAGCTACCTTCCAGTCAGGGAAAAAGCCCATAAGACTGCCGAAGGTAACGGCTATCGCCTTGCCGCCCTTGAATTTTGCGAATATCGGAAGTATATGACCGATTACGGGAGCTACCATTACAAAGGGTAAGAAAAACGCCGAGTAGTTATCCGAATGTATGTAGAGGAATACAGGTAGAAAGCCCTTTGCCAGATCGCACAGTAACGTGAATGCTCCACAAAGGAAGCCTCCATAACGATAAGCATTGGCAGTACCCAGATTCTTGTCGGGACTTTCGGAGAGTATATCCTTACGGAACAGCTTTGCGGCAATGCCTGCAAATAAAATACTGCCCATAAGATAGCCTGACAACATAAAAAACAATGCCGTAAGCATATTCATCTCTCCTTTCCTTTAATCTGCCGTTATATTATAGTAAGTGCCTTTGTTGTATTAGTGAGATTTATGCAGCCGTCGTCGGTAACGCATACCATATCTTCAATTCTTACGCCGAATTTACCTGAAATATACACACCAGGCTCTATAGTAAGAATCATACCCTTCTTAAGTGTATGTACAGAGTTTCTGGAAGATGTCGGTGCCTCGTGAATTTCAAGACCGACTCCGTGTCCCAGCCCGTGACCGAAATACTCCGCATATCCCCAGGCGTCAAGAGTGCTTCTTGCAACGCTGTCGGGTACCTTGCCGCCTATTCCCGCTCTGACCGCCTTTATAGCGTCGTTATTGGCAGAAAAAACCGCACTGTACATTGTCCGCATTTCATCGGTTGCTCTGCCTATAGCGATAGTTCTCGTCATATCCGAGTGATAGCCCTTATAGGTAGCACCGAAATCCAGAGTGAGAAATTCATTCGGGCAGAGCTTTTTATCGGTGGGTACTGCATGGGGAGAGGCTGAATTGATTCCCGATGCCGCTATAGTATCAAAAGAAATACCGTCAGAGCCGTATTCTGCCATATAATAATCAAGAAGTGCCGCCACGTGCTTTTCGGTCATACCCACCTTTATATCGTTCAGTAATCTCTGATACGCCTTTTCGGCAATTCTCTGGGCGGTAACTATATATTTAAGCTCCTGCTTATCCTTTATGATACGCATATCAAGTATCATATCCGATAAGAATGAGGAGGTATCAAACTGTAAAAAGGCGTATTCATCCTTATATCTTGCAAGCTGGGATAGAGTTACGAAATTATCCTCCAGAAAAACCTCGGCAATTCCGTGATTTATGTATAACTCCATAAGCTGTTCTCTGATATTCGTCAGAAGAACTACCTCACATTCATCGCTCGCCTCCTGCTTTGCCTTATCAAAATAACGGAAATCTATAAGCAGATAGCTTTTTTCCTTTGTAATAAGCAGAATACCAGCCGATGATTTAAAGCCGCTGAGATAATGTCTGCTGACGTCTGACGTTATAAGTGCCGCCTGCTTCTTATCAGGCAGTTTATTCATAATTTCAGCTATTCTTCCCATAAAATTCCCCTCTTACTAAAGCATAAACCTGTTTCATTAATTAATTATTAAATATATAAATTTCCTGTAAATTTTATATCTGAAGGCTTACGTTTTGCCTACTTCATAAAGCTATCGTAGACTTTTTTCATAGCAGAAGCATCCTCCGCCTGAGTACCTGCCGATTCGCTGATTACGGTACAGTTTAAATTGCGCTTTGCAAAAAGCTCCATCAAGGGCTCATAATCAGGGCCGAAGGTGGTATCGTCAAAGGTGAGATGCCTTTTTTCACCGCCTGCGGTATATTCTATCTTTGAAAAATGTACGTGCATATTTGATAGTCTGTCAAAGCCCAGCTTATCCTCTATCTCGTCAAGCATTTTTGCATAATCGTCTATCGTCCTGATACCGCCGAGTGTTCTCGCATTAAGATGTCCGAAATCCACACAGGGCAGTATGGCTTCATCAAGGGAGCAAAGCTCCAGCACCTCTGATAAAGTACCGAGCTGATTTATCTTGCCCATAGTTTCGGGGCAGAATATCGCTCTTATATTTTCATTCTTCATCTCGGCAAGTGCCTTTGTAACCGTATCCTTTGCAAGATAAAGCGCTTCTGCTCTTGTCATTTTGGCGCAGGAGCCTGAATGAACGACGACCTTTTTTGCATTAAGTCTGTCGGCGGCTCTCATAGCCTCCATTATATAACCAACGCTCTTTTCCCTCGTTTCTGCACTTTCTGAAGAAAGCGAGATAAAATAGGGTGCGTGAAGGGTTATGACTATATCATTTTCCTCGGCTATAGAGGGAAGATTTTCGTAGGTGGCCTCGGATATTCTTACACCTCTGCCGCATTCTATCTCATAGCAATCAAGAGAAAAGCTCTTTAAATATTCTGCTATATCCTTCGGAAACTTTCTTTTTCCGAAGCTGTCGGAATTTCCGCCCGGTCCGAATCTTACTGCCATTTGTTTTCCCTCACTTTTTACTTTATTTCAAGCTTTGAATAATCTCTTTTGAAAATAAGACTTTCAATTTTTCTTTTTAATCTGAAGGTCCAGGTCTTTTCAAGGTGGAACGGCTCTACCAGAATGGATATCGCACCCTTGAAATTTCCTGCCATAACGTCTGTGAATATCTGATCGCCTATTACGGCGGTCTGCTTTTTAGATACGCCCATCTGCTTTATTGCCCTTGACACTCCGAAGGTAAGAGGCTTACATCCGTTGGCACAGTAAGGAAGTCCTAATTTTTCTGCAAGGGGCTTTACTCTTTTATTTGTGTTGTTGGATACTACCCGCATAGGAATACCAAGCTCTCTCATAGAGTCCAGCCATTCGGGTACGCCTATCTCTGCCGCAGGATTTCCGTGCATCGAAAGAGTATTATCCAAATCCAGCACCATTGCCTTTATATTGTGCTTATCTAAAAATTCCTTATCTATCTCAAGTACATTTTTGATCCAGATTTTAGGTCTGAAAATCATAGAATTTCCTTTCCCGGTACAAAAATTACGTTTTCTACGGAAAAAAGCGGACAAAAGCTATACCTTTGTCCGCCTCTTATTCATCGTAAGTATTAATTACTTAAACTTGCGCTTACGAGCAGCCTCGGATTTCTTCTTACGCTTAACCGAAGGTTTTTCGTAGTGTTCTCTTTTACGAACCTCTGCTAATACACCATCTCTGGCGCAAGATCTCTTAAAACGCTTGAGTGCTGTATCTAAAGATTCGTTTTTACCTAAACGAACTTCTGCCATCTATATCCCTCCCTTTGCCATTCGGCACAGGTTATAATCTCATACAAATTTTTTAAAGATGTATGCTAGTATTATACTACTTTATAGTCTTTATGTCAATAGTTTTTTTGATTTTTTCGGAAAAATTTCTCATTCCTCGTCTAAAAACTGCTCTACGTCTATGATTTCGCCATCCTGCCACAGTCTTTCAAGATCGTAGAATTCTCTTGTATCCTTATTGAACACGTGGAAGATAACGTCTATATAGTCAAGCACTACCCAGCTGGAGCCTTGCTTTCCTTCAATCTGCTTGGGCTGTTCTCCGAGGAGTCCCAGCTGATAATCTACCTCGTCAGCAAGTGCCTTCACCTGCGTTGAGCTTGTACCTGTTGCAATTACAAAGTAGTTTGCAAGGATAGTAAGGTCCTTTACCTTGATTATCTTTATATCGTGTGCCTTTTTGGAGTCAAGCGCTCTGACACCTGCTTTAAGCATTTCTGTATCTGTCATTTTTATTTCTCCTTGTTTTTGTTATTATACACCCTTGTGTAAAAATTATATGCATTTATAGTACAGGGCGGAACAAGTCCTCTTTTTGAAAGTGTTTCGCCTACCGAATATTTAAGAGCGTGGTACATTCCCCCGTCAAGATCGTCAAAGCTGTACTTTCTGTACTTTTCGACGTCCTTATAGGTCCTGTCTGCACTTACTAAATCCCCTAAATAAACGATTTTCTGAAGAATGCTCATATCCGCATTGCCTGCCGTATGATAACGGATAGCAAGCAGAATATCCTCGTCCGTTATATTGAGCTTTGTCTTAAGATGATAAGCCGCCGCAGGTCCGTGCCATAAAGCAG
>JAFQUH010000130.1 GCA_017408635.1 Ruminiclostridium sp. | reverse complement strand
ATGCACCTTTTAAAATCCATCCACCGAAGGCAGCAGTCCGCAGGACTGCGACCATTTTTGAAATCTTCGATTTCAAAAATATAGGATTCCACAACATTTGCCGAAGGCAAATATTTCATCCGCCAAAGGCGGATTTCATCAAAACCGAAGGTTTTGATTTCACCGTGCCATAGGCACGATTTCATTTTGAAATTTGTCTACGACAAATTTCAATTTGGCATACAACCAATATGTGAAACCGCCGTTTCGCTTTTTTTGTATAGATGCCTGATATAAAAAGGCGGAACCGTCGGCGGTCACCGACCGCAAAACAACAACCCCGCACCTTTCGGTGCGGGGTTGCCGCTATGCAATAAGTTCAAAACAACGGTGTACGCAAAAATCAAACGGTTTCGTCATTGCCGTAGAAGGCATTCAGGTACATCTGCTTTATCTCGCTCATAAGAGGATATCTGGGGTTAGCACCTGTACACTGATCGTCGAATGCCTGCTCTACCATAGCGTCAAGTCTGTCGAGGAAGCCCTTTTCGTCAATGCCGTAATCCTTGATGGTCTTCTTTATGCCGACCTCTTCCTTAAGCGCTTCAATCTTTGCAATAAGCTTTTCAAAGCGCTCCTTCTTGTTCTTACCTGAAATTCCGAGGAAATCGGCAATTTCAAGGTATCTTTCAAGGGTGTGAGGATGGTCGTACTGGGAGAAGGTACCCATCTTTACGGGGCATTCTACCGCATTGTATCTCATAACGTGAGTGATAAGCAGGGCATTTGCCACGCCGTGAGGCAGATGGTGGAAGGCGCCCAGCTTATGAGCCATTGAGTGACATACGCCGAGGAAGGCGTTAGCGAAGGCAATACCCGCAATAGTGGAGGCGTCTGCCATCTTTTCTCTTGCCTTTACGTCTGTAAGTCCGTCGTTATAGGCTCTGGGGAGATACTCGAATATATTCTTTATAGCCTTTAATGCAAGGCCGTCTGTATAATCCGTAGCCATTACCGAAGCATAGGCTTCAAGGGCGTGGGTAAGAGCGTCAATACCTGATGCGCTGGTAAGTCCCTTGGGCTGTGTCATCATATTATCCGTATCGATGATAGCCATATTGGGAAGTAATTCGTAATCGGCAAGAGGATATTTTACGCCTGATTTTTCATCTGTGATTACGGCGAAGGGAGTACATTCACTACCTGTACCTGAAGAAGTGGGGATAGCTACGAAATAAGCCTTTTCGCCCATCTTGGGGAACTTATATACTCTCTTTCTTATATCGATAAAGCGCATAGCCATATCCATAAAGTCAGCCTCGGGATGCTCGTAAAGTACCCACATAATTTTACCCGCATCCATTGCAGAGCCGCCACCGAGAGCAATGATAACGTCAGGCTTAAATAATTCCATAGCCTTTGCGCCTTCCTTGGCAGAAGCCAGAGTAGGATCGGGCTCTACGTTGAAGAAGGTGGTGTGAACGATACCCATGCTGTCCAGCTTATCTGTAATAGGCTTTGTGTTGCCGTTCTGGAATAAGTAGGAGTCGGTTACGATGTAGGCTCTCTTTTTTTTCATCACTGTGCCCAGCTCGTCAAGGGCAACGGGCATACAGCCCTTCTTGAAATAAACCTTTTCAGGTACTCTCATCCAGAGCATATTTTCTCTCCTTTCGGCTACTGTCTTGTAGTTCAGTAAGTGCTTTATACCAACGTTCTCGGATACCGAGTTACCGCCCCAGCTACCGCAACCAAGGGTAAGAGAGGGAGTGAGCTTGAAGTTGTATAAATCACCGATACCGCCGTGGGAGGAGGGTGTGTTTACTAAAATTCGGCAGGTCTTCATCTTTTCGCCGAAATATTCTATCTTTTCTCTTTCAGTTACCGCATCGCAGTAAAGGGAGGAGGTGTGACCGAAGCCGCCCTCTGCAACAAGAATTTCTGCCTTTGCAACCGCTTCGTTGAAGCTTCCTGCCTTATACATGGCAAGAACAGGGGAGAGCTTTTCGTGAGCGAATTCTTCGTCAAGGGATACGCTTTCAACCTCGCCGATAAGAATCTTTGTATTTGCAGGTACCTTGATTCCTGCAAGCTCGGCAATCTTTACTGCCGTCTGACCTACTATCTTTGCGTTAAGAGCGTTATTTATAATAATGGTCTTTCTGACCTTTTCGATTTCCTTTTCATCAAGGAAGTAGCAGCCCATAGCCGCAAATTCCTTCTTTACCTTGTTATATATCTTATCAAGAACGATAACAGACTGCTCGGATGCGCATATCATACCATTGTCAAAGGTCTTGGAATGGATGATAGAGCTTACCGCCAGCTTTATATCAGCACTGCTGTCGATGATTGCGGGAGTATTACCTGCGCCTACGCCTAAAGCGGGCTTGCCGGAGGAATAAGCCGCCTTTACCATACCCGGACCGCCTGTCGCTAATATGATATCTGCGCTTCTCATTACCTCGTTTGTCATATCAAGGGAGGGAACGTCTATCCAGCCGATGATTCCTTCGGGTGCGCCTGCCTTTACCGCCGCCTCAAGAACGATTCTTGCCGCCTCGATGGTGCAGTTCTTTGCTCTGGGGTGGGGGCTGAAGATGATACCGTTTCTTGTCTTAAGGCTTATAAGTGCCTTGAAGATTGCCGTTGAAGTGGGGTTTGTGGTGGGGATAACCGCCGCAATAACACCGATAGGCTCGGCAACAGTCATAGTGCCGAAGGCTTCGTCACGGGCGATAACGCCGCAGGTCTTTGCATCTCTATAGGCGTTGTAGATGTATTCGCTGGCATAGTTGTTCTTGATTACCTTGTCCTCAACAACGCCCATGCCTGTTTCTTCTACCGCCATTTTTGCCAGGGGGATTCTCATCTTGTTTGCCGCCGTAGCCGCCGCAAGAAAGATCTTATCTACCTGCTCCTGACTGTATTCGGCAAAAATTGCCTGCGCCGCCTTGACCTCTGCTATGCGGATTTTTAAAGCCTCTACGCTGTCAACGATCTCGGGGCTTACGGGAGTCTTGGGCTGTGGCGCTTTTCTTGTTCTTACAATGTTCTTCTTTGCCATCGCTCTTATTCCTTTCGATTTTTGTTTTAAACTTATTGCTATTAAAAAGGGTGTTGTCCTGCCCTTTTGGGAACGTTTTTTATTATTTTATCACATATGCCGTTATTTATTTAACAATTTTATTATATCAATAATTTCGGTAAAATGTCAACCATTTTGATAATGAATTTTAACAAATTTTAATGCGTGGATTTGTGCATATTGTATATTGCGGTAGGCTTGTTAATTGTATCATTTCATCGATAGCAGATTGTGCTTGATGAGTATTGAGATACGTTTGGGTAAATTGTCTTATAAATCCGACGTCCATATTTTAAACCTCCGTGCGGTCGGTGTGTCAAATTGAAATTTGTCGGGGACAAATTTCAAAATGAAATCGTGCCTATGGCACGGTGAAATCAAAACCTCCGGTTTTGATGAAATCCGCCTTTGGCGGATGAAATATTTGCCTTCGGCAAATGTTGTGGAATCCACCTTCGGT
>JAFQUH010000129.1 GCA_017408635.1 Ruminiclostridium sp. | reverse complement strand
GGCAAGTCCGGGTACCTTGTAGCTTGTTACGGTATTATCCTTGATATTTGTTATATTTGTCCATGCGCCGTTCTTATACTGCTGGATGATATACCCGCTGGCGGCACTCATACTGTTCCATTTTAAAGTGATGGAATTGTAGCCTCTTGCACTTAAGGCTAAATCCATAGTAAGTCCCGAAATATCACTTGCCGTAAGATTATATTTTACTCCGCTTTCAAGCGCATAGGTATGTGCGGCAGAGCCGTTACTGCAGCTGATGACGAAATAATCATAGGGAGTGGGAGCATAGGCATCGAAATCGAAATAATATCCGAGGGCGTATTTGTTTATAGTCGTAACGCTGTCGGGAATGGTTATAGTTTCGAGCTTGGGACACATATAAAAGGCACCCTCGTCTATGGTGGTAACGCCATCCTCGATAGTAACCGTATCAAGAAGACTGCACATTGCAAAGGCATACTTGCCTATACTTTTTACCGTAGCGGGGATTTCCATTTCATCAAGGAAGGAACAACCGTAAAAGGCGTTCTCACCGATAGTCGTCAGCTTTTCTGATAGTATGGCGTAATCCATTGACTCGCACATATAGAAGGCGTAATTTCCTATACTTGTTACGTTGTTAGGAATACGGATATAACCAAGAGCCGCACACTTATAGAAGGTGTAAGCGCCTACGCTTGTAAGGCCGTCGGGAAGTACGGCAGAGGTAAGGCTTTTACAGAAGTTGAAGGCGTAATCTCCGATAGTCTTTACGTTATAGGGAATATAGATGGATTTGAGAGAAAAACATTCGTTGAATGCTCTTTCGCCGATGCTTACAAGACTGTCAGAAAGAGAAATCGTTTCGAGAGTTTCGCAAGAGTTGAAGGCATAACTGCCTATTGTCGTTATCGTATCAGGCATTGTGACCGACTTGATGGCTCTCTGTCCTGTAAAGGCGTTATCGGCAATAGCGGTAATCTTCTTTCCGTCGATATCCGAAGGGATCACGACTTCCGAGTCAGCACTCGTATAGCCTGTAATTGATACCGTTCCGTCGCTGAGTACGGAATACTGGAAGCCGTTATAAGTTTCCGCTCCTGCAGAAACTATGCAAAGCACCGCCATTGTTATAAATACGGCAATGCCTGTAAGAAGTTTTTTCATAGGTTTTACCTCCGATAATATTCTATGATAATTATACCACTTCAGCATTTTTCTGTCAATTTGCAGACTGCACAATATTGAAATGTCGCTTTTGTGTAAAAGGCGGGAATCGGGAAAAAATCGGGCGTTCTGTGAACGCCCGATTGCATTTTATTAAAGTGTGTTTGCTGAAATTGTAGCCGTATCGGAGATGAGCTTCGTACCGCCTACAGTCTTATAAGCCTTTACGGTAATCTTGTATGTCTTGCCGCTTTCAAGTCCCGTAATCTTATGAGATACGGAAGAAGCGCTGGTAAGAGTCTTTACGCAGGTCCACTTCGTACCATCGTAAATATACACCATATATCCGTCGGCGCTTTCATTCTTATCCCATCTCACAGAGATGAAATCCGTGCCTCTGTTCGTCATTTTAAGATTTGCGGGTGCCGGGAAACCGGGTGTTCCCGATATAGCGGAGCTATATGTACTGTAGATAGTAAGCGAACTATTAACGGCATAGCTCTTGATTCTGAATTTGTAGGTAGTACCAAGGGTAAGACCGCTCGCCTTATAGGACGTGGTCGCATTGGAAGTTATCTTCGCAAGCTGACTCCAGGCACCGTTTTTATAGATATCAATAACGTAGCCGTTGGCAGAGGGTACCTTTGTCCAGCTGACTGTAAGACTATCAACACCGATATCCGATACCTTGAAGCCTGATACCATCGCAGGTGCGGTATATCCGGGAGCAGAGCCTGTGTATTTGCCGTAGCAGGTGCCGCTTACGTCAGTCTTATAGGCTACCATTCTGTAGCGGTGGAAGGAGTTGGGCTGAAGTCCCGTAATCTTGTAGGAGGTTGTGGTATTGCCCTTTATAGCGACTACCTTTGTCCAGACTCCGTCTATCTGTTCCTGGATCACGTAGCCAGAAGCACCCGCATTCTTTGTCCAGCTTACAGTGAGGAAATCACTGCCTCTGCCCGTTATCGCAAAGCCTGTTGTCATTGC
>JAFQUH010000128.1 GCA_017408635.1 Ruminiclostridium sp. | reverse complement strand
GAAAGTGGCAAAACAATCTATACGACCGATAAGCATAGCTATGATTTCAGTTCAATGCAGATAGACGAGCAAACAAGAACGATATACATAGTAAGCCCTCGTAACTGGTCGATTTACGTCTACAGATTCTGACAGGCAGGTAACAATTATGCTTAGTGTAAAAAACGTAACCAAAAGCTATGGAAAGAACAAAGCCTTAGATAACGTCAGTATCAGCTTTGATAAAGGTATTTACGGAATACTCGGCCCTAACGGTGCAGGTAAAACAACGCTGATAAGCATAATAACAAAGCTCCTTAAGGCTGACAGCGGAGAGGTGTTGTATAACGGCTGGGATATAAAAAGAATGGGTACTGACTACCTCACAAAATTCGGCTATATGCCACAGTATCCGATGTTCTATCCTAATTTTACGGGACTTCAGATGATGGAATATATGGCAGCACTTAAAGGCGTAAAGGATAAAAGCATCATAGAAGAACTTCTCACCTTTGTAAATCTGCAGGCAGACAAAAACAAAAAAGTGGGAGCATATTCGGGCGGTATGAAGCAAAGACTCGGCATAGCGACAGCTATGGTGCATAGCCCTGAAATACTTATTCTTGATGAGCCGACTGCAGGTCTTGATCCAAAAGAAAGAATGAGATTCCGTGGTACGATATCCGAAATATCCAAAAACACAACAGTGCTGATTTCTACTCACATAATATCAGATATAGAGTATATGGCAAACAGTGTGGTACTGCTTGGTGGCGGTAAGGTGTATGAACAGGATTCGCCCGAAAATCTATGCAAAAAGCTGAAGGGAAAGGTATGGAACGTAACAGTAGACAGCGAAAAGGATGCTGAATATATTGAAGAAAATTTCCTTGTCAGCAGCATATCCCATAGCGACAGCTATAAAATAAGGCTTATTTCGGATGAAATAACCGATTTTAGCGCTGAACAAACTGAGCCGATGCTGGATGATGTATTCCTTTACTATTTTTCTGATAAGAGGACTGTATGCGATGACTGTATTTAAGCTCACCCGTTTTGAACTAAAAAAGCTGTTTGCAAGAAAAAGCTTTATCATTCTTTTTGCGGTAACGTTTGTTGTCGGACTTGTAAATGTTGCAAGATATTATGAGCGTTATCACAGCGGCGATAAGCTTATGGATGACGGCAGATACCGCATCTACCGTGTTTTTAAAGGCGAGCTTACCGAGGAAAAGCAAAAGGATATAGAAAAGCTTTATAACTATGCAATTAAACTAAAAAACAGCGGTAACTTCGATAACGAATATAACCCCGAAAAATACTATTCAGGCTACGCCTATGGAGAAGCTAACCTCTTTATAGAGCTTTATAGCGAAATGAACAGGATATTAAGCTATGGTGAAGATATCGCTGAAACAGGAAACGAAGCTAAAGAGCTTATAGAAAATAACAGTGGCATGAATGAGTATCTTGTAAACTTCAACAATATGATATACGATACGTATGGCGACAGAGAGCTTTCAGCTTTGAGTCACAACAGCGGCGTAGCGGAATTTTTTGATTACAAATTTTCCGTTATTCTTATAGCCAAGCTCCTTATTATCGGTGTTTCCTCTATCTTTATGGCAGATAAGAATTACGGCTGCAGAGCATATATTAAAACCTCCCTTTACGGAAGCGCTACCACTACCCTTGCAAAGCTTATGGCGACTGCCTTTTATGTATTTTCTGTATTATTTATCTTTTTCATAACAGATTTTATCTGCTTTTGTGGATTTCTCAATATTGATGGACTTGATAAGCCTCTTTATTATCTTGCCGATTACTTTTATTCTCCTATAGAGCTTGATATATGGCAGGTGCTGATAATAGTCTTTTTCTGCAGATACATAGGACTGCTATGTTTAAGCTTTATGATAGCACTTATAACAAGGCTTTTACAAAGGTCTGTACCATCCTTCTTATTATCGGTTTTCTCATTTGCAGGCTTTATGTATCTTATGCTGATATGCACGACAGACAGCAGTAAGCTGATACGGATACAAAATCCCATTAATCTGATTTTATGTCATAACAGCTTTAAGGAATTTGACGTTATAAATATCGGGGGTACACCCGTTTTAAGCTGTTTTGTATCGGCTGTTGCGGTTTTGTCCTTATGTCTGTTATCGGTTATTTTAATAATTCTCCCCGACATAAGTCATATAAGCTTTAAGAAAAGAGGTGACAGATATGATAAAGCAGGAGCTGTATAAGCTATTTATCAAAAACAAGATGCTTTTGATATCTGTCCTTTTTCTTATCATAAGTACGGCTCTTACTCTTGTTGACGCTCTTTTTATATCCCGTCCTGACGGATGGTGTATGGAATATATCTACGTAAACGAAAGCGGAATCAACTGGCTGCTTATTTTTGTTGTTATGATAGCCGTAAGACAAAGCTATGTAATCGAATTTGAAAGCAGAATGGATAGCTTCCTGCTGACGAGCCAAAAAGGTTATTTAAGTCTTAATTTAATCAAGATACTCACTATACTTTTTCTTACCATTATACTTTCTTTAGCAAGCGGATTTATAACACTTTTTATATACGGAGCAAGATACGGCGTTGGCAATATCCTTATATCAGAATGTGGCTTTGAATATGAAATCACAGTAAGGAGTCTGTCCGCTTTGTCGGCTTGTATTTATTCCGTGTTGATAAACGCTGTAGGCTATGCGACGTATTCTCTTATCTGTATATTTTTAGCTACAGTTTTAAGAGAAACGGTAATATTTATGACAGTTTCTTTATCGGTTATAATTGCACCTGTTTATCTTGTACAGAATATTTCCGACAGAATAAGACTGCCTCTGCCGACTTCTCTTATAAGCGGAACGGCATTGTTCAGAGGTTCTTTATCCTATATTGACGAACACGGAAACGAGAGCTTTTTATATAAAGAGCTTGGCGATAATGAAATCAGCTCGAATATATTATTACTTACCGTTATAGCAGTAGCGTTAGTTTTTATAGCGATGCTTATTTTCTGCAGAAAGGTCCCGAAAATAAAGTTCAGAGCTTTGTCTTTGCTTGCTGTATTTGTATTTTCATTCACGCTTACGGGATGCAGTACCGAAAAGCTTTGCCCATCAGATGAAGTAAAGTATTACGTAAAGCCGGGATCTTTTGATGAGATCTGTGATATAGAAAGCGGTAATAAATTTACCATAAACGTAACTCCCTTTTCGAAAAAGAAGCTGAAAAGCATTTACGGAGAGTATGCGGTAGTCACAGAGCCGATAAAGGACAGCACCGAAGCCAGCGAAATTAAGCTTGTAAATCTTACCGATTTTTCGGAAAGGGTGATAATGACCATAGGTACTAACCTTAATACCGACGGCCTTTTAGGACTGGATGACGTTATAGGGATACCAAACTTCTTCAGATATGATAATAGTGGAAAGCTTGCCTCATCGCAGATGGTATTGTATCAGGATAAGCTGTACATTGCTCATAATAACGAGATTATCGGGATTGACATAAACCTGAACACGCAAACGACATATAAAATGCCATCTGCGGTAGGAAATCTTAAAATTTCGGATAACGGCTTTTATTACGTGAATGAAAAAGGCGAGCTTTATAACAATGATAAGGCTCTTAACATCTTCCCCGAAAGATATTATATCTATGGCGAAAGAATTTTCTGCACCTTGCGGGATGAAGAAGGCTTATTCTGCTTTGCAGACGGCGAGCGAGCAAAACTTACAGATGACATGGTGAGAGAAATTCTGTATGCCGACGAAGAAAACCTCTACTGCTTTGACGGTAAAGAGATACTTGAAATAAAAGATTAAAGTTTAACGGTCAGCCTCACGGCTGACCGTTCAGCGTGTTGACAAATTCTTTGTCTACACGCTGTCAGACGATGAAAAACGCACGTCAGACTTTGATTTTGACCTGTTCGGTAAAAATCGTCAACTGCCACGACAGGCATATAAACGGCAAGGAT
>JAFQUH010000127.1 GCA_017408635.1 Ruminiclostridium sp. | reverse complement strand
TCTCCCCAAGAAGGAAGTTGTTAAGCTCAACCTCGAAATCGAAAAGCTCGAAAAGTTCCTCGGCGGTATCAAGAACATGAAGAAGCTCCCCGGCGCTCTCTTCGTAGTTGACCCCCGCAAGGAAAAGATCTCCATCGCAGAAGCTAAGAAGCTCGGTATCCCCGTAGTAGCTATCGTAGATACAAACTGCGATCCTGATGAGATCGACTACGTTATCCCCGGTAACGATGACGCTATCCGTGCAGTAAAGCTCATCGCTGGTGCAATGGCTGACGCTATCATCGAAGCAAGACAGGGTACAACAGAAGTTGCTGAACAGGCTGAAGAAGCTGCAGAAGTAGAAGCAACAGAAGAATAATAAAAAATCTTACTATATAAAGGAGATAGAACAATGGCTATTTCAGCACAGGACGTAAAGCAGTTAAAGGAACTTACAAACTGCGGTATGATGGATTGCAAGAGAGCTCTTGAAGAATGCGGCGGCGACATCGATGCTGCTATCAAGTCACTTCGTGAAAAGGGCCTTGCAAAGGCTGCCAAGAAGTCTGGCAGAATCGCAGCAGAAGGTCTTGTATACACAAAGGTTGACGAAGCTAAGAAGGTTGGCGTTGTTGTAGAAATCAACGTTGAAACAGACTTCGCAGCAAAGACAGACAGATTTATCGAATTCGTAGAGCTTATTGCTGATACAATTCTCGCTAACGACGTTGCAGACGTTGAAGCATTAAAGAACGTTAAGGCATTCGGTACAGAAGAACTCGTATCAGACGTTCTTACAGAAAGAATCGCTACAATCGGTGAAAATATCCAGATCCGTCGTTTCAAGAAGATGTCCGGCGACCTCTTCACATACATTCACAACGGTGGCGGCTCCATCATCGGTTCTATGTTAAAGCTCGAAGCTGACGATGTAAACAGCGATGCAGTTAAGACATGTGCAAAGGATCTCTTACTCCAGATCACAGCTTCTGCTCCTCAGTTCGTTTCTCAGGCAGACGTTCCTGCTTCTGTAATCGAAGAAGAAAAGGAAGTTCAGCTCCAGCTCGTTAAGAAGGAAAATGAAGAATCTGCTAAGCCCAAGCCTCAGAATGTTCTTGAAAAGATCGTTGAAGGCAGAATGAGAAAGTTCGCAGAAGAAATCTGCTTACTCGATCAGCCCTTCGTTAAGGATCCCAACATGACAGTTGCAAAGTACATTGCATCTGTAGGCGGCAACATCAAGGTTGTTGAATTCGCTCGTTTCGAAAAGGGCGAAGGTATCCAGAAGAAGGAAGATAACTTCGCTGACGAAGTTGCTTCAATGGTTAAGTAATAAAACTCGTTTAAACGAAAACTACACGCTATTCTGTAGCAAAAACTAACACACACATTAAGACGCCTTCGGTTTTCCGAGGGCGTTTTTATTTTGACAAATACTGATATATATGATAAAATAAAAAAAATTTTATAATTTTAAAAAAAGTGAAACCTTTATGCCTTTTCAGGTGTATTACAGATGAAAGGTCCTTAAAAACGATGTACATCAGCATAACAGGAGAGAAAAAGAAATGACAGAAAAAGAATTCTGTGAAAAATACGATAAATATAAGAATACAGTGTATTCAGTTATATTTAACTATTTAAGAAATACATACGATACCGCTGACGTTCATCAGGAGGTTTTCATGAAGCTCTATCAGGCTGAAACCGAGTTTCAGAGCGATGAGCATATGAAAGCATGGCTTATAAGAACAGCCGTAAATCTTTCAAAGAACTTCCTTCGTGATAATAAGCGCAGAAGCGGTGAAGAGCTTGATGAAAATATACCCTACCTTGAAGAAAATGAGGATAACGGGCTTTTAGCCTACGTGTTAAAGCTTCCTGAAAAGTACCGCATCCCGATACATCTTTTCTATTACGAGGGATACTCGGTAAATGAGATTTCTGACATCCTCGGTATTCCGCAGGGTACGGTAAAGATTCATCTGAAAAGAGGCAGAGAAAAGCTGAAGTCGGTTCTCACGGACTTCAGCTTTTAACAGGAGGATTTTACTTATGAATTTTAACGAAACTTATAAAAAGCAGATGGATAATTTCTGCGATGAAAATATTACAGCATCGGCAAATGATATCCTTTTAAAGGCAAAGTCTGCAGAAGCACCGTCCGAATCCAGGATTATCGAGTTCAAGCCTAAGAAGAAGGCAAAGAAATTTACAGCCTTTATTGCGGCGGCGGTAGCCTGCTCTATGGTAGCCAGCGTTACAGCTCTTGCGGCAACCGGCGTTCTCGGACAATGGATCGATCAGATATTCGGTGACAAGGTTACCTCCGAAATCGTGGATAAGGGATATCTTTACGAGATAAACCAGAGCAAGGAGGACGAAAACTTCAGAATCGACCTTATTGCCGTAACCGGTGACTCATCTACGCCAAAGCTTCTGTTTGACGTTTATCTTAACAAAGAAGATATGGTAAAGGCTACTGATAAGATACTTCTTCACGCTTATATTCTCCCCGAAGAAAAGATGGAGAATGAAATTGATGATTACGCACCCTCTATGGGAATAGGCGTAAAGGATGAAAACGCCGAAGGACTTTATCATGTTCTTATGGATGGCCCTATGGTATGGCTCACAGGCGGCAACGAGGTAATGGTCAAGGTAAGTAACGTAATCCTCAATCCCACCACCGAAGGCACAGGCATAGAGGATGCAGGCGTTGTGTCCGATTACAACGGCAAGGAATGCAATGATTGGATAGCCGCCGATCTTCGGTACACCTTTACACCTAGCGTAAGTGATTTCCACCCCATATCAGATATTATTTATGATGAAGGTATCAGCTTTAATCACAACGGCATCAGCTACAATCTTACAAGAGGCGAATACGGTGTGTATGCTTCTATGCTGAGCTTTGAATACGACTATCTCGGAACTGAATTTGCACAGGGTGAAACCGAGTACGAAAAGCTTGAAGAGAAGCTCCACGAAAACTGGCGTAGCTTTATAAAGGACGTTACTCTTATCGTTGACGGCACAGAATATAAGGTAAACGATAAGGAAACTGAAATGGGCTACACATACTGCAACCCTGAAACAAAGCATTGCAATACGCTCCCTTACTTCCCCAGCTTTGAATATAAGTCCGCACAGTCTATCGTCTTAAAGCACGGTGACACAAGCTACACCTTAAAGGATGGTGCTGATATCCCGGGAAGAGAGGTAAATGTTGAAGCTAAAGAGATAACCATCGGAGAAACTACCGCTCCTGTAGAAGAAATTTTACAGTAAAAAACAACAGAATTACGGCACACTCTGATAACATTTAGATTTGGAAAGGAAATATAATGAAAAAGATTATTATTCTCACAAGTTCAGTTATACTGCTTGTTGCTATTGCGTTAACCGTTGTTTTCCTGATTATTCCCATGCTCAATGTTAAGTCCAACGAAGACTTATTTGAGTATCAGATCGTAACGAGTAATACAATTTTTATTGAAAAATATCTGGGTGATTCTCCTGATGTAGTAATACCGGATGAAATTGAAGGTATAGAAGTACGTATGGTAAGTGGTTCGACTTTTTTGGATTGCGATGATATTAATTCTGTTTTTTTGGGTAAGAATGTAGAAGTATTTGTCTACAGAGCTGCTGATATGTCTTCATTAAAGGAGATAAAGGTTCACGAGGACAATAAGTTTTTATATGTAGAGGATGGTGTTCTTTACGATAGAAGTGGAACTCTTATAAAGTGCCCTTCAAGCAAGTCCGGAGATAAATATGTTGTAAAGAATGGTGTCAATAGTATATTTGAATACGCATTCGCAGGCTGTGAGGAGCTTGTATCTATAGAAATACCGCAGGGTGTTACATATCTAGGTAGGCAAGCGTTTTCCGGGTGCTATAATCTGACTACGGTTAAATTCCCTGAAAGCGTTAGATATGTAGGAAATGAAGTTTTTGGTGGATGTCAGAAGCTTGAAGATGTAAATATCCCGGAATGTATCGAAAAGTGGCGTATGGATGTAGTATTGGCAAATAGTAATTTATTAAATAAGTAAATTTTTGCAAAAAAGTATTTCAAAAATCTTTGTAAAGGTTGACAGTCTTGATGAAGTGTTCGGGATAATGAATTCGGTAAGAGTAACTGAATAAAACAACCGCCCGTGTGCATTAAGCATACGGGCGGTTAAGCTATTTACTTTTCCATATAAACAAACTGCAATTCTTCAGAAATTGCTTCTTCCTTGAAAATTCTGTATCCCAGCTTCTGATAGAGCCTTATGTTACGGACGCTTCTTGTACTAGTGAAAAGCTCGTATCTGAGGGCGGGGAACTGCTTTTCTATTTCCGATAAGAGCATCGAGCCGATACCCTTTTTCTGAAAATCGGGATGTACCATCAGTTTTCCTATGTAGGCTGTACCATTTTCCTGGTAAGCTCTTACAGAGCCGATGATATTACCGTTTTCATCTGTAGCTTTAAGGATGATACCTCTTTGAAATTCCTGCAAAACCTCTTCAAGAGTCTGCTTCAGTGGTGGGATGTCGGTAGTACCAAAGAGCATAGCCTCGCTCTGATAAGCTATATACTGTAGCTTCAGTATTTCGGCTAAATCTTCCTTGCAGGCTTTTTCTATAACTATCATATTATTTCAGAGAATCGATATATCTGCAGGCGGAGATTGCCGCAGTTGCACCGTCGGCGGTTGCCGTGGTTATCTGTCTTATCGCCTTTGTTCTGCAGTCGCCTGCAACGAATACGCCTTCAAATTCAGTTTCGGGCAGACAGTTTTCACCTGCTTCAATATAGCCGTATTCGTTCAGCTTTACCACGTCTTTAAAAGGCTCGTTTTCAGGCTGCTGACCGATGGCAACAAAAACGCCGTCAACCATAAGCTCTGTTTCCTCGCCCTTAACAGATAAACGAAGTCCCTTGAATTCGCTGTCCCCGATAATGCCTGAAACGATAGCGGAAAGTATAACCTTTACGTTGCTCTTGCCCTCGATATCCTTCTGGAGCTTCTGTTCACCTGTAAGAAAATCAAGATTCTGCACTACCGTAACGCTTTCGCACATATCAGAAAGCATAACCGCCTCCTGAAGTGCCGAGTTACCGCCGCCTATGACCGCAACAGACTTACCCTTGTAGAATGCTCCGTCGCATACCGCACAGTAGGAAATACCCTCTCCCACAAAGTCGTTTTCTCTTTCAATGCCAAGCTGTCTGTGATGTGAGCCGGTAGCTATAATAACCGCCTTGCCGAAAAACTCTCCGCCATCGCAGATTACCTTGTAGCCGTTATCGGCTTTCTCGATTTTATTAACGGCGTCAAGCTCGATTTCCGCACCCTGACCGAGTGCCTGTTCAACCAGCTTGTCGGCAAATTCCGTACCGCTCATAACCGCAAAGCCGGGGTAATTTTCTACCCTGGGAGAATGGGTTATCTGTCCGCCGAAGGTGGATTTTTCAATTACAAGAGCGGTCTTTTCCGCTCTTCTTGCGTATATTGCCGCAGTAAGTCCCGCAGGACCTGCGCCGATTATTACTATATCGTACATATTTAAATTTCCTTTGCTTTTATTGATCTCACAAAACACAATGAGATACTAAAAATTTTAGCATAAAATCAGGAAATTGTCAAGATAAGAGGAATATAAAATGCCCTTGCAGAAAACTGCAAGGGCATAAATTTTATTTAGTTGTTTTCGATAAACGCCTTGATGTTTGAAAGGTTTACTATCTTTTCAAATTTATCATCCGAAACTCTTACGAGTGTAGGAGCCTGACGGATATCGAACTGCTTTGCAAGCTCGGGATTTTCATCAGCGATAACCTCTTCAAATCCGATTCCCGCTTTTTCAAGGAAATGTACAGCCATCTTACAGTTGGGGCAAGTGCTTGTAGCGAAGAGAATCAGCTTGTCTTCAGCCGCCTTCATTGTGGTTTCCTCGTGCTTTTCTTCAGCGGTTGCCGTCTTTGAAGGTGTCTTGCCACAGAACTTTTCAGGATTATACACCTTTCTTTCCTTGTATTCCTGAGCCTTACCATCGTTCCAGTTCTTAACGGGACGATAGTAGCCTGTGATACGGCTATAAACCTCTGTTACTTCACCACATTCAGGGCAAACGTTAACCTCGCCTGCGATATAACCGTGATTCTTACATACTGAATAAGTAGGAGAAAGCGTATAGTAGGGGAGCTTGTAGTTCTGTGCAATAGTGCGGATAAGAGAAGCCGCCGCCTTCCAGTCGGGGAGCTTTTCACCGAGGAATGCATGGAATACGGTACCTGACGTATAGAGAGTCTGAAGCTCGTCCTGAATATCAAGAGCCGCAAAGATATCATCTGTATAGCCAACAGGTAAGTGTGAAGAGTTTGTATAGTAGGGAGCGCCGCCCTGTGTTCTGTCTGTAGCTGTGATGATGTCAGGGTAGTGACTTACGTCATGCTTTGCAAGACGGAAGCTTGTAGATTCTGCAGGAGTAGCTTCAAGGTTGTAGAGATCGCCGTACTTTTCCTGATAGTCGGAAAGTCTTTCTCTCATGTGGTTTAATACTTCCTTGGTGAATTCCTGTGTTTCTTTGTGTGTAAGATCCTTCTTAAGCCATCTTGCGTTAAGACCAACCTCGTTCATACCAACAAGACCGATTGTGGAGAAGTGGTTTTCAAAGGTGCCGAGGTAACGCTTTGTATAAGGATAAAGACCTTCGTTGAGGAGCTTTGTGATAACCTCTCTCTTTATCTTGAGTGAACGAGCGGCAATATCCATAAGTCTGTCAAGGTTCTTGTAGAACTCTTCCTTATCCTTTGCAAGATAAGCGATTCTGGGCATATTGATCGTTACAACACCTACAGAGCCTGTGCTTTCGCCACTACCGAAGAAGCCGCCTGACTTCTTACGAAGCTCACGAAGGTCAAGACGAAGTCTGCAGCACATACTACGAACGTCGCTGGGCTCCATATCGCTGTTGATGTAGTTTGAAAAATAAGGTGTGCCGTACTTTGAAGTCATTTCAAAGAGGAGCTTATTGTTTTCTGTTTCAGACCAGTCAAAGTCGCCGGTGATTGAATAGGTAGGAATAGGATACTGGAAGCCTCTGCCGTTGGCGTCGCCTTCGATCATAGTTTCGATAAACGCCTTGTTTACCATATCCATTTCAGCCTTGCAGTCCTTGTACTTGAAGGGCATTTCCTTGCCGCCGATGATGGCGGGAAGCTCTGCCAGGTCGTCGGGAACG
>JAFQUH010000126.1 GCA_017408635.1 Ruminiclostridium sp. | reverse complement strand
TCCGCAAGAGCGGTGATCTTGTCCTCTGATATATCGTAAGAATAAAGGCTGAAGGTATTATTTGCCCCATCAATCACCGTGTAATATACGATATCGTCATTTACCGTAAAGGAATCATAGATATCGGGCATTGCAGATATCACCTCGGTCTCTCCCGTTTTTATATTATAGCGGCGTAAAACGGTATCATCATACACGATATCATTTTCTGTCATCATACTGTTTTTTCTGTATTTCGTGTATCTTATGGCATAGTAGAGATAATCTCCGTCAGCGGTAAGTCCTCTCAGTCCGTTATTTCTTCCACCCTCAGCATTCGGCGGTATTTCTATCTTCTTGTTTTCTCTGCTTTTAAGGTCAAACACAAACAGCTCACCCTCATCGTAAAAGCTCATAGTATAAAACAGCTTTCCGCAATGATAGAGATGCTGGTGGATATTTGCTATATATTTACCGCTTTCCACCGCAAAACTTGCAATAACGCCCAGATCAGAGCATTCATTTCCCCGCAGATCGTATCTTTTCAGCTTTATCTCATAAAAACTGTCCAGATGTCCCTCTTCGTCCAACCTTCTCAGATTGTACAGATTATAGATATAGCCGTCATACAGCGAAAAAGCCGACAAATTAATTATTGCGGAATTTTCCTGTGCCGACGCCGCACAGAACTCGTTTCCGTCGTGCAGACATTGAGGCTTACTGCAAAGCACTGTGCTCTTGCCTGTTTCGTTATCATAATAAAAGGGAATACCCGATACATAATGATATTCTGACGCCTGATAATTGCCTCTGTGATAGTACCCGTCCTCGCCTTTCATTATGCTGAAGCTGGTTGAAAAAGACGAATGCATATTACCCGGCTCACACTCGGGCGGCTCGACGTATGTGCAGGCGGTAACAGATACCGCCATCGTGCAGATTAGTATCGCTGATATTATTCTTTTAAGCATATAGCTACACTCCTTTTATTATCATAATTGCATTGTAGCATAGCAAAATAAAAAAGTAAACCGCTTTTGCACAAGCGGTCGTTTTTCCTGCAAAAGCGGTCAATTTTCAGAGTGTAGGCATAGTATATGGCTACACTCTCAGAGTGAAGACAAGAACTTGGCTTCACTCTGACAGACAGCGAAAAATGCACGCAGACGAGGAAAAAGCTACCGTAGGCGTACAAAGGTACGGTAGGTAGCTTTTGACGAAGTAAGCAAAAATGCTTTTTGAGAGTCGTAAAACGACTCTCAAAAACTTTTATATCTTTATTTCATATACAAACGACATCTCAATGCAATATCTGCATTTTTGCGATGCGTACATTTGTCTTCTGTCTGTTATTTAATTTTGTGGATAAGAACTTCTATCAGAAAGCTGGTTTCATCATAGCTTACCTTCACCGTGCCACCGTACTTTTCGGCTACGGTCTTTATACGGGAAAGTCCTATTCCGTGCATGGTGCTGTCCGCCTTGGTGGTGACGAGCTTATCTCCCTGCTCCTTTATTTCTCCGCTATGGGAATTATGGCAGGAAATATAAAGCATTTCATGTTGCGTGCCTACGGTAAGGGTTATTTCTCTTTTGTCCTCCGACTTTGCCGAGGCTTCGATAGCATTATCAAGAATATTACCGAAGATAACGCACATATCATAATTGGAAATTCCCACGTCAAGAGAGGCGTTCACCTCGTAGGAAAGAGTAATATCGCTTTTCTTTGCAAGCTCGGTCTTTTTATAGAGCAGGGCGTCAAGTACGTCGGAGCCTGTTTTCAGCGGTTGCATAGCAAGGCTGGTTTCGTCAAAGACCTCGTTTATATACTTCATTGCCCCCTTTGTATCACCCTTCTCGATGAAGCTACTGATAACTATCAGATGGTTATTGATATCGTGACGGATGGCACGGGATTGCTCGTATTTTCGGTTTATCTCGTTATAATAGCTCTGCTCTGCTTCAGCTCTTGCTCTTTTCATAAAGTTAAGCAGATTTCTTACGAATATGATAGCGGCAAGCCCCAGTATCACAGCGGAAAAGCCGATGAATAATGCCGTTCTCGATACGGCGTTACCGAAGATATCAACGTTTATGTATCTTATAAAAAAGCGTTCAGGTAAAAAGCAGGAGAATATATTTATCTCCTTTAAAATGCTTCCGTCACTCATTACAATAGAGAATACCAGTTCTGCTATGATAAATAGTGCAAGGGCAATACCGCAGATTTTATTTACGGCGCTTTTACCCGCTCTGATCACCGCCGGAACGGAGGAAGCGAGAAGCAGTAATATAAGCGCTCCTGCCAGCTTTGACAAAAAGAAGAACAGCAGGAAAAGTCCCGTGCTTATTCTTTCGCCCGAATAATACAGAATAGGATAGGACTGTATCGGCAAGGAAGCGTCAACGCCGCCGATGAAGATAAAGGACAGAAGAAGATTCATTCCGTACATCACAAGTACCGCAAGAGCAAAAACCGTGGGAATTATCACCACAACTCTTTTATCAAAGGTAAGAGTGGAATCTGCGCTTTTTATCATTACCGAAAAAAGCGGAGTCAGCAGCATTACCGATAAGATAACTATGATATCTGTAATTCTGTAATTTATAAAGGAGCCAAAGCCGCTGTCATCGGCATAGCCGGGAGCAAGTCCCTGAAGCCTTGCAAAATCCGTTTTCGTCTTTTCGATATTGCTTATGGAGTACATATCGTTTTTATAGATGGATATATTCAGCATATAGTCCGCATTGACCGATACGGATTCTAAAAAGCCGTCGTAATCAAGGTATTTGTCGGTGGTATTTATAGCGGCATAATACATCGTTATCTTACTGTTCAGGCTTTCTGTAGTCTGAGCTATATTGATATCCTTATTGCCGAAATACTCCTCCAGTAAATCAAGGGTTTCCTTATTGGTGGTCTGAAGATAGGTATTGTTCAGTACCTCGGACAAGGTTTCTCCGTAATCCCGTACCTCCCGCAAGCCGTAATATATGTTGTTAAGACCGCTGATCTCTTTGCTTAACTCACGATTCATGCTTTCGCAGTCGTTTCCGTACTTTTCGATAAGCTTATTTATCTCGGCGTTCACCAGCTTGTCCGACTCATAGGTCTGTCCGTAGCAATCGGTACTCTGCACGGTATTTCCGACGCAGGCGGTATAATAAAAAATAGCGGAATTTATCGTCAGCATAAATACTACGGCAAGGAAGAAAAACAGCATATTTCTTTTATAGCTTTTCATCCTCTGCCCACCTTCTTCATTACTGCATACATAACGTTTTTTCTGTTACGGCGGCTGAGCGGCAGAGCCTCGTCATTTTCGAGAATCACCGTATCGATGTTTATTCGTTTTATCTTTGAGATATTGACGTATACAGATTTGAATACCTCGGTGAAATCGTCGGGTGACAGCTCGGTGCTTATCTGCCCTATGGGGCGGATATCGTTCAGAATACTGTCAGCGGTATGTACTATGCTTGAACGCTTATCCGATTCTATGTAAAAAATATCCTCGGTATTCAGTATCTGCATACCTTCCTTTTCCTGAATCGCCATAGTCTTTTTATTGTAGAGCTTGTCGTATAGCTTTGTAAGGACACGGGGGAGCTTCTGCCTGTAGCTTCGTTTCACCACAAAGCCGAAGGCGTCTACATCATAGCCGTCAATTGCTCTGTTTTCAAGGCTTGTAACAAAGATAACGGGAGTTGTGATCTCCTTACTGCGAAGCTCGGATATGATATTGACTCCGTCAGCGGTAATAAGATTTATATCCATAAAAATAAGTTCAAAATCGTTATTTTCCTCTATCGCCTTTAAAAATTCAGCGCCCTCTTCGTAATAGCTGAACTGACATTCGATATTTCTTTCAAGGAAAAACGCCGAAACCTCGGCTATAAGTCCGTCAGCAAAGCTCTTTTCGTCGTCGCAGACTGAAATTTTCACAGTACCACCTCTTTCACGATAGATTAAGTAATATAATAGCACAGCTTTTTAAAAATTTCAAGGGCGATTCAGCCCCTATATATTATAAGACTTAAATTTTTAAAAAACGTTACATTAAAAATAAAAAAATTTTCGGATTATAGTAAATATGTTCCAGAAGTGATTTTTTCTGCGGATATTCAGAAAAAATGTAAAAGTGCCATAGTTCAGAAGCGAAAAAATAAATTCTGCGAAAAAATTTTTAAATTTTTTCAAAAACCACTTGACTAAATCAAAAAAATATGCTAAAATATTAAAGTCGTGGAAAGATGGCTGAGCTGGTCTAAGGCGCACGATTGGAAATCGTGTAACGGCTAATACCCGTTCGAGGGTTCGAATCCCTCTCTTTCCGCCAATCTACGCTGAATATTTTATTCAGCGTAGTTTTATTTTATAGCTAATGCGGGTATGGTGGAATTGTGCCTGAGGATATGATGGCAGCGGACAGCGGCGCCGATTCCGAAGATACCGCTGAGGATGCGGAGGGCTATGCCGATGAAAACTAAAAGCATCCGACTGTTGAGCCTTCTTCTGCTGGTGGTGATGT
>JAFQUH010000125.1 GCA_017408635.1 Ruminiclostridium sp. | reverse complement strand
GTCAACCATACAGTTGTCTTCGTCCATAACGATAAGTCCGCCTGAACCCATCATAGAGCCGATAGCAATGAGGTTATCGTAGTCGATTTCAACGTCGATAAGCTCTGTAGGAATGCATCCGCCTGAAGGACCGCCTGTCTGGGCAGCCTTGAACTTCTTGCCATTGGGGATACCGCCACCGATTTCGTATACAACTTCACGGAGTGTAGTACCCATAGGAATTTCTACAAGACCTGTGTTGTTGATCTTACCGCCGAGAGCGAATACCTTTGTACCCTTGGATCTTTCTGTACCCATGGATGTGAACCATTCAACACCCTTTAAGATGATCTGGGGAATATTTGCATATGTTTCAACGTTATTAAGAACAGTAGGCTTTCTGAAAAGACCGCTTTCTGCAGGGAAGGGAGGTCTGGGTCTGGGTTCGCCTCTGTTACCTTCGATAGATGTCATAAGAGCAGTTTCTTCGCCACATACGAATGCGCCTGCACCAAGACGGATTTCAAGGTTGAAGCTGAAATCTGTATCGAAGATGTTATCACCGAGCATGCCGTATTCCTTAGCCTGATCGATAGCAATCTGTAAACGGTTTACAGCGATGGGGTATTCAGCACGAACGTAAACGTAACCCTGTGTAGCGCCGATAGCGTAGCCTGCGATAGCCATAGCTTCGATAAGAGCGTGGGGGTCACCTTCAAGGATAGAACGGTCCATAAATGCACCGGGGTCACCTTCGTCGGCGTTACAGCAAACGTACTTCTGATCTGCGTCCTTAACGAGATCCTTTGCGAGCTGCCACTTCTTACCTGTGGGGAATCCGCCGCCGCCTCTGCCTCTGAGACCGGAATCAAGAATTGTCTTGATAACGTCATCGGGAGTCATTTCCTTAAGAACCTTGTAAAGAGCCTGATAGCCGTCTACACCGATATATTCTTCGATGTTTTCAGGGTTGATAACACCGCAGTTTCTGAGTGCTACACGCTTCTGCTTCTTATAGAAGTTTGTTTCGTTAAGAGATTTGATTTCGTTCTGAGCAACTGTTTCATCATAAACAAGACGTGTAACGATACGTCCCTTTAAGAGGTGCTCTTCAACGATTTCGGGGATGTCGTCGATGTTTACTGTAGAGTAGAAGGTACCCTCGGGGTAAACAATCATGATAGGACCAAGTGCACAAAGACCGAAGCAACCGGTTCTTACAACCTTAACTTCGTCGGCAAGTCCATTTTTTGCAATTTCTTCTTCAAGTTTGTCGGCGATTTTCATACTGCCTGATGATGTACAACCAGTACCACCGCAAATAAGAACTTGTGAACGATACATATTTATCTTATCCTTTCAATAATTACTTCATTACGGAATTGATTGTATACTTGGAAACAACCTCTCCGCCGATAAGGTGAAGCTCGATAACTTCTGCAGCCTTTTCAGCTGTCATCTTTACGTAGGTAACCTTTTCCTTACCGGGCTGGTTGATTTCAACGATAGGCTCGTACTGGCAAAGACCTGCACAACCAGACTGTACAACCATTACATTTTTAAGATTCTTTTCCTGAACTGCATCAGAAAATGCCTTGAGAACGGGTCTTGCACCGGCAGCGATACCGCAGGTAGCCATACCAACTACAACTCTTACAGCGTTTTCGTCTTCAGCTCTTAAGTTAACCTGACCCTGCATCTTGTTGCGGATAGCCATTAATTCTTCAAGAGTCTTCATAATTTTACATTCCTTTCATATGAATGAGTTAAAATATCGCACCATTATTTATCTCTGCAGTATTTTCATCAAGATACTGCTTTATGAACACCGACACATCGGGTGTATTGAGCGGCATGCCGCCGAGAATTTTTCTGAACTCTCTTGTATCGAGCGTAAATCCGTTGCCATCTACGGTATAACGATAGATAAAATCCTTATCATCATTAAGAGTTACGATTGTGTGGATTGTGAAGGTCATATCTCCGAGCGGCATTCTGTCAATATGTGACAGTCCGAATACAGCCTTTACCTTTGTACCTACATCTTTTTCAGAAGTGATACTGAAGGAGCCGCCTGTATTTTCTGCAGCCATCTTGAAGAAGGGAACTCCAAGTCCGATTTTTCTCGTTTTTCTCGTCGTATAAAAAGGATCGACAACGTTTTTAAGTTGCTGCTCGTCCATTCCACAGCCTGTATCGTTTATGCAGACTGTGAGAGTATCAGCCGCTGTGTCAATCTCAACGGTTATTTCTGTGAGCTCAGACCCTGCGCTGATAGAATTCTGGGCAACATCCAGTATATTTAGAGATATTTCCGGTAGCATGATTAGTCAGCGTACTTAGCTAAAACGTCATCAAGATCCTTTACAGTAAGCTTACCGTAAACGTCATCGTTGATTGTAAGTACGGGAGCAAGACCGCAGGCACCTATGCAACGGCATGCTTCAAGTGAAAATTTACCATCGGGTGTGCATTCACCATCTTCAAGTGAAAGCTTTTCCTTGAGCTTATTGTATAAGTCGCCGGAACCCTTAACATAACAAGCGGTACCGAGACATACGGAAATTTTGTACTTACCCTTGGGGAAGAGAGAGAACTGAGCGTAGAATGTAACTACACCGTAAATCTTTTCTAAGGGAATACCGGTTTCTTCAGCGATGATTGTCTGTACTTCGATAGGAAGATAGCCGTAAATGTCCTGAGCCTGCTGAAGAATAGGCATCAGAGCACCCTGCTGATCTTTGTGTGCTGCAATAACTTCGCGCAGAGCCTTTTCCTGCTCCGCAGTTCCGTTAAAGGGCACTGATTTTTTTTCTGTGGAACCCATTATAGAACCTCCTTGTGATTTCGCTGTGAGTCTGTTAAAAACTTGTCACAGTACATATCTATAGTATATCACAAATCGACGAAAATTTCTATTATAATATGTTACTAAAAAGAACGGCTTTATTTGTTTATTTTGTACAATTTCATTAAAATCGCTTGTATATAGGACTGAATTTGTCCGCTTTTATTGGAAGAATTGCACAAAAATCGTTGTAATTTTTCAACTTTACATAATGCAGAATATATGGTATAATTAAACAAGATGGTGTGTAATTGCATAAATTTGCTTATGCACTATTGCTAAAAACTTAACAATCAACTTACTTGTTGAAAGGAAAATAATTATGACGATAAGAGAAATAGCTAAAATACTTGATGCAGAAATAATCTGCTGTGAAGAAAATGCAGAGCTTGAGGTACACACCGCCTGCGGATCTGATATGATGAGCGACGTACTTGCATACGTTAAAAATCAATCGGTACTCCTGACAGGTTTATGCAATCCTCAGGTGATAAGAACCGCTGAAATGATGGATATTATATGCATTGTTTTCGTAAGAGGCAAGAAACCCGACGATGCTATGATCGAGCTTGCGGTAGAAAGAGGCATCCCTCTTCTCAGCACAGGTCACCGTATGTTCAATACCTGCGGTCTGCTTTACGATAACGGACTGCGAGGCGGAGGTGACTTCTGATGTACGATGCAATAAAGCTTACGTATAACGTTTCGGGTGATGATTTTACG
>JAFQUH010000124.1 GCA_017408635.1 Ruminiclostridium sp. | reverse complement strand
CTATCTTTGATATGCTCTCACAGAATTTGGCTCTGAAAAGTGCCAGCTTTATAAGCTCGTCTGGGGTATCCTTCTGAAGTCTTTGAAGTCCCACAAGATATATCCATTCCTTCAGCTTATCAAAACCGAGCAGTACCAGTGCCTGATGAATGGTGGATATCTTGTTGCCCGTATTGGCGTACATGATATTTATAAGTCTTAAAAGTCTTATGGCAAGCACCGCATCGGTAGAAATAACTGCGGCTATCTCCTCATAGTCAGGCTCGGGAGAATAAACCAGTCCCAGCACGTGAAGGAAGGTCTTTGCCATAGGGCTGTTGGTCTTCTGGGTTATAAGAAGCGGCTTTGCAAAGTAGAAGCCCTGCATATAGGAGCAACCCATATTCTTGGCATACTCCACCTCAAGCTGACTTTCTACCTTTTCGGCAAGCATGATCTTGCTTTTTCTGAGGCACATCTCCGCCGTTTTTTCCATAGCGTCACGGGGACCTCTGAAGTCCAGCTTTATAATATCCGCAAGCCTGAAAAGAGCGTCGGTGGCGGGAGTATATTCGTAATCGTCAAGGGCAATGGTATAGCCCATATCCTTAAGCTCTGCACAACGTCTTACAACGTCGTTATCTACAAGCACGCTTTCAAGAAGCTCAATTACAAGGATATCCTTTGATATCATTGTAGGAACTCCTCGTTTTATAAGATTTCCGGTAAAATTGACAAATGCTTTTTTCCCATCCAGGAAAGATGTTACGTTATCCACAAGAAAGGCGTTGTTTATTACGTCCGCCGTACTTACGTCTCCATTATCACCTGTATATGCATTGACTCCCGGTTGATTTCTGTAAAGCAATTCGTAGCCGTAGGTCTTGTTATTAAGATCAAATATCGGTTGTCTGGCAAAGTATACCTGCTCCACAAAATCAGCTCCCTTCGTCATAATCTGAAATATATCTAATCGTTACGTTTAGTTAATTCTATATTACTATATCACCGTTGTTTTGTCAATATTTTGACTGAATTTTCGTTGAAACGGATAGTATTTTTGTGAGATTGCACAAATTATTATTTTTATAGAATTTACTGATAATTCCATGCTATTTTTAAATGTATATTAAATATATAAAAAAGGAACTGTAAAAACGGATTTTTACAGTTCCTTGTATAACTCAATATTTTCTTAACTTCTGTACGCCAAGCATTATAAGTGTAGTGATTATTCCATAAAGAGTGAGGGCGGTAGGAGAAAGGAAGGCGGTCTGCTTTATCAGTACCATAATAGCCGTGACAAAGCCGCCGAGCAATGCTCCTGCAAGCAGAATTGCCTTTGATACGGCAAAATCCCTGACAAGATTCTTTGCGGCAAGAATGCCCTTTGCAAAGGAAGAGAAGGTACCGTCGCAGGAAAGCGCACCGCTTCCTCTGGAGGTATATCTCGTACACTCGTTATATTCCTCATGTGCCTCGTGAGGAAGGATTCTTATATACTTGGGATTTACGTCGAATATAGACGCAATACTGTCTGTGCTTATAAGAGAATCGGTAGTGTGGATAAGAACCGTGATTCCCTCGTCTGTGAGAGCTTTAAGCTGCTGCTTTATCTCGGTATTGGCACTGAGTGAGAATACGAATAACGCAACCACCTCGCCGCCTACCGCAAGGTAGACCGGCTCGCAACCCTCAGGACAATATCTGCTTTCCTTCTTTTCCGAAGGGAGATCGATGCTGTGAGTCTGCATAAGCTGTCTGCCGCCGAGAAGTACTCTCTTGGTACCTATCCAGCCCGATACACCGCAGTTATCCTCATAAATGCAGTTGTCAACGGGATATATAAGCTCGTTGTCGCCGTGCATAGCGTCATAGAAGGTGTAGGAAAGTATTCCCTTACTGTGTATAGAAAGGCTCGCCGCCATAAGGAAGGATTCTTCAAAGCTCACGCTCTGAACGGAATTCTTCTTCTGCCAGAGCTTTATTTTTGATATCTGTACGCTTCCCGCAGGGAATAAGGACTTGGCGTCAACCACAACGGTATCGGTATCGGAGAATTCTATTGCGGCGTCATAGCCGAGAATCGACGTTCTGCTTTCAGCGAGCTTTCTTGAGGCTCTTGAAAGAGGCGCATTCACCATAAAGAGCATAGAGAAGGGACAAGCCGCCGCAACCACCGCCGTAAAGGCGCTGACTGCCCAGTAAAGCATATTTTCGGTTTCCACGTGATTTTCAAACTGACTGCTGAAGGGATTTAAAAAGGCTATAAGTCCCACGATAAGACCTGCAATGAGAGAGCCGTAAACTATTCTTGCGGAAAGTCTGTCCGCCTCATCGTCGCAGTAGCTGGATTTCAAGAAGTCGGTCAGGAATTCAGTCTTTCTCATTGTGGCAATAACCGGCATTCTCTGGGAGGTTATCTTTGTAAGCACCGATACGCTCGCCTGATTGCTGATTATCTGGGCGTAATATTTCTGATTATCGCTTGATACGAATTTGAAGTTACGCTTTGCTCTCGTTATCATATACAGCTTACCTACGGTATTGAGCATAAGCGAAACAAGGGCGGTAGAAACGTAGATAAAGCAATGTCCGAGTCGGAAGGACTGACCGTCAATCATTGTGATAACACCGCCGATAACCGACAGAGCCGCAACAATACTGCAGACGGAATCACAGTCGGGACAGAGCTTGAATAATTTTATAAGCCCGTTACTTACCACCGTTGAGCAGATTGCAATACCAAGAATTCCAGCCGCAAGATAGATAAAGGTAATTACGCTTATATCTCCGCTTCTTACGCTGAGTGCTCCGATTCCGTCGGTAATACCTAAGGTCTGGAACAGATTGAAGTCGTTCATAAGGGATATGATAAAGGTGATAGCGGTAATTATCGCAAGCAGTACCAGTCTTACCTTAAGTCCCTTATGGCTTGCACACAGATCCGCCCATATCTGACCTCTTGTATCGTAATCGTCAAATTCCTCTTCGTCGTCAGCTTCGGGAGGAAATTCGTTTACGCTATCATCCTCAAGAACAAAGTCACGGAGCTGATGCTTTCTTACCGCCTGAAGTTCAGACTGCTTCTGTGCCTCGACTACGGGATTTTCCGAAGCTAAAGGTCCCGTGCCCTGAATTATCTTTTTCTTATAATCTAAATTAAGCGGTCCTGCAATAGTAGGCTTGTCACGTTTTACGGGAGGAGTCGTAAGGGTTATAGTGCGGTGAGCTTTGACGTTTTCGTTTCTCTGTCTTGCTATAGTCTTATTGAGTCTGCCGATAAGATCGTCAGAGGTCTTTCCAGCATTATATTCCTTGACATCCTCGTCATTTTCTGCATCTGCCTGCTTTTTTGATGATATATCGGGAGCTATCCTGATATCGTCGTCTATAGGCTTTGTATTACCCTCAAGACCGTTTATAGCGGCATCGAACACCTCGTCTGCTTCAGGCTCGGCAACGAATACCTCGTCATCCTCCATTACCTGACGTGACGCCTTTTCCTTTACTTCCATAGGATTTACAAGATCCAGCATATCATCAGGGTTGGTGTTTTCTCTTTCCTTCTGCAGCATAAGACGGCGCTGTTCCTCCAGCGCAAGCTCTCTTAAACGGATAGCTTCAGGATCCTCGGGGACCTCCTTTACCTCCTCTGCCGCCTTTTCCTCCGCCATTTTCTTTACCATTTCGGTTTTATCAACGGGGCGGTCGAAGGTATCGGTTTCAAAAAGCACCTTGTCAATATCGGTAATAGTGCCTGTTATAGCGTCGATTTCGGTAGTGCTGTCCCTTCTATCCGCTTCCTTTTCTTCCTTTGATACTACCGCATCTGTGGGAGAGGGCGAATTTTCAGATGCCACCACCTTACCGAGTATGGCGCTGACGCTTATAGTGTTGGTTTTTGACTTTTCGGGAGCAGAGGGCTTTTCTTCCGAAGACGCCTGCGGTTTTTCAGGTTCTTCCTGCTTTTTAGGAGCAGGCTTGCCGTTATTTTTTGCGTCAAGCTCCGCTAAAATATCATCTATAGAATATCCTGCCATATAGCTCTCCTTTCGTTAATCTCTGTATCTTAACACTTCATATATAAGAATGCCTGCACTTACCGAGGCATTCAGGGAGTTTACCTTTCCGTGCATGGGGAGAGAAAGCACCTCGTCACAGCTTTCTCTTACAAGTCTGCCAAGACCGAAGCCCTCCGAGCCGATGACCAGTGCCACCGCACCCGACAGATTTGCTTTGGCTACGGGAGTTCCGTCAGCCTCTGCACCGTATACCCATACGTTCTGCTTTTTCAGATAATTTATAGTATCCGCAAGGTTTGATACCTTGGCGATCTTTATCCACGCCGCCGCACCTGCGGAGGTTTTGAATACGGTAGAATTCACTACGGCGCTTCTTCTCTTCGGGATTATGACGCCATCCGCACCCGCCGCCTCGGCGGTACGGATTATCGCACCGAGATTGTGGGGATCCTGTATCTCGTCGCAGATAACGATAAAGGGAGGCTTGCCCTTTTCTCTGGCATTTTCAAGAATATCATCAACCGTGCTGTAGGTTACGGCACACAGAACAGCCGCTACACCGCCGTGCTTTTCGCAGGTCATACTGCGGAGCTTATCCTCTGTTGCCTCTTTTATTACTATGCCCTGCTTTTTTGCAAGAGCAACTATCTTTTCCATTCCCTGAGCATTTTTCTGAATAAATACGGTATCAATGGACTTTTCAGCCTTTAACGCCTCGGTAACGGCGTTCTTTCCGTAAATTATCTCTTCGCCTGTATTCTGCACAAAATCTCCCTTTCTTACTCATACCCTGATTTTTAATATATATATTCTGTATAAGTATAACACATTTTATCGATTTTTGCAATAGTGAAAGGAAAATTGCAGAATATAAAAATTCCCCTCCGTAATCCGAAGGGGAATCAGAATCAATATAATTGCTTGTCAGCTCTTCCGGAATAGTCACGAAACAGCTTAAGGCATTCTTCTCTGTCATATTCGCTGTAGGTGATACCCATATTCTCAGAATTGAGCATCTTATAAAAAACCTCGTCACGAAAACCGATACTTTCGGTATCCTTTGTATTACAGCCGTAATATACCGCCTTTATGCCTGCCCAGAGAATTGCGCCCATACACATCGGACAAGGCTCTGCGGTTGTATAGATTTCGCAATCATCCAATAAATGTGTGCCCAACTTTCTGCAAGCGTCGGTTATTGCCATAATTTCTCCGTGAAGAACGGGGTTTTTGCCGCTTAAAACACAGTTATGTCCTCTGCCGACGATAATGCCATCCCTGACAATTACTGCGCCAAAGGGACCACCGTCACCGTTATCTATACCTTTATAGGCTTCATCAAGAGCCGCTTTCATAAATTCCTTCATTGGATTTCACCTCTGAACCATCTTCTGATCCAGGAACCGCTGGGATTCATATCGTTTTCGGTCCAGTTGCCGTTTGCCGAGGCTGACTGCTTGAAGGCAGATGAGCTTTCGTTCTTGTTGGCGAGATTCCAGTTGCAGTAGCTTACTCCTAAATCGTCAAGGAGGTTGAGCCACTTCTTTGTCTGATCAAAGTCGTTTGCGCCGTTACCTGATGCGTCACAGCAACCGAATTCGGAAACAAAGACGGGCAGTCCACGGCTTACGCAGTTCTGCACTCTCTGTCTTAACCAGTCGGTGTGAGTTGCCGCATAGAAGTGAAGGGCGTACATAACGTTATCAAACGGCAGAGGATTGTTCATAGCCTTGTCAATATCCTGACTCCAGGTGGGTGTACCTACGATAATTACAGAGTCGGGATCGTTCTTTCTGATAACGGGGATAACCTCTTCTGCATAGGGCTTTATATCGTTATCCCACTGTGAATAGCCGTTAGGCTCGTTGCAGATTTCATAAATGATGTTGG
>JAFQUH010000123.1 GCA_017408635.1 Ruminiclostridium sp. | reverse complement strand
TGGCAGGGCGCATTTCTTTCGCTTATAGGTATTCCGCTGGGACTTGCTCTTGGTACGGCGGTGGGCGGTTTTGTATTTTCCTTTGCGGATTCCACAAGTGTGATATCCTATTTTACACAGTCGGATAGATACAACGAGGGAATATTCTCGGTAAGCGTACCGTATCTTATTGTTGCCGCCGTTATCGGTTTTTTATGGGTAATACTTTCCGCCTACGGCACAGGCAGAAGATATTCGGCAAAAGCTCCCATAGAATCTATAATGCAGAACAATAAAAAGATTATAAAGCCGAAAAAATCCCGCCCGTCAAAAAAGGCTTCGGGTAAAGTAAGCGGACTTGCGCTCAAAAATATCCGCAGAGATAAAAAGAGCTTTTTTGTGACCTCTCTCGCTCTGATAATTTCCTACACCATGATTTCGTTTTTTTCAGTATTCCTTGATTATTGGAATGCTACTATAACAGACGTAAAAAAACAAGGTCTGATATCAGAAAATATAGCGGACGATTATTACCTTTATTACGTATCCGAGGATACTGCCATTGAAAATAACGCCGAGGAAGCAGAGGAATGCTATCGTATTCTTGAAAACTGCCCCGAGGATATTTATTTCAGTAGTGCCCAGCAATGCACGTTGCTTGTTACGAGGGACAGTTATATGTTAAGGGATATGATACCCTTCGATAAAGGCTATCTTGATATAACGGACAATGACGATATATACAATAAGGGCGATATCCGTATGATCTTTTATTTTCTTAACAGACAGTTCTATGACGAGATCTTCGCAGAGGATTCAGGAGTAAGCTATGACGAGCTTGTTAATGGGAAAGGCTTTATCGTGTGTGAAACATCGGTACCGATGCAAAGAATTCATAATGATGAAGTAATCAGCTTTGAGGGATGTCCGCTCGAAACAGGCGGAGAAAGTCTGAAGCTCAATCTATACGATATTCACGGAAGAATAACCTCAACTGATACGGAAGTAAACCTGCTTGCCAGTACGCCGGCGAAAGGGAGATTTGCAACCACCGCCTATTCGCTGATACTTGTCGGTGCAGAGGATCATCTTAAAGCAATCAACAAAGGAAGTATCATAGATAGTGCCGGCTTTGCAGAATTTATGATAGGCCTGCCGAGAGATAACAATAAAACTCTCCTGCAGATGTACGATGGTCTTAAAAATTATCTGAAGGATTATCCTCAGTTTGAGCTTGCGGATAACAACTATAACGGCAGTATAGAGAGTATGATGAATACAGAGTCGAGAATGGTACCGGTTCTGTCGGTCATAGCGGTAGTGGTGGCTGTCGTAACCCTGATTTCTGTTATTCATCTTATCAATATTATTTCCACAGGAATAATGAACAGAAGAAAGGAAATAGCCTCTCTGACCTCTATAGGTATGACCAGATGGCAGCTTTTCAGAATGCTTCTTACCGAGTCTGTGGGATATACCGTAACGGCAGGTCTTGTTGCACTTGCGCTGACTGTTGTGGTAGTCTTTTTTATGAATTCCTACGCAATCAGCATGAATTTTTATCTCCTGTTTTCCTACGGCTATGCCGTAGCGGTCCCCTTACTATCAGCTCTTGGCGGCTTTATAATTTCATCGGTGACTATTCTTGTTTCCCTTAAAATATTCGACAGGGTATCCGTTGCCGAGGAAATGAAAACTATAGAATAAAAAGGACTTACCGTGAATTTATTAGTATATCATATTACACCCGTAAAAAAGGAGGAATAAATATGATATACGTAATGAGCGATCTTCACGGAGAATACGAAAAGTACGTTAAAATGCTGGAGCTTATAGAGTTTTCGGAGGAAGACGAGCTTTTTGTTCTCGGTGACACGGCAGACAGGGGAGAGCGCCCCATTGATATCCTGCTTGATATGATGGAAAGACCGAACGTCTGTCATCTTATGGGAAATCACGATCTTATGGCGCTGGATATCCTGAAGGTGCTTTCTGCCGAAATTACCGAGGAAAACTACGATACCCTTTCCCGTAAGGATTTTTCGGAGGAAATGAGAGAGTGGCTGGCAATGGGAGGCGAGCCTACCTTAAAGCAGTTTATTTCTCTTACGAAGGAAAAGCGGGCTGACGTTCTGGATTATATCTCGGATTTTTCTCTGTACGAAGCAATAGACGTGGAGGACAAAACCTATATAATGACTCATGCAGGGCTCGGAAACTTCAGAAAGGATAAGAAGCTATCGGAATATACCGCAAGAGAGCTTCTTATGTGCAGAACAGATCCCAATGCGGAATATTATGACGATAAGAGCATATATATCGTATCAGGACACACACCCGTATACTTTTTCACCTGCAAAAACGATATTATAAGATGCGGCAATAATATAATGATAGATTGCGGTGTTGCCTTTGATGGCAGACTTGGTTGTCTTTGCCTTGATACTATGGAAGAATTCTACGTCTGAATATTTTTTGTGAAAAAATGTACAAAATTGTAATAAACCCTTGACAAAATATACCGAATGGTGTAGAATAAATACGAAATATATTTTTGGAGGTTTGCTATTATGCAGAATATGCCCAACAACACAGCTCCCGTACAGGGCGGCTACCACGTAGATGTCGTAAAGCTCATCATTTTATGCGTTGTAACTTGCGGTATCTATATGTACTACTGGATCTTTAAGGTAACAGAATTCACAAACCAGGACGGCGGCGAATACCGTAATCCTACAAATAAGCTCCTTTTATGCTTATTCATCCCCTTCTACTACCTTTACTGGATCTACGTAACAAGCAAGAAGATCGAAGCAATGTCAGCACAGAGAGGCGTTCCCAACAACGACGTTACTGTTCTTGCTATCGTTCTTTATTTTGTTATTTCACTTGGTGTTCCCGCAGTTATGCAGAGCGCAATCAACAAGATTTGCTAATCTGAACTAAAACTACATAAAATGCCGTGGCGTAAAGCTGCGGCGTTTTTTATCCTGTAATATGTAATAATAGTTGTTACGCATTATAAAGCAATCTCCGGCATTGCTCTAAAGTAAAAGGGCAGGCTTGCGGGGTTGCTTTTAATTGACGTAAAAGGGCGGATAATGTATAATTAAAATAGATTTTCATATATAAAGGGGGACTTTTAATGGCTGAAGTTTTAAAGAGCAGTTTTTATAAGTACATTATGGAGGCGGCGGATCTCGTTAAGGAGAGGACCTGCTACAAATCCATACAGATAGAGCATATTTTTATTGCCATAGCCGATCACCTGAATTATGGCTATAACAGCGCCATAACAGGCTATGAGGCGGCGGATTTTGAAAAGGAATCGGCAGAGTGCAGAAAGCTTTTCGATCAGTTCGGCATCAATGCGAAAAATATTGCATCCCGTATATCAAAGCTCCTTGACGAGCATAAGCCTACCGTATCCCAGGGATATATGGCACAGAGAATCATATATTCTGCCAACGATACCGCTACAAAATCAGGGCTTGAAGAGGTAACGGTCGATAT
Organism: Ruminiclostridium sp.; assembly: GCA_017408635.1. GTDB lineage: Bacteria > Bacillota > Clostridia > Oscillospirales > Ruminococcaceae > Ruminiclostridium_E. Next base: position 4,862 of record JAFQUH010000123.1, on the reverse strand, counting down.
CCTGCTGAAGAAGATAATAGAATCTCCCTCCCAGCTTATGAGGGACGCAGGCTTCCTTACCCAGACTATTGAGGAAAATACCACCGACGTACAGTCACTTTTAAAGGCTATACAGAACAGATCCGTCGAAAGAAAGCAGGAAAAGGAAAAGAAGACTGAAAGCGACGAAGCTCCCGTACAGACGGAGGAAGCACCTAAACCCCGTGAGCCCGAACACGGCAAGGAAAGAATAAAGCAGCTTACAAAGGAATCAAAGGAAATCAGAGATAAGCTCCGTAAAATGATATTCGGTCAGGATAACGCCATAAACGTATTTGCCAGCGGATATTTCCAGTCGGAGATGAGAGCCTTTGTTCAAAAGCAGAACAACAAGCCTGCCGCTACCTTCTTATTTGTAGGACCTCCGGGCGTCGGCAAGACCTTCTTATCCGAGCAGGTGGCTGATATACTCGACAGACCTTACTGCAGATTTAATATGAGCGAGTATTCCGATAAGGAAGCAAATCTTGCCTTCTGTGGCTCTGATAAGGTATATAAAAACGGCAGTCCCGGAAACGTTACGGAATTCGTACAGAATAATCCCAGATGTCTGCTTTTATTCGATGAGATAGAAAAGGCGCATATCAACGTAATCCATCTGTTCCTGCAGATACTTGACGCAGGCGTAGTCCGTGATAATTACACCGAAAAGAACGTATCCTTTGCAGACGCTATAATAATCTTCACCACAAATGCCGGTAAGAATCTTTATAACGCCCTTGAAGAGAATAACGCTCTCATTCCCCGTAAGACTATCCTGCACGCCCTTGAAACGGATATCAACCCCGAAACGGGCGCCGCATATTTCCCTGCGGCTATCTGTTCAAGATTTGCGTCAGGTAACGTTGTAATGTTCAATCAGATAGAGGCACACGATCTTTTAAAGATTGCAAAGAAGGAAATTGTCTGCTATAGCGAAGCCTTCGGCAGTATGTTCGATATAAATACCGAGATTGACGAAAAGGTATATACCTCAATACTTTTCGCTCTTGGCGGAAAGGCGGATGCAAGAACCGTAAAAAGCCGTGCTCATACCTTCTATTCCGATGAGCTTTACGAGCTTTTCAGACTGGTTGATGCGGATGAAATATCCATTGACAGTATAAATAAAATAAGATTTGACGTGCAGTTACCTTCGGATAACGACAAGATAAGCTCGCTTTTCAAAAACAAGTATACACCCGAGATACTTGTATTTGCTGATAGTAACGTAAGAGATATCATCTCAAAATCGGACAAGTACGTAGTACATTATGCCGATTCTCTTGAAGAAGCAGAGGAAATTCTTGTCAAGAATGATATAACTCTTATCTTCTGCGATATCACCTTCAGGACAAGAGATAACAACAGCGATTTTCTTAATATCGAGGATATTGACTCTCTCGGAAGAGATTTCTTCAGACATATTATTGCAGGTCCTATAAGCTCTCCCGTATACATACTCGAAAGCGAAAGCAGACCGCTCAATAACGAAGAAAAATTCTCCTTTGTAAAGAATGGCGCAAGAGATACCATCAGGGTAGAGGAAAGCATATGCGATCGTATTATGGATATCTGCGACAAGCTCTATCAGCAGAAGAGCCTTATCAATCTTGCCAAGGCGAATAAGGTTATAGCCTTTGAAACCGCCCAGACGATAAGCGAGGACAGAAGCGAAGCGGTTATAACTCTCTTTGACTTCAAGATGAATACCTCTGTAGACGCCGAGGATAGCTTTGGTGTGCTTAACGATTCGTCAAAGCCTGACGTTCATTTTGATGACGTAATAGGCGCAAAGGACGCTATTGAAGAGCTTAAGTACTTTGTAGAATATCTGAAGGAGCCTAAAAAGTTCTTCAAGAAGGGCGTCGGTGCGCCGAAGGGAGTACTGCTCCACGGCGAACCGGGTACAGGTAAGACTATGCTTGCAAAGGCTATGGCGTGCGAAGCAGACGCTACCTTTATTGCGGTAGAGGGCAACCAGTTCTTAAAGAAGTACGTGGGTGAAGGTCCTCAGCTTGTACACGATATTTTCGCAAAGGCAAGAAAATATGCTCCCTCTATCATCTTTGTGGATGAGATAGACGCCATCGGCAGAGAAAGAACCGATTCTCATCATTCCCAGATTATCAGCGACGTGCTTAACGCCTTTTTAGCTGAAATGGACGGCTTTAAAAACGATGTGTCAAAGCCTGTGTTCGTGCTGGCGGCAACCAACTTCGAGGTTGAGCCGGGAAGAGCAAGGAGCCTCGATCCTGCTCTTATGAGAAGATTCGACAGAAGAATATACGTTGATCTTCCCAATAAGGAGGAGAGAATAAGATTCATTACTACCGCTATCAGGAAAAACAGTATTATCAATATCACAGAAGAAAAAATTGAGAATATTGCAGTCCGTTCAACGGGTATGAGCCTTGCCCAGCTTGCTTCGGTAATCGAGCTTGCCTTAAGAAATACCGTAAGAAGCGGTAAGGACGAGATGAGCGACGAGGTGTTTGACGAGGCATATGAAATCTTCAACAACGGCGAAACGAAGAAGTGGGAAAGCTCCTTACTTGAAAGAACTGCCCGCCATGAGTCAGGGCACGTGCTTATGTGCCTTGAATCAGGCGAGAAGCCTTCTTACGTAACCATTACCGCAAGAAGTGATCACGGTGGATATATGCAGCACGCTGATAACGAAGGAAAGGCGCTTTATACAAGAAATGAGCTTCTTGGCAGAATCAGGACCTCTCTTGGCGGTAGAGCGGCAGAAATCGTGTATTACGGAGAAGAAGACGGCGTATCAACGGGTGCGTCGGGCGACCTTGTCAGCGCTACCTCCGTGGCAAGAAAAATTATTACCACCTACGGTATGGATGAGGAATTCGGTCTTGCTTCCTATGACGGCAATCTGAACGGAAACGATGAAAAGCTCCGCAACAGAATAAACGAAATTTTAGGCAGAGAGCTTAAGGTTGCTATTGAAACTATCAGCGAAAAGCGTAGAATCATAGACGCTCTCGTTTCCGAGCTGATGGAAAAGAATCATCTTACGGGTGATGAGATTTACACCATCTACAAAAATAATTTATAAAATTTACACAAAAACTATTGACTTATAAGGCTGATTGTTGTATAATACAATATACGGCTCTGCCGAAAATACATAAATGAAAGGAAACACAACTATGTCAGACGAAATTAAACTTGAACGCGCCCAGGCTACATATCGCACACTTTGTCAGGCTCTCGACGAAATGGAGCTTCACTATGAGAGCAACGATGAAAAGCTTACGGTGTTTCTTTCAGTCAAGGGAGATGATTTCCCCGTTGAGTTAAGATTCAGAGTAAGTCCCGAAAGACAGCTCGTATCCCTTTTCTCACAGCTCCCCTTCACAATCAACGAATCCAAGATCGTTGACCTCGCACTTGCTGTAAGCACAGCAAACTACGTTCTTGCAAACGGATGCTTCGATTTCAAGATCACATCCGGCGATATCCTCTTCAGAATGGTAAACAGCTTTGATAACTGTGAGCTCAGTACAGACGTATTCAAGTATATGACTATCTGCACAGTATCAACGGTAGATGAGTATAACGATAAGTTCCTGCTCATTTCAAAGGACGTATTACCTCTCGACAAGTTCATCTCCGATGTGCTTGAAAACTGATAATCAAAACTGAATAACTGAAATACTACCCGAAAAGTCACAGGCTTTTCGGGTAGTTTATTTGCTCTATATTTTTTCAGGGGATAATATAGCTCCGTCTTTATCGGAGATTACCGTCTGCTCTGTAGCGGGCGGACTTGTTTCAGGTACCGAATCCGCTACAATGGGAGCTTCCTTTTCGTATATCGCATCCCTTAATTTTGTAAGTGCCGCTTTAAGCTCCTTCTCATCCATCTGCTGAATTGCAGTTATCTGCTCCTCGTCAAGCAGATTTATCATTTTCTGCATAAGCTCTGCGGTGATGCCGTTATTCATATAGTCTTCTATATCCGCTACGGAGAGATTTTCCATAAGAGCTTCAAAGGCACTATTTAAAACCTCGTCATCACTGAAGTAAACAGCATCTCCCATAGTTTCCTTTATCTCTGTCTGTTTTCCCGTACCGTCTACAGTATAGTTTTCTCTGTAGATAAGCTCTGATACCTTACATGGCTCAAAGCCCTGCTCCTTAAGTTTTTTTAGAATTTCAGGCAAAGCCTCGGTGGTATTTTCCAGGTCGTTGTGGAAAAGCAGAACAGAGCCTGAAGAAATATTTTTCGTAGTACGCTCTATAATAGTTTCGGGAGAAGGCTTGTTCCAGTCTATGCTATCCACATTCCACTGTATGTGGAACATTCCCATACCCTCTACGGTTTTTACGATATTATCATCATATTCTCCGTAGGGCGAGCGGTAAAGCACCGGCTCTTCGCCTGTGATAGCCTTTATTTTTGCGTTACAGCTTCTCACGTCCTCAATAAAGGCATTGAGATTCATTCCCTTGACGTGAGGGTGCTTATCCGAGTGATTCTGAATCTCGTGTCCCGCATCGTATAGCTTTTTTACGTCCTCGGGATATTTGTCACAGAATTCTCCTGTTACAAAGAAGGTTGCCTTCACGTCTTCTGCTTTAAGTATCTCGATAAGGCGGTCGGTATTACTGTTTGCCCAGGCACAGTCAAAGGTGATGCTTATCTTATTGTCTGCTCTGCCTACCGAATAGATAGGGAAACTGAGCCCTTCTGCACCGGTGTTTATTGAAGAAATGATAGCGAAAACACCAATGGCTATACCGGTCAGTAATACCAGAATAAAGGTTATTGCTCTTATCAGTCTGCGTTTTGTCATTGTCATTACGAACATTGCTTTGTC
>JAFQUH010000122.1 GCA_017408635.1 Ruminiclostridium sp. | reverse complement strand
TTTCCCCCTTTCCTCAGGGGAAAGGGGGTTAGGGGGATTGGGGCTACAATAACCCGAGCGGAGCGCCAAATTTCAATTTACAACCCAAACAAGTAAAAAAGCGTTCAGAAAACCTGAACGCTTTTTCTCATTTATGATATTTACTTCCTGCGTTTATACTATGCGCTCTGTATATCTGCTCTAAAAGCATAACCCTTGCCAGCTGATGAGGGAAGGTCATTTTCGACATTGACAGTCTGTAATCCGCCTTCGCCTTTATTTCAGGGGCAAGTCCGAAGGAGCTGCCGATGATGAAATTCACCGCCGAGCGACCGCCTACCGCAATATCCGAAAATTCCTGCGCCAATTCCTCACTGCTTCTCTGCTTGCCCTCTATGCACATGGCATAGGTTACAGCGTTTTTAAGCATTTTTCCTTCTATCATTTCCGCCTCTTTTGAAAGGGCGTTTTCTATCTGCTTGTCAGAAGGATTCTGGGGCAGAGCAATCGGCTCAAGCTCCGATATAGTCAGCTTGCACATTGTACCAAGCCTTTTTTCATACTCCTTGCAGGCGGCACGAAGGTAATCCTCCTTCAGCCTGCCAAGGCAGATTATATTTATATTAAGCATCAGCGTCTTTTTGCGTAATTACTCATACGGCGCTTTTCCTGTGCCTTACGCATTCTCCTGTTTCTGTCGTCAATGGCTCTTGTTACAATAAAGCAGATAAGAAGGATAACAAAGCATATTACCGCAATTATAAACCAGGGCTCTGTAAACTGCTTCTGCACTCTGCCCATATAATAGTCAAACTCCGAACGCTTTACGTCCTTTGACGCAAGAAGATTTACCGTTACTATAGTTTCACCCTTGAACTTTACGTCCATTACGCCGAGGATATCTCCTCTGTTTATGGGAGCGGTAAGCTCCTCGTAGGTGGTGATTACTCTCTGTACGCTTTTTTCATCTATTGCCTTGGGCATAAGAGCGGTAAAATCCCTGTCAGGCTTTACCATAATGTGTTCGGCGTTTTCGCCAAGCACTACGGGAATTTCCTTAACCTGCTCGTTTTTCTCAACGATGGTCTTCATTGCGAAGTTATCGAATGCCCATTCGTAGAGGTTGATATGGTCAACCATAGAGTACCATTCCTCGTGGTATTCGCCTTCGGAATTGTATACGGGTGCATTCAGGGTAACCAGCATGTAGTTATACTGCTTTTTTGCACCTGATACAAGACATCTGCCCGCCTGATCGGTAGTACCCGTCTTGATGCCGTAGGCGTATTCATAATAATAAATGCTTGAAGGCTTGATAAGGGAAACCGTACTGAAAATACTGTAGCCGTCGGGGTTATATTCGTTTTCGGGCATTCCGTATTCGTAGGTAGAAACCACCTCTGCAAATTTTGGATTTTTCATCGCATACTGCGCTATAAGGAACATATCCTTTGCGGTGGTGTAGTTTGTATTTTCGTGCAGTCCGTGGGCGTTGCTGAAGTTTGTACCGGTACAACCTATTTCCTTTGCCTTTTTATTCATCTTATCGAAGAATGCCTGCATATTGCCCTTGCAGATATTGTAGGCAAGGATATTTGCCGCCTCACAGCCCGAGGGGAGCATAAGTCCGTAGATGCAGTCCTTATAGGTAAGATTCTCCTGCAAAGGCTCAATAGCCGCATTGGAGGGATCGTTCTTGTTGGGATCGTCGCTCCAGAACTCGTTAAAGCAATCGTAGGGGATAGTAACCTTCTTGTCCCAGTCGGATACGCTTTCAAGCGCTATGATAGCGGTCATTATCTTGGTTGTGGAGGCAGGGAACATCTTCTTCTCTGCATTCTTTTCAAAAACCACGTCGCCCGTATCCACATTAACCATATATACAGCCTCGCTCCATACCTTATCGGTATAGGGATCAAAGCCTGATATGATAGCCGTGCTTTCTTCAGCATAGGATACCGTGGCAAGCATACTTACGGTGATTGCCGCTGATAACAGAGCGGCTGTAAGTCTTTTAAATATATTCATAATTTCGCCTTTCTTATAATGCATTACACTTAATAAGACAGAATTTTTCTGCATACCTTACAGATTATCCGAGATAATCCCATATACAATAATTTTACCACAAAAAAGCGGTAATGTAAAGACTTATGAAAAATTTACAAAGCAAATTTAAACTTACACCCCAAATAAACCAAAAGCGTTCAGAAAGGCGTGCCGCCTTTCTGAACGCTTTTCTTTTTTTATACCGTTTCTTCGGTTTCTTCCGTCTGCTCTGTTTCAGGAGCTTCCGTTATTTCGGGAATTTCCTCGGTCGCGGGAGTTTCCTCGGTCACGGGAGCTTCTTCGGTCGCGGGAGCTTCCTCGGTCACGGGAGCTTCCTCTGATTCTTCTGCGATATCCTCTTCAGCCGCTTCGGGCTCTTCGCCCTTCAGCTTAAAGTTTGATACAAGCTCATTGAGAGCCGCCGCCTGTGCGGAAAGCTCCTCGCTTGCCGCAGCACTTTCTTCGCTTGTTGCGGAGTTTGTCTGTACAACGCCGTTGATCTGATCGAGTCCGATGTTAAGCATAGCGAAGGATTCTGCCTGCTTTTCCGACTGCTTTGCTATATCGTCAACTCTGCCCTTTACGTTATTTGCAAGCTCTACTACCTCTTCAAGACTCTGTGCAGTTTCTGCAACGATGGAATTACCGTTGTTAACCGCCGCTACCGTATCGGCAATAAGAGCGTTGGTCGTATTAGCCGCCTCGGCACTCTTTGACGCAAGGTTTCTTACTTCATCTGCAACAACTGCAAAGCCCTTGCCCGCTTCTCCCGCTCTTGCCGCCTCTACCGCCGCATTGAGAGCAAGAATATTCGTCTGGAAGGCTATATCCTCAATTGTCTTGATAATATTGCTTATTTCATCCGACTTGTCGGAAATTGCATCCATTGCAACGGTTACCTCGTTCATCTTTTCACGGGATGCAAGTATTTCCGCTACGGTATCGTCTGTTTCCTTATGAGCGGATGCGGCGCTTTCCGCATTCTTCTTGGCCTGTGCGGTAAGCTCTGTGATGGTTGCCGCAAGCTCTTCTATAGAGGACGCCTGCTGTGTTGCACCGACAGACAGCGCATTTGCACCGCTGGATACCTGCTTTGCACCGTCGGATACCTGATCCGCATTTTCGTTTATCTGCTTTAAGGTGCGGCTGAGTGATTCTGTAATAGTTTCGATGGAGGTCTTTATCTTGCTGAAATCGCCCTTATATTCTGCCGTTACTTCAAGTGCGAAGTTACCCTTTGCCATTTCTCCGAGATTATCGGAAACGTCACCGATAACCGTATTAAGCTCCTCGGTAACCTTCTTCATATCTCTCATAAGACCGCCGATCTCGTCGTTTGTGGTTGCGGGAGGAACGGGAGAGGAAAGATCGCCCTCAGCGAGCTTCTGCAGTCTGCCTGCGCATAAGGTTATAGGCTTTGCTATCTTATTGGCGAATATTATTGATACAAAGGCTACAATTACCAGAACGGCAAGTGCAACTATGATATTTATAACAAGGGATACGTATACGCCGCCTAAAAATTCCTGCTGTTCAACGTTTATACCGATGGACCAGCCTACCGTGTTGGCAATGGGAGCGTAGGCTATATATTCAGTTTTTCCACCGAAGGTATAGGTAGAAAATCCCGGCTCGCCTGCCATCATCTTCTTTTCCACTTCGGCACGGCTCTTGTGAGAGGCGTCCTCAAGAGCAAGCTCCTGGGAGTTTACGCCGACCAGATCCGCATTCACGTTGCACATAGTGATACCTGTTCCTGAAAGCAGGTATGCGTTACCCTGTTCTCCTACCTTTATAGAGGTTGCCAGCTCTTCAAAGAAGGTTGCGGAGGGTACTATGTATACTACACCGATAATGGAGGTACCAACAACGCCGCCCTTCCAGATAGGTGCCGCAATTACTGCCGTATTGTAAATCTTCAGCGGACTTTCAAGGGCAAAATCGGATATATTTGCCTTACCGCTGAATGCCTTTTTGAAGAATTCCTCCTCGGAGCAATCTGCACCCGTAGCTATATTCTTACCGTCTGCACCCAGAACACCGCCCGAGCTAAGACCGTATCTTGCCAGTCTGTCTTCGATTGCGGCGGCTCTTTTAAGAGTACCGCCCTCCTCGTCGGCTACCGAAGCGGTACAGCCAAGCTCCGTAGCTATCGTCAGATAAAGCTGAAGCTCCTTTTCCACTCTTGACGCCGCAACCTTTGCCGTTTCGGTAAGGGATTTGCTCATAACGTCATTTGCAGAGTTGGTGTTGAGCATCGTTCCTGCGATACCCAGAAGAACTGACGATAAAAGACCTATTGCTATCATCGCCGCCATGATTTTTATTCTGATGCTTTTCATTATGGATATACCTCCCGTTTAACACTAAATACTATAAAATGATTGTACCATAAATTAACTGTCAAGTAAAGTAAAAAAATGCATTTTATACAATCCGATGCAAATATAGTGTGTGCTTTTGTGTAAATCGACAATAAAATAAGCCGCCTGCAGATTTCAATGGCTGTGATACGGTAGTTTTACCATATCAGCCACAGCAAGCGACGTTCTTTTATTCCATTGTTTTCTTAACGGCTTTTCCCTTTACTATATAGTAATAGTAAAATCCAAGGTCTATAAAGAGAGCTATCATCCAGCCGACAGGCCAGCTCATCCATATTCCGTCACTCTTAAAGAAGGGAGAAAGGATATAGGCAAAGACAACTCTTATAACAAGATCAAGGCAGGTGGCGGTCATAAATGGCAGCATAATACCAAGACCACGCATAGCACCGTCTATGACTATCTTAAAGCCTATCAGAAGGTAAAAGGGCGATACTATCTGTAAAAATATCCTGCCCGTTCTGATTATCTCCTCGCCGCCCTCGGTGGCAAAGATGGAGGTAAGCTCACCTCCGAACAGGAAGAAGGCTATAGCGAAGGGAATCGCTACGATAAAGCTCATTATTCCCCCGGATTTTATACCCGTTTTTACTCTGTCGAATCTGCCTGCACCGATATTCTGGGCAGTATAGCCCGAAATACTGTTTGAAATGGTGGTAAAGCAGGTAAGGGCGAAGGTGTTGAGCTTGATAGCCGCCGTATAACCGCCGATAACACCAAGCTCGGTCTGACCGTAATAATTTACAAGGCTTTGTATAAAGAGATTTCCCACCGATACAAAGCTGCTCTGAAGGATTGACGGAACGGAGATTCTTGAAATCTGTCCCAGCATATTGAGGGAAAAGAGTTGTGCTCTTTCACTATGTATTTTCCCCACTCTTTTAAGTAAGGTGATTACCGCCAATACCGCCGCTATACCCTGAGCAATAAAGGTTGCCCAGGCAACACCGGGTACACCCATACCAAAGCATAGAACGAAAATAAGATCCAGTACCACGTTGCCCACCGATGAGCCTATCAGAAAGTAAAGGGGAGTTTTAGAGTCGCCAAGAGCGGTAAAAATGCCGTTACAGGCATTGTATAAAAACAAGAAGACAAGCCCCAGTACGTAGATGCGAAGGTATGCGTCACTACTGGGCATAATCGTTTTTGGCGTGCCTAAAAGCTCCAGCATAGGAGCGGAAAGCAGAAGTCCTGCGACCGTCAGTATTGCCGCCAGTATGGTGAAGGCTATGAGGGTAGTATATATTGCGGTTTTAAGAAGCTTATGCTCCTTTGCTCCGAAAAGCCTTGCCGCCACTACCGACGCACCTGCACTACCGCCGGTGGCAATTGCTAAAAATATCATCGTTATAGGATAGCTTGCACCTACCTCGCTGAGTGCAAACTCGCCTGCCCAGTTTCCTGCTATAATGCTATCGGCAATATTGTACATCTGCTGAAAGGCAACGCTTACAAGCATAGGAAGGGACAGACTTAAAAGCACCCGCCAGGGAGTGCCTTTTGTAAGGTCCTTGACCATCTGTTATCATCTCTTTTTCATTTATTCCTATAGGATTATAGCACTTTTTAAAGGAAAATTCAAGAGAAGGACGGTTAAATTTGCCTTTGTCAAATTTACAAAACCAACAGCACTACCGCCGTTACCATGGCGCTGAAGGTGGCTACGGCGAGATTTATAAGAAGGGATAATAATATACCGCTTTTTTTCTGTACCCTTCTGTCCCCACCTGATATCCTGCTTAAATATTCCCTTGCCGAATCTGACAGCTTGTTGTCCTCCGCCTTTTCAGGTCGGATATACAGCACAGCCTTTTCAAAATACTCGTTTTCCGTATTATTGATCTCTAAAATCAGCTTGTTTACCGCTTTCACCATTTCAGATATTTCTCCTATCGAAAATTACTATTTGTATTATCGGGAAATTCTGAAAAATTATACTCCGAGGCTAAAGTTTTTCAACCAAAAGCTGTTGAAAACTCACTACTTTTCAACACTTTTCAGAGTTCCAACCCCAAAAACTGTTGAAAACTCCGTTGAAAGTGTTAATAAACCCCCTTAAACAAGCCTTTTTCAGAGTTTTTGAAAAACCGTGACTGGTTGAAAATTTTTCTCCTTGTGGGTGGGAAAACTTTTATAGGTCTGGAAATAAAATTTACTACAGGTTATATTTTAAAAAATAATGACCAAAAAATATAATTAATTTTTTGAAATTTTTTAATGTAAAGGTTTACTGAAAATGCGTTACATTCTACTTTTTGTATAACCTGAAGTTTTCAACACTTTCAACAGGAAAAACTGTTGAAATGGTGGAAAACTACCTTTTTTCCACCGAAAAATCGGTTCAAAACCTTATTTTTTGTTGAAAACTCCGTTGAAAGTGTTAATAAAACGGCTTTAAATAAGGCTTTTAGCCGTTTCTTTACCAAAGTCAGCCATATGTGGAAAACATTTTTGGGGTAGAAAAATGACGAAATACGGGTGCGTTTTTTGTGCAATTTATTTTGATTTTGCTATTGACAAATTCTATATTTTCTGCTCTGCATTTTTGTTCGTTTTCGGAGCAGATTTTACGTAAAAAAGAAGGCGTTCTGAAAACGCCTTCTATATTTTTATTTATTCTGCCTTCCAGGGGAAGGTTATCTTATCGGTAGATAGGATATATTCGCCCACCTTGTCGCTGTATTCCATATGGAAGCTGCAGGTGATGTCAAAGTTGTCATCCGGACCGGAAAGGGCTGAATTTCCGGAATAGAACCAGCCGAAGGGTGAGAAGAGCGTCTGTCCGGGAGGTGTATTCTTGCAGATATATTCTCTTGCGCCAGCCTCTAAAACCTCTGTGGAAAAGCTCTTTTCCTTGCTTGTAAGAATATTTATATATTTATCGGTCTTGTTTGTCACACAAAAGGAGGTTGCAAAGATATCATCGTCAGAATATATCGGGCCTACTGCAACTATATCCACGTATTCGTCGCTATATATAAGAGTATCACCCTCCTTAAGCTCTCTTCTGTAGAGCTTTGCGGCGTTCTTGCCTTCGGGATATATAGCAACTTTCTTTAAAATGCCCTCGTCCTCGGGATCGTCATAATCATAAATTGTAAAGTATACGAATACGGAGGTTACCTTTTCTATAGGATATTCACCGCCGAACAGTTCCATGTCGTAATCGTAGTCGTAGCATAACGGATAATCTCCCGTATCATTAAAATCCGGGGCAAAGACGATAGAACCGCCCAACGTCAGTATTCCGTTTACGTAAGGATAATCCACGTACATTTCGATATTTTTTGACGAATTGTTTTCCACCTTAAGAGCAATGGCGGAGGAAACGACGTCGGCATTTCCGTTGGGATTCTTGTTTTCGGTTTTTGTTAATCCCGTACAGGTCAGCTTAAAGCCGTCCTCGTCAAAAATAACCGCTTCATTATTCCCCTCGATTACTATATCTGCTTTTTCAAACTCGATATTGGTAAGATCGCCCGGGGCGGCGATGGAATCGCCTGTGCCTGTGCCGCTCTGGTTATTGCCGTTTGCTTTGCTACAGCCTGAAAGGGCGGATACTATCAGCATAGCAGATAAAAGAACTGCGCCGAATTTTTTCATTTTCATTTTCATTTCCTCGTTTGTAATTTTTACTATATCTGTGGAAAAGCCTGTGTTTTATTCTGTCCGTATGGATGAAATAAAGCAACCACAGATTACCTTTTATTCGTAAAAGTAAATATAATTTACCTTAAGTTGATATGATTATAGCATATTATATATACAATGTCAATATATTTTTTTGACATTTGAATTTTTCGGATTATGGTTTGGCAAATTGAAATTTGACGGGGACAAATTTCAAAGTGAAGTTTTTGCTCCGCAAAAGTGAAGGAGTGAAGCGAGCCTCCGGCTCGTGAAGTTGCGCCTCACGGCGCAGATGTGGAATCAATTGCCTTTGGCAATTGATGATTTGAAAATTCCGCCTTCGGCGGCGGGGCGTCCGGGAGGTCGCCCCCTACATTTCCCCTATAAATTTTTTTGGGCAAGGCATTACAAATTCCGTTTTCATCGGTATTTATGGCAATATTATCACAATATTATAAACCACGCCCGTAGGGGGCGACGTCCTCAACGCCCCGCCCTGAAGGGCGCCGCAATTCTGCTCGTCGCC
>JAFQUH010000121.1 GCA_017408635.1 Ruminiclostridium sp. | reverse complement strand
TGGTTATCTGCTTTCACGGATATACAAGCGGAAGAATGAGCAGCTGCTCCTTTGCGGCATTTATGTTAAAGGAAGGTTACGATTGCCTTCTGGTTGATAACCGTGCCCACGGCGACAGCGAGGGAGAATATATAGGCTTCGGCATTTTAGACAGATTTGACTGTATGTCCTGGATAAATTACGTAAACGAAAAGTACGATAAAAAGGAAATACTGCTCTACGGAGTTTCAATGGGTGGTACAACGGTAATAATGGCGTCAGCGAATAAAAACCTCCCTGACAATGTAAAGGCGGTAATTGCCGACTGCGCCTTCACCTCTCCCTTTGACGTATTTTCACACGTGCTTAAAAAGGATTATAAATTACCTGCATTTCCTACTATGGAGATAAATAATAAGATCTGCAAGAAGAAGGCTGGCTACGGCTTCAAGGATTATTCCACCCTTGACGCTGTAAAGGAAACCAAATGCCCGATTCTGTTCATCCACGGCGAAGAGGATAATTTCGTACCCGTATGGATGAGTGACAGAAACTACGAAGAATGCCTTACAAAGAAGGCTCTTGTAAAGATAAAGGGCGCAGGTCACGGTGCAAGCTACTACGAAAACGGCGAAGAATACAGAAAGGCTGTAAAGGACTTTCTTGATAATATCTGATAAATGGAGAATATATGAAGGAATTTAACGTTAACGGAGCGGTGTTACAATGCTACCCCCTTACCGCCGCCCAGAGAATACATAACTATACGATAAGATTTTCAGCACATCAGGTGCTTAATATAGGTACAGGCTTCTATGTACAGATAGAGCTTGACCACAACAAATTAAGAGAGGCTATAAAGCTCGCATATCAGCAGTTCGATTCTATGAGAATAAGATTCTTAAAGGATGAGGACGATACTGTTTATCAGTATATAGTACCCAACGATGACAGACAGGTGCCCTTTATAGATTTTTCTGACTGGAATGAAGAGGACGCTCACAAGGAAATGGAACGCTGGACTGCAGTTCCCTTCGAGAGATTCCATTCACCTATGAATTATATAGCAATAATAAGACTTCCCGGCGGTTATAACGGAATCTACTTAAAGGTAGATCATATGACAATGGATTCAAGCTCCCTTATTATGTTTGACGAATACGTGCTTAAGACCTACTGTGCATTATGCTACGGTACAGAGATGCCGAAGCCTATGATGTCCTATATCAAGGCGCTTGAAAAGGATCTTGAATATGAGGCAGGCTCACCTGCACAGAAGCGTGACGAAGAATTCTGGATGAACGAGATTACAAAGAGCGAGCCTATGTATACCGATTTCAACGGTATGGGCAGACTCATCACCCAGAGAAGAGAAAACAACAATCCCGACCAGCGTTGCGCTATGGTCGTATCAAAGAATCCCGAGGCGGCAATTGCCGTATACAGTCTTGAAAAGGAACCCTCCGACAGACTTATGCAGTTCTGCCTTGACTATCAGATACCTATGGCAACACTTCTGCTTATGGGACTTCGTACAATTCTTTCAAAGTTCAATAACGATGAAAAGGACGTATCTGTAAAGAGCTGTGTAGCAAGAAGAGGTACTCTCCTTGAAAAGAAATCAGGCGGTACGAGAATTCATTTCTTCCCCATCCGTACAGTAATCGAGCCTACCCAGACCTTCCTTGAAGGACTTCATATAATCCAGGCTGAACAGAACAAGCTGTTCCGTCATGCAAACTTCGATCCCATCGATTATACGATAAGAAGAGCAAGACATTGGAAGAATCCTCCGGGAGCGAGCTACGAGAGCTTAAGTCTTACCTATCAGCCTATGACCTTACAGCGTCAGGAAAACGAAATGCCTGATATAAAGTACAAGACTATGTGGTACACAAACGGCGTTGCAGGTCAGCCTTTATATCTCACGGTTATGCACAGAGCAGAGGACAACGGTCTGAACTTCAATTTTGAATACAGAAAGGACGCCGTTACCGAAAGCGAGATGGAATATCTCTATTATTACATCTGCCGTGCGCTTTTCAGAGGCATTGAAGATCCTAACCGCACCATCGGTGAAATATTCGATTGGGTATAATGAAATTATATATAGAAAGGAACAGAAGAGATGTTTGAACAGTTAAAGGAAATCATTTTAAACTACGTTGAGGTAGATGCGGACACTATCACAGAGGATTCAAGATTCATTGAAGATTTAGGCTTCAATTCATACGATTTTATGAGCCTTTTAGGAGAGCTTGAACAGGAATTTGATATCACGGTTGACGAAAATCAGGTAGCTGACCTTCATACAGTAGGCGAGGCAGTAAAGTATATGGAAAGCCTCAAGAACTGATAAAGGGAGAAAATATGGACAAGAATAAAATAAAGACTCTCCGTGATTTATACGAAGAAGCGGCGGCTCTTTACGGCGATGCACCTTACGTAAAGGAAAAGGCAGGCAAGGAGGTAGTTGAAAAATCCTACACACAGTTTGCCGATGATTGCCACAGAGTCGCAAACTATCTTCTTACCGAGGTCGGTGAAAAGCTTCATGCGGCAGTAATAGGTCCTACAAGCTATGCTTATCTTGTGAGCTATTTCGGTTCGGTATCTACAGCAAATCCTGTAGTTCCCCTTGATGCACAGCTTCCTTGCCCCGACTTGTGCGAGCTTTTACAAAGAGCCGATATAACGGTATTCTTCTACGATAAGAGATACGCTCCTATGCTGGATGCGATAAAGTCAGCCTGCCCTGAAGTAAAGCACTATATCTGCCTTCAGGAAAATGACGACGTTATCTCTACGGAAAAGATAGTAAAGGAATATGCACCTGCAGAAAATCTCCCCGAAATAACGGGCGATACTTTAGCGGCAATCCTTTATACTTCAGGTACTACCGGCAAGAGTAAGGGCGTTATGCTGACTCACGGCAACTTTATAGACAACGCTATGTGTTGTGACGGAGAAAGCTCTCTCGGTGAATCGATACTTACAGTACTTCCTATCCACCACGTATATTGCTTTACCTGCGATATACTTTTAGGACTCCGCTACGGTACTACGGTATGTGTAAATGATTCTATGATGAGAATTGCGCTGAACTTAAAACTGTTCCAGCCTACCTTCATCCTGCTTGTACCTATGATTGCAGAAACTATCTTAAAGCAGATAAAGGCGGCAGCGGCGGCAAAGCCTGAAATACCTCCTCAGATGATAGCGCAGGCGGTATTCGGCGGCAGACTTAAAGGTATCTACAGCGGCGGCGCATATCTTGCCCCTGAAATAACAAAGGCTTATAAGGAGCTTGGTATTCCGATTTCTCAGGGCTATGGTATGACAGAATGCTCACCCAGAATTTCCTCATCGGTATTTACGGATGAAAATTACGGTGACGTGGGTACTGTGGTAAGAGGCTGTGAAATAAGAATCGAGGACGGCGAGATCGTTGTAAAGAGTCCCTCTGTAATGCAGGGCTATTATAAGGATCCCGAAGCTACCGCAGAGGCTCTCACAGAGGACGGCTGGCTTCATACGGGTGACCTCGGTTACGTAAAGGATAACCGTGTATATATCACAGGCAGAAAGAAGAATCTCATAATATTAAGCAACGGCGAAAACGTATCTCCCGAAGAGCTTGAAAACAAGTTCGCAGGTAAGGATATGGTAGCCGAGGTGCTTATATATGCAGAGGAAGGCTATATCACAGCCGAAATAGTTCCGAATCCCGAATATTTCAAGGATAAGGAAAAAACAGAGATAGCGGCAGAGCTTACAGAGCTTATAAAGGAAATAAATAAGACTGTAACCTCATCAAAGACCATCAGAAGAATCAGACTTCGTGATAAGGAATTTGAAAAGACTACCTCCAAAAAAATCAGGCGTCAGCAGTCCGAACAGGGCGAAATTATATAAGAAGAAAGGGAATAAGAAAAATGACCTACGAGAAGATTTTTGAAACCACAAAGAAAACAATCATGAAGAGCGATGTAAGTAACATCGAAGGACACCTTGCAGTTCAGGTTGATATTGTCGGCGAGGGCGAAGGCGCATTCTACATTGAGCTTAAGGATAAGCAGCTTTTTGTAGAGCCCTACGAATACTACGACCACGATTGCAAGTTCATCATCAGCGGTGACGATTTCATCAAGATGGTAAATGGCAAGCTCGATCCCGTTTTAGCTTACACAACAGGCAAGTTAAAGGTAGAAGGCAGTGTTGATAAGGCACTCGAATTCAAGAACATTGTTGACGCAGTAAAGAAGCAGGAAAAGAAGTCAAGCAAGGCAAAGACCACTGCAGCAAAGGCTGAAAAGAAGACCGCTGCAAAGAAGCCTGCCGCAAAGAAGCCTGCCGCTGAAAAGAAGGCTGAAGAAAAGCCCGTAGCAGAAAAGAAGACCGCTACAAAGAAGGCAGAAGCAAAGCCTGCAGCAGAAAAGAAGACCGCTGCAAAGAAGGCAGAAGCAAAGCCTGCAGCAGAGAAGAAGACCGCTACAAAGAAGGCAGAAGCAAAGCCCGTAGCAGAAAAGAAGACCGCTGCAAAGAAGGCAGAAGCAAAGCCTACTGAAGAAAAGAAGGAAACTGCAAAGAAGACAAAGTAAGATTTTTGATTTACAGCCTCCCGAAAGGGAGGCTTTTCTTCTTTTTGTGGCAACTTATTTTTATATGGCATCTTACCTAAAAAAACGGCATCTTATCTTTGTATATGCCCTCTTATCCCTGATATTAACCACTTACTGTATAATTATTGATTTATGTTGCCGTATAAAGTATAATTTAATATGGGATAGTGGGAAAGTGTTGTCTGCAATATTATACCACTTTCTTATCGCCTTTTGAAAGGAATTAAAATCAATGAGTTATACCGGAAAAAGAAAATATGTTTACGTTGCAATATCTCTGCTTCTGACTATCGCTATGATATTCGGAATGTTTCCCGTATCGGCGTCGGCAACTATGCCTTCTACCGCTGACACGCCTGCGGCTACCTCGCCCTTCCCTGTGGATTACGATCCCAACGAGGGAACCGTGAAATACGGCTATTCGGGTGAAATAGGTATGCGACCTGAAAATGACCTTAATAATATGTATGATAAGGGTGACAAGGTTGTATATTTCCCTGATGACGTAGCAAAGGACAAGGATTCGTCAGGAAAGCTCTACTTCCCGAATTATAATCCATCCGATCCTTATTACGATTATACCGATATGTTCAACCACGCTTTCGAAATGTCAAGAGAACGTGATAACTGCGCTATTTTTGTAAATCCGGGTGTTTACTATTTTACAGGCTCCGTGTATCTGTGGGGCAGTACGGCAATAAACAGTATTGCGGGCGAAACCGCCTTTGTCATAAAGCCTAATTACAAGGATATGAACGGAAATACCGTTGACGTAAACGGTTTTTTTGTAAACGGCAACCTTTCCGAAACCTATGCCTGGTATAGCTCTGCAAAAATATCAGATATAGTATTTGTTGTAGAAAACGCACACAGTAGCTTCAAGCCCACAAGTAGTGTAAAGACCATTATGTCAAATCTCTGCTCTGATAATATCCAGCCTGTAGGCGAAGAATTTTCTCTTTTCTACAGAATACGTACAAAATATGCCTCTATTGATAATATAGCGGCGTCAGGCTTCGGATGCTTCCAGCGCTGGTGCTATATGGATATGCTTACCCGTGTCACAAATCTGACCATAGGTCCTACAAGACTTGTATACTACGGTGTACAGACAAACGATGCTTTCTTCTACGATAGCTATCACTACGGCGGATATTATACCGATAATGACGGTCTGCATCAGTTACCCTTATTCCAGATAAACTTCAGTATGGGTACTACGGTATTTTCAAACCACTATATAGGTAACTACTACTTCTCCCGAAGTGGCGCAGGTTGTTGGTGTCCTCATACCACCTATTCAGATATCACCTTTGAAAGAGTGTATAACTTTGTAATGGATACAACCACTACCTCTAATGCGGTAAGTGGCTGTCTTTTCAAGGATGGTGCCTATAACGATATTGCTGAATATTTCGAGAATCAGGGACTTACTCCCTTTGATTTCTGGGAAAGATACTGGGATGCCGAGCAGAAGAAATTTATATATACCAGTAAGGGATATATAATCCGTGATACTATTACCGGCGACAAGCTGTCTTCGGCAAACCATGCACACGGTCAGAAAATCGTAATGATATGGCTTCACGGGGGAACTGCTTTTACACAGAATAAAATAGAATGTGATTCTCTTGAATGGACTACTCTTGTGGCTCTTTCAAACTCTGAATGGGTAGCAAGCTATTCCGGAAAACGTGTAAACGGTAACAACGTTTATTTTTCCGATAATGCTTTTAAAATCAGAGATTGGAATTATGAAAATCTTTTGGTGGATGACTGGAAAGGCGGTAAGCCTTTTACAGAAGGCTGGTATGACAGAACTGAAATAGTATGGGGCGAAAGAGGTTGGAACAATTCCGACGGAACTCCTGCTATGGGCTGGGTAGACAAAGACGGCAACAAGGATATTTCCTGGGTAACCGACGATTTTATCTACGTTTCTCCCAAATTTGGCAGATATGTTGATATGTCCGCCTTCAGAAGTCCCCGCACCCCTACCTACGGCTATGCGTCACAGGGTAAATTCGGTGCAGACGAAGACGCACTTGAGAGAGCGGGCATCGAGGACAGATGTTACTATGATTTAAAATCAGGCAAGTATGAGATGAAGTCCTTTACAAAGGATTTCGGTGGCTTCAGCTGGAACTATAGCAGTAACCACGAAAAGCTGCAGGAAGCCTTTGACTATATAGCAAGCACAGATGATACTATTCTATATATCGAAAGCGGCGAATACCGTATAGACAGACCTATCGTGCTTCGTGGCGGCGCAGAGTACAGAGTAATCTTTGAATACGGCGCTTCTATCAAAACAAACAAGACAAACGACGTGTCAGGTGCGGGTATATTCGTTATGAGCGCAGATGATAATGCGCCCATAAGCGGCTATATTACAAATCTTTCCCTTACAATGCAGTCAACAAACAGCAGCGCCTTCTTCAATGTAAATACAGACGGACTGTATATAAATGTAACCAGCATCCAGCGTGGCGTCGGTTGCTTTACAAACTGCAAGCTGAAGAACACCATCATTCAGGGTGGCGCTATTCAGTACTGTGATTACGGCTTTTTCTACAAGACCGTAACAGACAATACGGTTGTAAAGAACGTGTACGGTACTTCAAGCACCTGGGTGGAAACCGAGGACGGCATCACTCCCGGTGATATAAATTATCGTTACTTTATATCAAATTCTGACTTTGCACGTTCCACCTGGAGAGGCTGCTGGCTGGAATTCGGTCAGTTTTCAAACGGCAAAACGCTGAGTGGTGACGGAAACAGTATCTACAGAGGTAATATCATTGACTATACCTATAACTACAGCTTCGGTAAGAATGATATGTTTGTCGGCAATACTATGACAAGAGCGTCATATGGTAGTATAACAAACCATATGACCACCTCCAATTTCCCGATAGACCTGCCCGACGCACTTACAAATAAGCCTATGGTTATGTTCCATATAAACGATGGCGTAAAGGTTATAGGTAACGCTGTGCTTGGCACTATGAACCGTGCCACACTCTTTGCGTGCTTTGACAGTCCCTCTATCCGCCATAAGAATTCAAGCGGGGCAGAGGTGGTTTCTATAAGCAACGCCCGTGTTTCAGGTAATCTTGTATCTACCGTGCCAACAGGCGACTATAAGGTAGAAGAGCCCTTTACTCCCTTTGGTAAGGCGGATAACGTAGACGTGGATTCGTCAAAGAATAACGCCTTCAATTTCCATGCTCTGTATTTCATTGACAGAGCAGACGATCCCGAAACCCCTGAAAACGAGACCTTTAAAATCACAAAGAACGAGGTGCTCGGTTGGTGCATCCCGGGTGTAAGAACCTACGTAAACGGTGAATATATCGAGGTAAAGGATACCGCAAGAAGCTCACAGACAAGCGAGATAAAAACTCCCCAGCCTCCCCAGGATGAAATATACGACGTTCCGAACATCTGGACAGACGAAATAAGAAAGACGGAGTACCTGCTTTACGATTTCAAGGACAGAACAAAGCAGGAAACAGATAAGCTCTCAAAGTTATTTGCCGACAGTATTGACAAAACTACTATAGCGGCATATCTGCGCTCTCGCTTCAACGTGGCGGTACTTCCTGATTCAAATGGCGAAAAGGTGCCCTTTGACGCCAATAAGCTGAAAAATTACAGCTATAAGCAGATATACGATATACTTGCCCAGACTCTTATATACGGAGTAGAAAAATCCCCTTCGGGCGAAAACTCCTTCTTTATGGATGGCTCCCGTGAAGGCACGGGCGATAAAGGTGACGGCACAACAAACAGCGTCGATAATAAGAATAAGCCTACCTACAGCGTAGTATTCAGAGGCGAAAATATTACAGGCGAAGCACTTCAGAGTGTAACAACAAGCCTTTATGCAAACTATCGCTATTCATATGCATGGCAGGGTAAGAGATCCACGGTATTTATAATGTATGAGGATGCAGATTATTACTACGGCCTGTCACTTGGTTATGCTGATGGAACAAACGGTATCTTCTGTGCTCCCTGCAAGATAGTAAAGGGCTATTACGAAGAGCTTGGAAAGTTAGGCGAAGCACATTTTCAGACGGGTGTATATACCGAAAATAACTATAACAGAACAAAATATATAGATCCCTTCAGCGGTATTTCAAGACCTCACAGTGGTGAGCAGACAAAGACCATTATGGGTGACTACACGACTATAGAAATGTTCGGAGGTAGTATCTTCAATTATGATACTGTTATTTTAGGTGTTGATTTTACCTGTGAGTATAGCGACGCCTACGACACAGTATCTATGTATGCGACCGTAGATTTTGAAAAAATCGGTGTAGATAAATCACAGACGCCGGGACTCAAGGCTACCACAAGAAAGGTATGGCTTGGTACATACGATCTTAAGGGCAAGAGCAAGGTGTTCGGTATCTGGGCAGGCGATGAAACGTGGGTTGAAAGCGTTCAGTTTGAATACTATCCCAAGAAGGAATCCACCTGCAAGCATTCCTTTACGGATAAGGTTACCCGTACAGGTCATTGCACAAAGGATGCTGTGGTAAGACATACCTGCTCAAAGTGCGGTTATGAATATGAAGAAATGGAAGCGGCA
Organism: Ruminiclostridium sp.; assembly: GCA_017408635.1. Lineage (GTDB taxonomy): Bacteria > Bacillota > Clostridia > Oscillospirales > Ruminococcaceae > Ruminiclostridium_E. The sequence continues at coordinate 2,378 of JAFQUH010000121.1, read as the reverse complement.
TCAGGACACGTATTCTTCGATAAGAGAAGCGGAGATAAGATACTTCGTACCTGCAGGGATTGTGGCTTCGCATATCTTACAGATGAGCCTTTTACCTATGAATGTCAGCATTCTTATAGCGAAACCGTTATACAGAAGCTCACCTGTGTTACTGATGGTATAGTAAATTATACCTGCAAATATTGCGGTGAGGAGTATACTAAAAATATTACCGCAACAGGACATAATTATACAGTTAAGGTTATTAATCCTACTGCAGTAGATGAGGGTTATACTCTCCACACCTGTGAAAAATGCGGTGACAATTACAAGGATAATGTAACGGCTGCTTTAGGCGGTCTTGCTGACAGTAAGAGCAATATCGTGACAGGTATCGCAAACGGCGGTAAATACTATACCGAGGACACTCTTACCTTTGTGGCGGTAGGCGCCAACAGTAGCATAAAGCCTGTAGAAAAGGCGGAAAGATACGTATTCTCAGATTGGAATGTAACTCCTGAAAGTGGAATAGAAAAATTAGAGGGTACAAATTCCTTTACCGTACACGTAGCAGGAAGCTATACGCTTCAGGTCAGATTTGATAAGCAGGTATATAAAAACGGAAGCTGGACAGCAACCTCCGACTCGGAAACTATAAAGGTGAACTTTACTGTTGAAAATCGTGAAGTACCTCCCAGTCAGAAGCCGGGTGGAAAGCCTGAAACAAATAAGCCGGAAACGAATAAGCCTTCTTCCGATAAACCCGGTACAAGTAAGCCGGAATCAGATAAGCCCGGTACAAGTAAGCCTGAATCCGATAAACCCGGCACGAGCAAGCCTGAATCCGATAAAACGGATAATCCTGAAAACTCTGATGGAAATTCAGAGGATTCAGACTTAAGTCAGGATAATCCCGCAACAGACAATAATAATTCCTCGGCTTCACCCGAAGGAAATGGTGGTGGCAACCAGACTCCGACCTCCGACGCTGAAAGCTCCTTATCGGGAGGAGATAGCACCGATACAGGCTCTGATATGACGCTTTTAATCATTATTATAATAGCCGTAGTGGTGGTGGCTGCCGCCTCGGTAATTATCGTGAAAAAGGTCAGATCCAGATAAATAATTTTAACTCCTGATGGTATGATATCATCAGGAGTTTTTCTGTGATTATTACAAAACGGTAACAGTAAGATTACAATTTGGTTACAAAGTGATTACAATTTTGTAACAATTATTGACAACAGAAATTTCTGTGATATACTGAAATTGTAAGATAAATAATTACCACAACTTATCCTGAATTAACCTTCGGGAAATAACTGAAAGGGAATGGTGAAGACTTATGAAAAAGACTTTTAAAAGATTATCCGTTATTTTTGCATTAACACTTACACTTATATTGTCTGCCGTTCCTGTATCGGCTGAAGCTCCCTCGGAGAACGGCAGTCCCGCCAAGGCGGCAGTTATGGAACAGACACAGCCCGTTGCATCGTCTGAAAGCTCGGCAATGCCCAATTGGTTAGCCTTCAGCGGTATCGGTGCGGTGGTTGTGATAGGCTTTATCGTAGGTGCGGTAGCACTTGGTAACAAGAGCGATGAAGTAGTATCTGATAATGAAGAGTAAGACGAGAAAACCCCTCTGAAAATAAAAAAGAAAAGCCTCTGTGATTTTTGTCACAGAGGCTTTTTCTACAGATATGTTGATTTTATAGAGAATTTATGCTACAATTCTTATAGTTAAATAAACAAAAGGAGACACAAAATGCGAAGAACTTCCCGAAAGGGCGGATTTTTACTCTGCCTGCTTATAAATATGCTTCTTAACCTTGATGGACTTATCCCCGCTATATTGCTTCTTATCTGCCATTTTGCCTTCGGACTACCGCTATGGCTCACCTTTGTTGCAATAGGACTGTGGCTTGCGGGTATGATAATATATATGCTCATTTTCGGCTGGTATTACAGTCAGGACAGCGACCTGCCGCAAAAATCAAAGCAGGTGAATAACCCCTATGCCAAAAAGGGTACTATAATAAAGAACGGCGTAACGGTACAAAAGCCGGATAACGATGATAAATAACAAAAGAGGCTGTAAAAAACGAAGTATTTTACAGCCTCTTAATTTTTGGGGAACAAATTGAAATTTGTCGGGGACAAATTTCAAAATGAAATCGTGCCTATGGCACGGTGAAATCAAAACCTCCGGTTTTGATGAAATCCGCCTTTGGCGGATGAAATATTTGCCTTCGGCAAATGTTGTGGAATCCTATTTTTTTGAAATCGAAGATTTCAAAAATGGTCGCAGTCCTGCGGACTGCTACCTTCGGTGGATAGATTTAAAATTCCGCCTGCGGCGGGGCGTCGAGGACATGCCCTGAAGGGCGCCGCAATTCTGC